>JBDGRL010000047.1:0-31766 GCA_042218065.1 Candidatus Magasanikiibacteriota bacterium | reverse complement strand
AGTCGGTCACCATGTATGGTGAGATGAACCCTTCATCAAATCTCATACCTTGTACGGTCTCGATATCCAGACCGAAGGACTGAGATTCTTCTACCGTGATAACTCCATCTTCTCCCACTTCATCAATAGCTTCGGCAATTTTAGCTCCGATCTCTTCGTCATTGGCGGAGATGGAAGCTACATCTTTGATATCATTATCTCCTACAGGGCTGGCAATGTTAGTTTGCAACTCTTCTACTAAAGCTTCGCTGGCTTTGTGAAGTCCTCGATTTAGGGCCATAGGGTTAGCTCCAGCTGCTACGTTCTTCATACCCTCCTTGACGATAGCTTGAGTCAAAACGGTAGCAGTAGTGGTTCCATCACCAACTACATCATTGGTGTTGCTGGCCGCTTCTTTAATAAATTCAACACCAATGTTTTCAAACTCGTCTTCTACTTCGATTTCCTCGGCTACGGATACACCGTCTTTGGTTACGTCAGGTGAACCGAAACCTTTGTCTAAAACCACGTTGCGCCCTTTTGGGCCTAGAGTAACTTTGACTGTATCAGCCAAAGTATTGACACCCTGCATAAGCTCCTCTCGGGCATCTCGGTCAAATTTAATTTCTTTTGACATAGGTGTATTTAGTTAAGAGTAAAGTTAAAAATTAAGCCTAAGTCAGTGTCGGCTAAGTGAAACTACCGACAAATTAATCTTCTAAGATAGCGACGATATCTTCTTCGCTTACGATCTTGTACTCTTCTCCTTCTATTTCCACGTCTTCTCCTCCCCATTCTTTAAAGATAACTGTATCACCTTCAGAAACATCCATCTCAGCTCTGTCACCGTTATCCAGCCTTCGACCGGGACCTGTAGCTATTACTTCGCCCCTGCTTTTCTCTTCTTCGTCTACTGTATCCGGAAGAACTATACCGGATTCGGTCTCTTTTTCTTCAGGCTCGGGAAGCTGAAGAACGACGCGATCACCTAATGGTTTAATATCCATAGTGCAATCTTATTAAGAATTAAAGGTTAAACTATCACTCTTAAAGTTCGAGTGATAGTGTTCATTGCTGTTATAATTTTAGGAGATTAGAAATTAATTGTCAAGCGAAGACTCCGTCTGATAATTACGTATCAACTATCAAAATTTAACACCAAAAAGAGAAGCAAAGTAGTTAAAAATAAATTCTTTTGATAAAATAAACAAAAAGCTAATTAATATGACTATACTACAATCAATTTTGCCAATATTTTTACTGATTGCCACCGGAGCAATACTGCAAAAGCTGCTTCCGGCTCAGCCGGACTCGAGTAAATTGATGTGTAAGCTAGGTCTGGGGTCTTGTCTGAGCTGGACCAGTGTTTTAAATAAGTTTGCTCTGTATCTGGCACTGCCGGCAGTTATCATTCACAGCCTCGCCACTACCGGCGGCGAGAATATAATCAGCTCGGAGTTAATCTTGTTCAACTTAGCAGCTCTTATAATCTTTCTGCTGGCGGTATATCTTACTGTAAGTTTATTTAATCTACCTACAAACCTAGTTAACACCTACCTATTCGGGGCACTGCTGGGGAATGTAGCCTATATCGGCCCGCCGTTTATAAGTAGTCTATATTCAAACAGCAGCGGCACTGTAAGCATCCTGATCGCTATACATATATTAATAGCTTTCAGCCTGGGTCTGTATATTTTGGAGCACAACAGTAGAGATGAAGCAAAAGTAAAACATATCCTTCAGTCCTTATGTAAAAATCCATTAATTATCGCAGTAGTTTTGGGTATTGGTCTGTATCTACTTCAGCTTCAACTGCCACACTCTATTGAGAGATTTTTATCAATGCTCGCCGATAGCGCTTCCCCGATAGTGTTAATTGCGATCGGAACTTTCCTGGTAAAAAACTGGTCGATCGAAGAGGGAATAAAGCACGGGCTAGCCATATCAGCTTTGAAGCTAATAATAATGCCGTTTGTTTTCTTGTCAGCTTTGTTTTTCTTTCCTTCCTCTCAAAATCTATCGATCTCAATTTTAGAAGCAGCTATGCCGGTGGCACTGACAAACTTTGCCCTCTCGGATATGTATGAGATGGACCAATACGTTATGTCATCGGCCATCATTATCAGCACCATCGCTTCAGCAATAACCTTGTCAGTGCTGGCTTTTTTGTTGGTCTAAATTAATTATCTGCTCAGCTCCAAACTCCTGATAATTTTCTCCACCAGCTGATCATAACCCTCATCGTTTGGGTCACTAATGGTGTAGGATATGGTAAATATCAGATTATTATCTGCTCGCATTACTATCCTATTGCTGTCATTACCGAGCTCAGTTTGAACTACAAATTGATAGCCGCTCCTTTTCCCTATGTTAACCTGCTTCGGCTCTTGGATCGCCTTCATATTTTTCACTGCCGACTCATACTTAGATTGAGCCAAGTTTTTTATGGATACACCCTCTTCAGTCTGATCCGTACCTATATACAAGGTAAAACCATCAGTAATCTCAGTACCCTTCTCGCTGCCAGGACCAATAAAGCGTAGCCTCACTCTCCCTTGCTCGGAGTCTATCTTAGCTTTGGGCGGGTGTCTGAAGCTAAAGCTGGAGCTTGTGAATTTATCCCAATCTTCAGGAACACTTAAAGTAGGGGCGCGCTCTTGCGGCTGATCACTGCGACTTGGCTCTTGATGTTGATAAAACTGACCATAGACAAAATACCCTCCGACCAGAACTACTAAAACTAAGATTAATTTGGCTAAAGTTTGCTTCATAAAATATTATTTAACAGTGAAAGTATGTGTTACAATAAATATATCATATTTAATAATATTCATATGCTGTCTAAAAAAGCTTTTTTTCTCAAAACAGCATTTCTGCTGACCATAGCAGGACTAGTTCATCTTATCAGAGCAATTTCCGGGTGGGAGATGCAGTTAGCAGCATGGCAAGTGCCGGTGTGGCTGAGCTGGGTGCTGGCAATAGTTGCCGGCTGTCTAGCTTTTCACGCTTGGAAGTTCGGGGCGGAGTGTGAGAATTAAATATCCAACCTTTTAAATTTCAACGCACCTTGTCGATAAAGCTCACTCCACTCTTTGTCTAAATCTATTTTGATATCAAAGCTAGGATGGCTGTTTTTAATGTTTAGCTTAAAATAACTTACGCCGCTCGGCTCTACAAATAAAGAAGAATGGGCAATGTATGTCTGCTCTTCTTTTTGAAAAACAACTCCGCAGTGTTTATCTTCTTCTTTGTTGATAATAACTAAATCACCAGGTTGGATTTGTGATAGATCTATTTCTCTGCTCGATTGATTAAATAAGTCAACATCTGCTCTAGTCACTCCTATTTTATCACTTTCCCACTTCAAAGATTGTATAAACTTATTTTCTTTCCCTACTTGTGAGAAAGCATAATCTAAAACCTGATAAACAAAGCCTGAACAATCTACTCCAATACCATGAAGCCCCATCAGCTTTCTAAGACCTCGTTTTGTCAGATTAGACTGATCCAGATCATATAGATCTACTAGCTTTTCTCCATATTCTTCCAGCTCTTCTGGAGTAGATTTACCCAGTCCCCAGCCGTACTCTATCGCTTGGTTTTTAAACTCGCGATGAAATTCTTTTATTTTTTTATCAGAAATACCTAAATTCGCTATCAATTCTTTGGTCTGGTTTTCGACGAAATTTATGTGATAAGGAGCCCTAACTGAAAAATCGCAGATGTTTAGATTTAGGTAGCCTTTTATTCTTTTGGTTATGTGTTGGTTTAGCTTCATTTTAATTTAAAAAAGCGATCATTGTGGTTTTGCTGGAGGGTTTAAACTTTTTTTAGTTTTGCATAATGATATTTGTAATTTAACCAACAAAATCCTTTATATCCATAGTTTTTGGATTGAAATCAGTCTCTTTTTTAGGAATAGCTCTACTTTTAGCTACGGTTTGAATCATTTTCTCTACATCATCAATAGTATTAACTATCTTAATATTACCTTCATACTTACCTTTAATTTTCAATATCTCATCTGCAGCTGAACGAGATATAAATTCTGCATCAGAAAAATCCAATACTAAGTCCTCTTTTTTATCCAAATAGTCTTGCAAGACTTTTCTTACCATTTCACGCGAATTCACAATCTTACCGAACTTTTCATTCATTTTAATTGTGTTTTGTTGGTTGTTTTGCATATCTATGGCTTTGCTTGAGATTTTTTAAACTTTTTCTCTTGTTCTTCAAATTTATCAGAATTGAATTTGTAAAATCCCAAAGTAAATATATCTTTACCGGTATCTATAACATGAGTACCTATACGATCGTGTATAATTAGAGGAAAGTCTTTATGATTTTCAGTAACTAAAAATAGGTTGTTTTCATACTTCTTTAAAAATGCTGACAAACAACAGTCTACAAATTCTATACCGTGCTCACCTTGATGAAAATAAATCTTAGCAATATCAAGTGCTTCTGGAACCAAGTTTTTTGGCAACTGTAAAGTCATTTCTGAAATCTCATCTAAAATACCCTCTTTATAATTTAAAACATCAGTAGAGTTAGAATTTCTCAGAAACTCAAACTCAACCAGCTCATTAACCAGTATTTCCGCATTTTTCTCTAAAAAATAAAAGAAATCTTTAAAATAATCCGTTCCAACATAATCCTCAGCAGCACTACAAACATTTGTATCAAGAAGTATATGCTTATTTTCTATTTCACTTTTGATTTTTTCAATTTCTCGCATTCTTCTTGAGTTATTAGTTCTCTATCTTCCGCTTCAGCTATCTTTTTTGCCAACTTTCTTATCTTTTCCCAGTCTATCTTCTTTTTGTTTTGTTTTTTCTCTTGTTTTTGCATAGTGGTCTTGATTAGTTTGCTAATTTAAGTATATCAAATCGGTATAGATTCACAAATTGTGATTAAATTTATCTAGTTTGCTTAATCTCCGCCACCTTCTCTTTTGCTTCCTCATTAGAGATACGCAAAATCTCAGCTAATTTACCTAAAGATATTTTTTCATCGAAGTAAGACTGGAAAGCTAGTCGCTTGTATTCCGCAGGTAAATCAAACTCTCCATCATCTTCCGGCAGTTCTCGCTCATATCCCATCTGTACAGCCAATGAATTTAACTTACTAACCTCGTCCAACATCTCATCTTTAGACTTATCAAACTTATATCGCAAATTATGCAAACGATAAATAAGTGTCTGCCAACTCACACCAAACTCTTCTTTTACTTTCACCAACTCCTTATTGCTCAACTTACTCTTTTTGCCCAAAGTTCTTCTGATATAGAAATTGACACCATCTTCCGGCATCAAAAAGTTGGCAGCAAAAGCATCAGCTCGCTTCTCTGCTTCGGTTTTTGGACCGCCATCATCCACTATCACCTTTTCTCTATTCTTATCAAACAAAAAATGGCCGTATTCATGCACAGCTGTAAATCTCTGATGACCTTTAGAGCGATTGGTATTTATGAGCATATGCGCTCTATCTTCGTCTTCATTGTAATAAAAAGCACCGGAAAGACCGTCGGTATTAATCGGCATCTTCACCACAAAAATACCCTGATCTTCCAGCAAGGAAAAAATATCTCGGATAGGAGACTTGTCTATCCCCAGCTTTCTTCTCTGGTCATATGCTTTTTGTTCAGCTTGATCGTAAATATTACTCATCTTGCAAATTCTTTAAATATTCAAAATCTTGGCAGATGTTATAAAACTCCATCAAGGACTTCTTATCCTGATCTGACAGATTCTCTTTGTTACGCAAGTGCATGACTTTCTCCTTAAACTCATTTTCTTCTTTCTCTTCCCCTATCAACTCCTGTATATCTAGACCATATAAATCAGCTAATTGAAATAATTCAATACTGTCCAACCTTCTTTCTCCTTTCTCTATCGCAATAATAGCTTGACGATTAATACCAAGCTCATTTGAAACAAACTCTTGCGAATAATCAAGTTCCTTGCGAACTCGTCTTAGTTTTTGGCCTAGCTGCCTACGATTTAACATAAAATGTTTTTAATTAATGCCAGCTTTCAAAATAATAGTAACATAATCTTACATCATTGTAAAAACTCATTTTTTCTTGACATCAAAAAATAACTTAGATAAGATAATACAAAGAGTCAGCTTAGACTGACTCTTTGCGAATACTATATTGCCCGACCATAGTGTCTATTCAAGGTCGAGGGTTATCTTGTTATATTTACAAGTATAGTATAATTTGCAAAGTTTTCATAATCGCTATTTATCCACATGAACCGATACTACGTAAACAAGAAAGCACAACCAAATGGAGATCACGAAGTGCATCGATTTGGATGTGACTATTTACCAAAGGATAAAAATCGAATATACCTTGGTAAATATAATTCTTGTGGGCCAGCGGTGCGAGCAGCTAGAAAATATTACAATCAATGTAATGGTTGTTATTACTGCTCAAAAGCCTGTCACACAGGATAATGGAGTTCGCAACAAGCAGCTAAATAAGGAGGGGCTTGTTGTCTATTACTTAACATAACTAACAAAATCATATGGCAAGAATAAAAGGTAACAAAGACGGTAAAAATGGAAGAAACAGAACTTACAACGTCTGGGGTGAAGGCGATAAAGTGCCTCGCAGTGAAGTTGTCCGACAAGTGAAAGCAGGAAAACATCCGACTAAACATGTTAGAAAAAGAAACGGAAGAGAATTTATAGCCGACAATCCAGATCACTCAAAAAGTGATAATGTCAATAGTTAAAATAATATGAATCCATTAGAAAAGTTTAAAAGACAGGCACAAATTCAACTTAAGGAAAAATCTTCACATATAAGCCAAGAGTATTTAGAAGTCTTGATGTATTGGTCAATGGGTATTTGTCGAAATTGCAAAAAAGACTTGGAAATTGAAAAATATGAAAAAGACAGTTTTCAATTTGCTTGCGGTCACGGAGCCAAATTTATTTCAATTAATGAAACCATAAGTATGGAAGACTCAATTTCAATAGGATCTTCAGGAAAAACTGAAGATGGCAACCAGGAACTAAAAGTTGACAGATCATCTAATTGGAGCACATCAAAAGAAGGCAAAGAAAAACATGTAGTGAGTAGTCTTTGCGAATTCAAAAAACCTGAGGTAGAAAAAGTTGAAAACGAACCAAATGAAGATTCGGATATCGATACTTGGGGTTATAAAAACGGAAAGAGAAAAGTTAAATTTCAAGAAACTAGCTTATTCAATCAACAATACCATCGAGAACTGAGTACTAAAAAAGAGGTTAAAGAAGAATATACTAAGGAAGATATAGCTAATTTAATTAAAAATGCTATAAATGAAAAACTAAAATCGTATTGCGACCCAAGTGACTTAATTCTCGTGATTGATACTAATCCAGGATTAAAAGAAGAATTCGTTGACTTTGCTAAAAAAGGATTGAAGGGTTTCCTAAGAGAGGCTGATTTTAAAGAAATTTGGCTTGTGGGACCACATGAAAGTAGAACTTATAGATTAAAATAATCTTAATTACCACATTACTTCTTCTGATAGCTTATCTAAAAATTCAAAATAACTATCCTCTATATCCTCTTGAGTTAGGTCTTCGAATACACCTCTTTTGATCTTTCTAGAAACTTCCTTCCACTTCTGGTTAGTTAAGCTTAAATCGCTTTTTAATTGGCTTTCTAAGTAACTCAACCTATCATTGTCTGGTAAATCAGTAGGATTAATGTTTATTTCTTCATCTAGGACCCCCTCTAAACTTTTTAAAATAACTTCAGATTTAACATAATCCTCACTTGTAACAGCTGCTTTCTCTGAGTCTATCTCCTCATACAATCTCCATTTACCGTGAAGGTTAGCTTCTTGGAACTTTTTTTGCTTTTCTTTTGCAGGAGTGTCAGAATCAGTCACTATAAAGCAACTTTTATTGGCTAAATCTAAAAGAGGTGTAATATTTTTTATACTCTTGACACCTTCGGCGTGACAGATGCCCACATTATCTTCTAATTTTTCTTCAATGCGAGAATAATCTGAAGGAACTTCATTTATTGCAGTCTTAAAAAGTTGCTTATCCCAATACCCCTCAAATAATAAATTATTCTTTTGAAGAGGGTCAAAAATGGAATATCCTAAGGCATTATATATTACTTCCTCATCTTTAATATTAGACTCATTAACTTCCTCAATATTAGTTTTCTCATTCTCTTTTTCTACTATTAAATGCCTAGATGTTTGTTCTCTATCTATCATAAAGATTGAATGTGTGCTAAATACTACATAGTTCTTTTCAGCTATTCTTATTAATTCATCTCTCAAAAATCTTGTTCCTTCAGGGTGTAAGCTAATATCGGGCTCATCAATTAATATGAGGGTATCTTGTAATTTATCTGTCTCAACTTTAACCGATATCAAAAGCAAGAAGCTAACGAATCTTTTAAAACCATCACTTCTCTGTTTAAAGTCATAAGTGTTTTGTTCATGTACTCCTGGAATAATCTTATCTCCGTCAGCTGTTAAAGTAAATTCTATTTCATCGTATTCTCTCCAAACTTCTTTAAATTTTTCCGTAGTTTGTGCAGCAATTCTATCTAAAAAGCTCCTCAAAGCGTTTCTGCCATTATTTTTAGCCTCATTAAAATCTTCTTTTATTTCTTCTTCAGAATGACCAGCTAACTCAAAAATATTTTTTAATGGTTTACAATTATTAGGATCCCTTAAAAATTTTCTTACTTTTAACTCTGGCGGCAATATATTTTCTTCTTTATATTCCCAAAATATAACATTAGGCAAATTGTGCCTTACATAATCTTTAATATTATCCTCGATAAAAGACAAGAAGTCATCTAGCTTTAAAGGCTTGAGATACTTTTGAGGCTCTTCTTCAAATTTTCTAGCATCTAACAAATAATAATTTTTTAATTCAACCTTTTCTTCTAGATCTTCTATTTTATGAGTGCTCGGACAATTCTTAGATACTTTTTTCCAACCCTCAACAATACTCATCTCCTCCTTCTTAGTAGAACTACCAGTAAAATTTAAATCTCTACTTTTTTCTTCAATATCAACTTTATAAAGAACCTTATTGCTTATCATATCTATTATCTCTTCTAGATTTAGACTATCTTCTTCTTTTTTTAAGATAGTGTAACTCTCATACTGCGAATATACCTTAGATTCAATATTTTTAACTATTTTTTTAATGTCATTATCACTTAACTCCAAATGAAAAATTATATACGACTCTTCAATTGTATCTTCTTTAGGAAGCGGTATTCTTTTATTATTTGTTTTTTGAATTTTTTCTTCAGAATCAAGAAGATTAAGAGCTTTTAATATATTAGTTTTTCCGGATTCATTAATCCCTACTAATCCCCTACAATTATATTCAAAGTTTATTTCTACCTCTTTTATTGACCTAAAGTTTTTTATATGCGCTTTTTCAAGTTTCATGTTATTTTTTAAAAGTTAATTATTATTTTGATAAATTTAGAATTCCTTAACCTCACCAACCTCCCCCATAATCCCATCAGTCTCATTCAAAGCAACAATCATTTTCTGCCAATGTAAAATATCTTGAGGGCTTAGCTTCTCACCTTTCCTATACTTCAACCACTTCTGTGCCGGCTGGTAGCCACCAATATAAAACTCCCAAGCTTTTTTCGGCACATCATCAAAATACTGCTCATCATTTATCCATACTTTTCCTTTTTCTTCATCTCCTTCATATTCATATTTCTCCACCTTATTATCACCACTTTCCGGATAGCTGGTAATTAGATCATCCACCTTATCTGACTCCATTAAGTGAATCGATCTGAGCTCACTTCCCTTTTCCGCAAAAGCCCAAAATTCTTCTGCATTTTCTGGATACGGTACTCGAGGGAAATCTGATTTTAAGAATTCTTTATATTTTTCTCGATAGCTTGGTGAATGCAAAACTGCATAGATATAATCAAGTAGATCGACAGGTGCAAAAGTATTTTCTTTATCAGTTTTTTCCGGTGTAAACTCCAGCTCAATCTTATCTGCTATTTTTTCTACTATTTCTTCATCTAAGTTTGGTTTTCTATTTTGTTCTTCTAGAAGTGTTTTTTGGTCTGAGTTTTCGTAGAGGTATAAAGGAATCATCTTTGGTATTCCCTTATTGCTATAAAAAGACCGATTATCACACATAAATTTACTAACAAAAACATGTGTAAAATCCCCATCTATAATTGCTTGCCTAGAAGCAATAAGTGAAATATTGTTTGGGTGAAGTAAGTGCTTAACTATATTTTTTCTCATTCTAAACACTAAATTGTCTTGATAATAAATATACCTATTATCAAAAGGACGATAAGTAATCTTTTGGATTTTATTTTTATCAAAATCTCCAACTTCCTCCCTTTGTTCTTTACATTTCCATTGATAATTATTACTTAGATCATATTTAGATTGGAAATCTTCGTAAGATAAAGACTTATCACAAAAATCTTTTATTCTTTTAGATAGCTCATTTTTATCTGTATCTATAACGAAACTATCTCTGGATGTAACAAGACCAGTCACATTCTTAGAAAATAATTCATCTATTTTAAAACCTTTATTGTATTTTTCCTGAAGTTTGTAATTTTTATCCTTAAAAATAAATCTAGGTTTTTGAGGCTCAATTTTTTTAAACTCGATATCATCCAAATCATTATCCAGAACAAAATTGTATTTCTCTTCTCTCTTACCCCACACATCAGCATGATAAACATCTGCCAATTCACTGCCTTCACCATTTTTCACCCCTACAAACATAGCTACTCCTTGCTGTATATCAAAAACATTTTCATCTTTACCACCTTCAGGTGTTGTTTCTTTTTTCATAGTGTTTCCATGAAGATCTATCACATAAATCTTGTCGAAAGTTTTCATAAGATGATATCTCATACCTCTAAAAGTCGGATTATCCAAATATCCATGATTAGTAATGTATGAAACTACACCTTCATTGTTTTCTTCTACAAAATGCTCTGCAAAACGAATAAATTTTACATAGTCATCATTTAACCAATGCTTTTTCTCACCAAAATGTTCTCCTTCAATATACTTATATTCCTCAATCTTATCCATTATCCAATCCCCTTTATTTTTAGATACCCCAGAATAAGGCGGATTACCCAACACCACCATTATCGGCATGTCTCTTTTGACCACGTTTGCTTCTCGGGCTTCATTGGAGAGCCACTTTGCCATAAATAGGTTGTCGCTTTCTTTTTCTGCTTCTTCGAGACTGTTGGTTAGAAATACTTTTAGTCGTTGTTCTTTTTCTGTCGGTTCATAGCCGGTTTCTCTGAGCATCATATCCAGCTTTAGATGACACATCGCATACGGTGCCATCATCAGCTCGAAGCCGTTTAATCTGGGTATCAGTTCCTGCTCTACATAGCTGGGCCAGATTCCTTCTTGACCTTGAAATTTTTTGTGGATCTGTCTGATTACTTCCGCTAGGAATGTACCGGTACCCGCAGCCGGATCCAGGATCTGTACTTTGTGTACTTCTTTGGTTCTTTTCTTTTGATTATCACTTCGTCTTTTGTCCGTGCCTTGTGCATTTACTTCTATCTCTGTTTTATCTGTGTTGGCTAGGCCGTCTGCTAGATCAAATTCATCTTTGAGCACATCATCCACGGCTCGCACGATAAAGTTCACGATCGGCTCGGGTGTGTAGTAGACTCCGCGTGATTTTCTAAGCTTTGGGTTATATTCTGACAGGAAAGTTTCATAGAAATGGATCATAGGGTCGTTCTGCTGAGTATCAGATCCAAAGTCTTCGAGCAGATCTCGTACATTGGTCGCGCGGAATACTTCCGCCAGCTCATCCACGATCCACTTTACCCCTTCTTCGAGATCCGGACCCGCTACATAATCAAAGAGTCTTCTCAAGAATGGATTGGTCTTTGGTACCAGATCTCTCGCTTCCTGCCGGGAAAAATCATCCAAAGTGTCATCATGAAGTCTTGCGGCAAACATACCGTAGCAGATGGTCTGAGCATAGATATCGGCAAACTGCTTTTCGTCCATATCACTGATAAGGATGTCTTGGAATACTTCCAGTTGTTCTTTTAGGGTGTTTTCTTCGTCTTGATTTAGAGTTTTGTAGAAAACATCTTTCATCAGCCGTGCTTTTGCCGCCATCATATTCGCCAGTTTTTTGGATGATTTTATGGTCTGACCTTTGTAGCTGCAAAAATCTTTGATTATATTTTGTAGCTTGGAGAAATTATCTTCTTTTGCTTGCAGCTTACCGTTTTCTAGCTCTGCTATTTTTACTGTATCTATTTTCTCTCCATTTCTGAAGATACGAAACTCTACATAGTCGGTAAGGATCAGGTTTTCCAGACTTTCTCGGTATCGTTTTAGTTGCTCGCTGTTTTCTACTTTATCTAGATCTTTACCGATATCCTTTGCCTCTATGTATCCTAGCGGAATATCTCCTTTTTCGATGATATAGTCTGGAGCTCCGCACTGTTTTCTTTTCGGCTCATTAGTTACTTCTACATTTTCTACTGTTTTTTCAATAAAATCTTGCAGATATTTGCGATAGCTGTGCTCTCCTGACTTTTTATTTTGGTGTTTATTTTTTATCTCACGAAAGTAGGTTTTGGTTTGCATTTTTACAAATTTATAATATTTATATTTTTTATCGACCCCTTGAGTTATTTATAAATTAATGTTTGCATCAAAATACCAAATCGGAGCAAATAGAACCTTAGTTCCTTCAACTTCTCTTTGTCCCCAACTGCCTCTTGTCAAAATCAGGAATCTTTCGGGGTCGTAATTTTTGATGAAACTCAATACACTCTTAGTGATATTCAGATTTTTCATCTTTTTATATTTCACCTCTATCGGATATAGATCGGAGCCTTTTCTGATAATAAAATCAACTTCAGCTCCGGCTTTAGTACGCCAATAAAATATATCAGCTTTGTCTTTTTGATTATAGTAAATATCACTCAAGATCATAGATTTTACTATCTCTCCTTTGTCAGTTCTCAGATCCAGATCATTAAAATTAGAGGTCAGAAAGTTTCGCAACCCCATATCCAAAAAGTAAACTTTTGGCTGTTTTTTTAACTCTGTAGTCATATTTTCGTGGAGGGGTTTTATCCTCTTTATTAAAAAAGTTTCTTCCATCAAAGATAAAAGTTTCTTAACTTTTTTAAAATGAATATCCAAATTACTTGTAATCTGCTCGTAATTAAGTAAATTACCGGTTTGCACCGACACCAGCTTCAATAACTTTCTAAACTTTTTCACCTCACCTTGTTTCAATAATCGGATTATATCTTTTTCAATGTATGTATTCACGATCTGTTGAAGAATGTCTTGTTTGGTTTCTTCTTTTTGAGCTGTAACAACAGCCGGATAAGCACCAAAAACTGCATACTCTTCGAAGAAATTTTCAATTTTAGGATAAGTGTCCTGCTTTTGTTCTATTTCTACGGAATCTTCTTCAAAGAAAAAGTTTTTAATTTTTTCATTTTTCATATCAAAATTCCTGACCACGTTATCATTTTTTGAAAACAAAAACTCCTTAAAAGTAAGTGGAGACAGGTAAAGAGAAAACATACGCCCTACCATATAGCGAGCAGATTCATCGGTCAACTCCAAGGAATTTGAGCCGGTAATAATTATTTTTACATCTTCATGCAGCTCATCATATATTAACTTCAACTTTTGTCCCCCATCATCCACATACTGGTATTCATCTATCAAAATATAATTTTTACCCGGTTGATCGCTGAGTCTGGTTTTGATGAAGTTTAAAGGCTCATCTTCAAAATTATCTACCAGGTTTCTATTTTCAAAATTTATAACATCAACCGCTTTTTCATCTATACCTCGCTCATTAATTAGTTTATCTTTTATAATATCTTTCAATAAAGTAGTTTTCCCTGCCTGTCGTGGACCTTTAATCGCAATGAACTCGGACCGGTCCATCCAATCCATTATTTTTTCTTGTTTTGCTCTTGGTATTATTTTACTCATAGAGCTACTGAAATTAAAAACTTTTAATTATAGTAGCACTTTTTATAAAATATGTCAAATATCTATGGTAATTTAACACATACCGTCCTACTTAAGTAAAAAAAGCCCAAAACCGGAGATAAGCCCGGCTAGAGCCTATTACATAATGAGTATATGCATGCCTGTCATGAAGATAGCTCTCGCTACCTCCGCATATACTTTGTAACGACTTGCCAAGCTTACCCCCGATCCTGGGCTTTTTGAGGCTTAAATGAATTCTAAAGGAGCAAACTATTTTTCAACGCCCACATTGTGACACTTTTTTAAAATTATGTCAAATCATCAAGTACTCTTTGAGTATGAATCCTACTAAATAGACCAATAACAGTAGACAGCATCATAATTCCCACAAAACTACTAGCTAAATAATGATCTAAGTTACCTAGTATGAATACAGCAAATATTATCAAACTCAAATAAAAGGCGTCATCCGGGTGTATAACTTTCCTATGGAACATAAAGTAATACCAAGCAATCACCGCCGCTATCAAAAGTAGAGTGCCAACCAATCCAAACTCGACTAAGAACAGCAGAAAGGAGTTATGTACCGGCTGATAAAACCAACCAGGTTCACCAGGAATTTTATCTATAAGAGCAGCGGTATAATTATTTGCACCTACCCCCAAAAGTGTGTGATCTTCCAGCACGGCACCAGCTAAGGCAATCCCCGACATTCTTTGAGTAACTGAACGAACCTCAGTACTGGAGCTTATAGAGAGCCTAGTTTCTACCAACGGAAAACTAACTACGACTAAAATAATAAACAAAACTGTAGTAACTATTACGGAATCTGTTACTTTATTAGAATGAGCCTTGTTGTGAAAGAATACATGAAAGCAAGTAAAAATGAGAGTAACAATCAGTACCAGCCAGGCAGCTCGACTAAAGGACACAAACACTCCTGCAGCTAAAATCATTAAAGTAATAGAAATTATTATTTTTTCATACTTAAACTCGAAATCACGAACAGAAACAGCTGAGATCAGACTAATCACGACAAAGCTCAAATAGCCTCCCAGCATATTAGGATGAGGAAAACTACCATAAGCCCGGAGCCATCTTCCGATCCTACCACCTTCTATAACCGAAGTACCACTTGCGATGATAGGCTGGCTTGACATCCCCAGCAAATCCAAAGCAAAAGTTGACTGAGTAGCAAACTGAAATATCGCGAGTAAAGCCTGCAGTACCCCACCTCCGGTGAACCATAAGATCAACTCATTACTATCAAAAGGACCGGATATTAATATCGATATCAAAAGTACAGCCTCCATCAGCCACAAGCTATATTGAAATGCTAAATTTGGATCAAAAGCCCAACCAATGGAAACAAAGCTATAAATCAAAAAGGCAAGACACACAGATAAAAATATACGGTCTTTAGTCCAGCTAAAATTAACCTCTGAGCTGAAAATTTTTCTTTGTTGTAGATACCAGACCATATAACACACCACGCCAAGCCACAATAATAACTCAGTACCGTAAAAACCTAGTGTTCCGTACTGCCATTTCGCCCCCTCTAAAACGACCGAACGATAAATCCATATAGTCTGAAAAGGAAGTAAAAACAAGAAGGCTCTAAAAATATATTGAGTTGCTCGTTGAAAAAAACCTTCTTCCTGCATATTAAATTAGTCTTATTTTTATTTTATGATTTTGTGATTCAAATTGAAGTCCTAGCCTAAATATTCTCTATAAGTTTGCTTCCACTTCCGCTTATACTCTTCCCTGTTGTCATTCTCGTGGAGCTTTATGACTGCTTTTTTAATTATAACATTAGGCTCATTATTTTCATAATTATCTCCAAGATAAGATTTTAATCTTTGTTCTTGTAGTTTTCGAGATTGATTTTCTAACAGATCACCATAACTTCCCTGCCACATAGCTGATAAAACTTTTTTAACACATGAAGATATTGCTCCCGGCTCAACCTTATCCTTTGAGATAACTTCTTTTTTTTCAGATAAATTAGGGGTATAATCTTCTATCCAACTGTTCTCTGTTATTAATTTCTCATAATAATTGTCAGGATCATATAAAGGATAAAGCTGTTGAATCCAGTATATTAAATAAATGTCAGGTTGGCTTATAGAAAACTCTGACAAATTCATCTTCTCTTCGCTGGCAAAAAATGTCAGACAAATTTTATCTTTCACCTTATTTGAGTTTAGGTCAACCCTAAGCCTGAATAATTTTAATACTAAATTAGTAAAAAACCTAACTAACCAGACTCTACTAGGCTCAGTAACAATAAAAAAATCAATGTCGCTTCCTTCGTCTGGATTTTTTGCAGCTAGTGTATTACAAACAAATATAGCCTTTATAAATGGAATCCAAGTCAGCTTACGTGCTGCTTTTTTGGCAATTTTAGTCTTTTCCTTGATAAACTTAACTCGTTTTTGCCTGGTTGCGATTTTTTCCTTTGAGTCTCGTAAATAAAAAAAACCATCGGAAAAATCTACAAGACTGTTATTTTTGATTTCTTCAATATTTTCTTTTAAGCTACTAAAATCTATCTCTTTCTTCCAAAGAAATCTGTGAAGTTCTTGTAAAGTTAAGGGGTGATTAAAATTATCAAAAAAAGCAAGAGTTTTTACTACATGCTTAGTCAATTTTTTCATAACGAACTACTATCATCCCGCATAACTGCTGGTTCTGACGCTTCTACATCTTCAGCTTCACTCGTTTCTCTAAATCTGGCATCCTTTACTACTATTACATCCTCTTTGAAGTTTGCAATCTGTTTGTGATGAATAAGGTGTTTTTCTTCTCCAAAAAACTTAGGAAAAGGAAATTTGGAAACTTGATATTGTATTATCATCTGAGTATCTACCTCAAAAATAATATCTCTAACTTTACCCAAATACACACCAGAAGTAGTCATTACATCCTTGCCTTTTATCTCCTTAAAACTGGTTCTCATTTTGGGATTTATAAAACTAAATGTTGAAGCAGATTTTTAAAAACTCGGATTACTCAGGTTAATCTACTATTTCTCCCTCAATCACCTCTTCCTCTTCAGAATCACCTCCTTGTGATTTATTATTTTGATTACTTGAGTTGCTGGAGTTGTCAGAATCACTGTCACCTCCATTATCATCATTTTGATCTGGGTCGTCTTTCGAGCCTCCAAGGAATTTATGCTGAATAGCAGTAGTACCTGTTGAAAAGAATATATACAGAGCCACTCCTGCAGGAAGTGTATAACCAATAAACAACATCATAAACGGCATAACATATTTCATCTGTTTATTCATCATCGACATCATATTAGCCTTCTCTGAGCCTTCACCGCTTTCTTCACTTTGTTGTTGAGCTTGAGAAGCACCGGGATTCATCATCTGCATCTGGAAATATTGAGCACCAGCTGCCAACGCTGCTAGAATTACATTTCCCGACTTTCCTAGATCAACCAACCCCATCGATACCGGGTTAATGTGGCCAGGATTTGGTACAAAGGAGTAGAGCAAATGAAAATCAGAAGTACCTAACCCGTTTCTAAGTACCCAATATAACGCTAAAAAGACAGGAATCTGGATTAAGATAGGTAGACAGCTGCTAAGAGGGTTAACATCGTGTTCTTGGTACAACTGCATTGTCTCTTCAGCAATTTTTTGCTGATCATCGTATTCTTCCTTTACCTCTTTTATTTTCGGTTGTATTTCTTTTAGGCCCTGTTGAGCATCCAAAGATGACTTAGTAAGAGGATACAGTCCACCTTTTATTGCTACTGTTAAAATAAAAATAACTGCTCCTACATCCGGTATAACACCATAAAGTGCTACAAATAAGTTAAAGATTGGTTGATACAGGATTGTTTCAAACAAAGAAACCATTGAATCTTATTATTTGGAAAGATTAACTATAAACATCTTTTAAGAGTGTAACACAATACTGTAAACTTCTAAACCTACACTACAAGGCCGTGAAAAAATATTCAACGGGTGTCTAGCACCTTTCGAGACTCGCTGATCAAATAAGCTAAACGCTTCAGCTCAAAAGATTTTCTGCAACCTCTGAATATGTAAATTTTTAACAATCTCACTGGAGAAACCTAAAGAATTTTACAATCTTCTTTCATTACATGCACTAAGATAAAACTGTCTCATACCCTAGCACCTCCTCATTTGCTCTTGATGTATCCGGGTTTTTTAAAATTTTACCTACAACTAATACATTATTTGACTCATCATTTACTCTTACTTTTGTCCCTGGCTCCAAATTCGGTGTTTTTACAAAATTTTTCGGTCGGAGCTGAGTGCCATTTTTAGCAAACTTCCTCGCATTTTCTTTTATTGTAACTTTTGGTAAGAATCTAAGCGCCTGATTTATACTTACTATACTCTCCTTTAACACTCCGCTCTTGGCGTTTTGCTTGCATTCAGATATTGATAATGCCTGGGTTAGATTAAAATTACCTATCTCATACCGCTTCAGTCTCGTCTGATAAGCACATGAGTTGAGTTTTTTTGCTATGTCTCGCACTATACTTCTGGTATAAGTACCACTAGAACAGTGCAGGTCTAGAGTCATCTTTTTTTCTTTTTCATCGAACTCCTCTAATTGTAAGTACTTTATCTCCACCTCTCTGGTGGGAATTTCCACCTGCTCCTCATCTCTTGCATATTCATATAGCTTTTTTCCGTCCTTTTTAATAGCAGAATACTTTGGTGGTTTCTGCTTAATTGAACCTTCCAACTCTGATACTACTTTCTGAATCTTCTCTTTGTCGATCTTATCAGCATTACAGGTTTTTATCACCTCACCTGCTTGGTCCAAAGTATCGGTTTGTTTTCCAAATTTTGCTTGTATTTTATATTTCTTGTCAAATCCGACTAAAAACTGGGATATTTTCGTAGCTTTATTTATCAAAATGCCGAGCAAACCTTCAGCTGTAGGGTCCAAGGTGCCGATATGGCCGGCTTTATTTATATTTTTTATTTTTCTAACCTCCTCAACTACATCGTGAGAAGTTAGATCAAGCGGCTTATTTATAAGAAGAAGGCCGTCCATTGATTTATTCTTTTTGCTCGTCTTCGCTCTCTTCTACTTCTTCTTTTGTTTCTTCGGAGCCATCATCACCACTCTCTTCTTCGGATTCTTCTGAGTTTTCATCCTGCTCTACACTCTCTTCTTTTTGCTTATTATCTTCTGGCTCATCTGCTTCTTCTTTTTCACCAGACTCATCTTCTTGGTCTTCTTCTACCTCTATATCCACCTCTTCATTCAAATCATCAGTATCGTCCGCACTGCTAACCTCTGTCTCCTCGCCTTTTTCAACTACATTGATAACCCAACCAGTTAGTTCTGCTGCTAGTCTTACATTCTGACCATTTTTTCCGATTGCAAGAGAAAATTGATCATCCTCCACAATTGCTGTAGCTTCTTTCCCGTATTCACTGATCTCTACTTTATCTACATCAGCGGGAGAAAGAGCATTTTTGATATATTCTGAAGGATCTTCACTATACTCAATTACATCTACTTTTTCACCACCGAGCTCATCAATAATAGTGGTAATACGACTGCCTCTACGCCCTATACAGGATCCGATCGGGTCAATAGAGTCATCATCCGTCCAGACAGAAACTTTTGATCTACTCCCGGCTTCTCTTGCTACTGATTTGAGCTCCACTTCCCCAGTCTCTATCTCTGGAATCTCTCTTTCAAAAATTAGGCGAACCATCTCCTTCGAAGAACGGGAAAGTAGTATTTCAGGTCCTTTTGATCCTTTTTCAACAGATTTGATATAGAAAATTAATCTTTTGCCCGGCTGATAATCATCATTCGGGTTTTGTTCTTTTTGCGGAAGAAAGCCATTAATTTTATCCAAATCAACAAGAACATTTCCGCTGTCTTTTACACTCTGAATTACGCCTTCGATAATGGTGTTTTCTTTTTCTTTGAATTGTTCATATACATTTTCCCTCTCAGCTTCTTTCAGCTTTTGGATTATTACCTGTTTTGCTGTTTGAGCAGCCATACGACCAAACTCTCCAGGGATCTCCAAAGGGATTTTTAAAGTATCCCCAACCTCAACATCTTCATCAATCTCCTTCGCTTCTGAGATCATAATCTGTTCTTTATCGTTAAAGTGTACCAGATCTTCCAACTCCTCTTCTGTCAGCTCCCTGTCTTCTTTCCGAGCCTCTTCTCTACGTCGCTTAAACTCTTCTCGGGACCACTCCAGCTCTTCTTCGTCCATATCCTCTACTACTTCTTTTTCATCCCACGCCTCCATATCTCCGGTTTCGGGATCAAAGTTAAACTTGATATTTTGGTCACCCTCGCCAAAATCCTTACGATAAGCAGAAGCCAGGGCTTTTTCAATCGCCGACAAAACCGTCTCCTCATCCACATCTTTTTCCTGACAGATTACTTTTATTTGTTTACTGATTTCCGATTGCATAAAATTACTTTTAAAAATAATAACAGCAGCCGTTAAGCTGCTAAACATAGAGTAACAGATAGTTGTTTTCTTGTCAAAGTAGGATTGAAATACTATTTTAAGTTTCGGGTTCAAACACCTTCTTAATATATGAATTTTTCAATACTCTAGGGCTGTAAATATTCAAATTTAAGCTTTACGGGATTAAACTTTATAATTTCACCGCTTTTTATTACAATTATATTTACACATGAACAAAGATGAATTAACCACAAAACTAAAAAAGTTAGATTTTACAGAAAATGACGCCAAGGTTTATTTAGAGTTAGTTGAGCTAGAATCCTCTCCTGCAGGAGAGATAATAAAGAGCACAGAACTGCATAGAAACTCGGTCTATACCTCACTTAGACACCTAGCTGATAGAAATTTAGTCAACATTTCCAAAGAGAAAGGAAAGAAGGTTTATCACGCCTCCTCACCAGAAGCACTGGAGTTTGAGTTTGAAAAGAAGGCTGATTTAGCCGAAGATGTATCAAAAAATATCTCTAAACTTCTAGAGTCAGACTTACAAAGCATCTCTGTACATAGAGGTAACGAGGAATATCTAAACCTGCTACAACAGATAATAAGATCAATGCCGGATGGTAGCACCAAATATATTATAGGTACAGGAGGACAAGATTTTATGAACCAGACTATGCTTAAAATTTGGGAAGATTATCATAAAACTGCTCACAGCAAAGATTTGCACATAAAAACATTAGCATATGAACACCAAAGAGAAGCTTTGAGGGAACCCCTTAAGGAAGAAGGCATTTATGATGTACGATATTTGCCCCAAGAACTTAAAAATCCCTCCGGCATTCATGTGTACCCAAATGCAGATACAGTTTTAAATATTATTTACTCTGATGAAACTAAGCCTGTAGCTGCTGTTAAAATAAAGGACTCCTCTCTGGTTGACGGCTACCTCAATCTCTTTAATCAACTCTGGGAAATAGCTGAAGAATAAAACCTAATACAAAAGAAAAACGTCACCTCTTTCGAAGTGACGCTATTTCGGTGTGACCATGCCAACCTAAAAGATCAGGTTAGGCCAATCTACTTCTTACATTCCCTCCATCATGTGCCCGAAGACCTTTTCGATTTTGTTCAGCTGCACCAGATCCACATCGGTCCTCAGACGAAAGGCGGGCACGAAGGAGAAGTGGAAGCGATCCAACTCCCCAAAATCGATGCCGCCGGGGTCCAGCATCCGGTGGACCAAGATGAGGTCCTCACCTCGGTGTTCGACCTGCAAGAACGGCCGGTCTTGAGCTTCCTGGAGCTGCTTTCGTAGCTCCAGGGGAGGACCAGAAGGGACATCTGAGTCCGGGAAATTGCCAAACTCAGTCACAACGGGGATTCCGAGAGACTTGCGCGCCCGAACAATGTCCCAATCGTGGTCATTCCAACGGTATCTGAACGCCTCGAACAACTCTTCGGTCAGGTGGTGTCCGGGTTCAACCACTTCGGCCAGCACTCTGGTCAGAGAGACTCCCTCACTGTTCTTGAAGCGTTGGTATTTTGACTGGTTGTTGTTCTTCACATCACAAGAGGGGGTCTTTTTGGTCTCGAAGCATTCGGGGTATTTCCTCTCCAGTGTTTCCAGCAGGACCGCATCTTCGGCGAAGGTGAGCTTCCACCTTTCTTCGGTGTCTTCGACTTCGCAGATCTGACTCCACTGCTTCACGAGAGTCTCCGATTCTTCCATTTTGGGCCTCCAGTTGTGAGAGAACGCAAATGAACGAAACAGCTTCTCAGCTGCACTCAGCCTGACTTATTCAGACTGATCATTAAACTATAACATAGTGTTCAAAGTTTGTCAACCCTTTTAGATGACAATTTACTATTAAAACAGATTAAATTAAACTTTTCTACTATATTTAGTCAATTTTAAAAAAATAAAAAAAGCCCCAATCAGGGCTAAGTTCTAAAATATAAAACTGTAGCTATTAAAAAACTAATTCAAGATAGGATACTTCTTTATACTCACACTGCCCCCCTTCTTATCTACATACACACTAATATGCTCAAAGTTAAAAGTACACTGAGATAAGTTTTTATCCTGCTTTGAGCAGTATTGTCTTGCTATCGTCATCATTTTTTGAAACTTCTTTGTCGCTTTTGTGGCGTGCTCGGCCTCTCCACTGTCGGGCTTTGAGCTTCTGGTTTTTACTTCGATAAAATTTAGAGATTTTTCTTGATTGTCTTGGTAGGCTGCTATTATATCAATCTCACCGGCACGGGTATGATAATTTCTTTCTACTATTGTATACCCATGATTTTGTAAATATTTACAAGCTTTGCGCTCTCCCCAGTCGCCAATATCTCTTGTTGAGGCTGATTTTGGCATTTCTAATGTAAAATTTGAGTTAAAGAATATATTTTTCCAATCTCGTCTCTTATTGGTTCCGATAAAAAACCGTACCTTGGTGGTAGTCACCCAGCTCAAAATCCTCTTGCAGTGTAAACCCTTCTTTCTGTGACAGATCTTTTATATGATCAAAGTCTACATAATCCTCATCGTCAGGACCAAAAGGAATATCTCTATCTTTCCAGTCCACTACTACAAATCTGGCTTTATCTTTCATCAGACGAGAAGACTCTCTTATTATAGCTTCATGATCTTTAGCCTGATAGAGTGTATTTATGAGATAAGCAACATCTAAACTACTCTTTGGTATCGAGGTGTGACCTAC
The DNA here is from genome assembly GCA_042218065.1 of Candidatus Magasanikiibacteriota bacterium. GTDB lineage: Bacteria > Patescibacteriota > Patescibacteriia > Magasanikbacterales > UBA922 > JBDGRJ01. The sequence continues at coordinate 8,622 of JBDGRL010000047.1, read as the reverse complement.
TTGTTCAAGATCAGCCCAAACAGTATGAATGTTTTCTATATTGTTCATTTTGGCTCGTTTCCGTACTATTTTAAGTACATCCTTTAGTATATCTACAGCATAAATTATACCGTCATCACCAATTATCTCAGAAGCAGGGAAAACAATATGACCGGTTCTGCCACAACCTAAGTCTGCAATATGCATACCCGGCTGCAGCTGACCTTTTCTAAATAAGACATTGGGATCGACCATGTGGTGTCCACGATGGTGTGTAGTCATAATATTTATTTAAGCCCACCAAATAAACCGCCGAAAATCCCAAGAATAATATCTCCCAACAAACCTGTCATACCCAACAATGAAATAAAAATAATAGCAATACCTATCAGGTTGTAAAATAATCGGGAACCACCGCTAGTACTTAAGTGCTGTTCTGCCCAACGGTTTCTTCCAAAATTTCTGATAATCCAGTCAGTATATATTACCATGAGGCTTCCAACTACTATACCCCCGATCCCGAGTAAAAATCCTTTCATGATTACCAGTTAAGAGTTTAGGTTATTATACAAAACTAAACAGTAAATATAAAAACAGCCACGAAGGCTGATTTTTAAACTCTTTAATTAAAATTGTGTCAGTAAATGACTGAGTATATTTTAAGCTGTTTCTATATCTATCTCCTCTTCCTTCAGTTTCTTATCCTGATCTCTAAGGTAGTATGGCTGAGACTGGCGAACCTTTTGGTTTTTCAAAATTTCAATTTCTTCAATTATAGGTGAGTAGATTGGGTAAATCTTTTCTACTCCTACCCCGCTTACTACTTTTCGAATAGTCATGGTAGCCCCCTTTTCTGTACCATGTTTTCTGGAGATAACTGTACCTTCAAAAATTTGGGTTCTTTCATTTTCGTTTCCATAAGCATCTTTTTCGTGAATTCTTTGCTTCAGTCGTATCTCCATACCAGGTTCTATGTTGTCTCTAATTTTTTTGTTAGAAATTTCTTCTGACATGCTGTTAATTTATATTTTTACTACGAGCTAGAGTATAGTACAAAACTAGTTTTTTGTCAACTTCGCCTGATAAAATTATTTATAATGTATAAACTTATTAGGGCACTCCTCTTCTATTATTTCTAAGACCTCTTTTACCGCCTTATCCAGTTGGTTCTCTTTATTTCTAACCTTATAGTCGAATAAATCCTCATTCTCAAACCAGCCATTTGCATAATCCAGCCTATCTTGTACAAACTCATCAGAGGATGTACCTCGAGATATTATCCTGTCTTTAAGGTTCTCCATTTGAGCATAAACCATAATTGCTATAATATCAGGCAATTTTTTTCTGGCCGTTTTTACTCCTTTATAATCAATTTTCCAAACTCCAACTTTGTCCAGGTTCACTACTCTCTTCAACTCCTCATATGTTATGCCGTATAGATTTCCATTATCTTGTTCTGCATACTCAAAAAATTCGTCATTCTTTATCCCTTCCCGGAACTCTTGTTCGGAGATGAAGTGGTATGGGTTTCCTTCCGATTCATGCTCTCTCATATCTCTGGTTGTAGTGGTAATAGTCCGCTCAACCTCGATCTTATCTTGAAGCCCTTCTATAATCGAATCCTCACCTGCACCGGAAGGACCAGATAAAATAAAAATAGAGTCGGTATTTATGTTGGTCATTTTTTCTTATTTATATGCAACAATTGTATTCAAAAAAACAACTAATTTCAAGTCGAGGCTTGCCGACAAATACGACGAAGTTTGTAGGTACTGCGGCAAGTAAAACTTTCTCCAAAAAGTGCAGAATGAAGATTTTCTACTTCAGTCTCAACCCACTCTAGAAGTTTATTCAAAAGTTTTTTTGAGATCTGTCGTGCTTTCTTTGTGTGAAACTTTAGCTTTTCTTTGTGCAAATACCACCAGACTAAAGATTTATAACCATACTGGACTAACACAGATTTTTCAGACAAACGATACAATTTATGCATCCTGTCCGTACTGAGTAAATCCAGCTGATCAGCATCTTGTAAGATAGACATTAATTCTCTAGAATCTTCAGTTAATAAAATCTTACTGATGATAGAGTTTTCTCCTAAATTACTACAAAAGATAATCCTCGTAGATATACCAACTACATTTCCAAATAAACCATTCTTGAGCGTAAAAAACCATAAATTTAAAGCTGAAAGTAAATCATCAAAGAAAAAGGAGACAACCAAAAAAGAAGAGCTTCCATTTATAGTTCTACCTACATCATGCCACCAAGCTGCTAAAATCACAGCTTGTTTTTGCTTTTTGTTAAAGCAGTCGTACTCAGATAATATTTCTTTGGTGTAGTCTACTACTCGTCTCACATGATCCAGATCATGAACGGGATCACTACTGGATTTCATTTTCAGCTTTGCTATATTTTTTAGTTTTCTAATTTTTTCTTGCATAGTGAGTATAATTATAGCATAAGTATAAAATTTTGTAACCCTTGATTTAGTTCCTTTTTATTGCTAAAATATGCAAGAAGTAAAATTGCGTCCGTAGCTCAGGGGTCAGAGCACCGTCCTTGGAGCTTTAAACGAAAGAGAAATATAAATGCGCTAGTAGCTCAGGGGTTAGAGCACCGTCCTTATAAGGCGGATGTCGATGGTTCGAATCCATCCTAGCGCACAAGAACAAGCATTTATATTTCTCTTGAGTGCAGTAACTCTACGGTAGTTTAAGGCGGATGTCGATGGTTCGATTCCATCCGGACGCACAATTTTAGCCCCCACTTATTCCTCTAATTCATCTGGTGAGTTCATAGAGCTAAATCCGGGATGATTTTTTAGCTTATTCAATAGCTTCTTAATTAAATTATAAAGGTGGTTCGAATCCATTCGGGGGAGCAATTTTTGCTTATTATAATAAAATTTATTTGTATTTCCTCTAATCAGCAATTTCATTTTTGAGTGATGAGTTTCTTCATCTCAAATTGACTCCATTTCTACAGCCCTTTTCTAACTCCCGATGTATGTGAATTCTTGTTTCTTCTCTTGTTGTCTCTATGTGTGTGGTGGATATAAGAAACCTGTGGCTAAAAGGTAAATAAAACTTAAAAATATTTTATTACAAGTGTTACGATTGGTGTTGAATTCAGGGAATACGAAGATATGTTAAAAAAGCTCGAGAAAAATGATATGTGGTTTGATACCGGAACAAAGAAGTTGCTGAAACTATCTATAAGAGGTGCAAAATCCACATTAAGCGTACCACTACCTGAATTCGAAGACTGATACTAACAAATTAGGGGGGAGTGCCGCCTGAATCAGGTGGCACTTTTTATTTTAAGTTTTAAGCTTTATATTTTTTATTTTACCTCTTATTTATTAAATTCCCATATAAATCTAGTATTTGCCCAACAAACAAGTTTTGCTTTTATTGTTTTCTCTTTTAATATGAAACTAACTTAATTTGAGATACATAAATGCTAAAACAATCCAAAAATTGGACTGCAGAAACCCAAGACGAAGATAAACGGCTCGACATATTCTTAACCGAAAGGTTAGACACTTCACGCAACCAGATCCAAAAAAGAATAGAAATGGGTCGGGTAGAGATAAACGGAGACAGAGCTGAAAAAAGCGGAATAATGCTAAAAGAAAGTGATGAAGTTACAATATACCCTATAAATGACAAGAGTGACCAACAAGCTAAAAAAGAAAGAGAGCAGCTAAACATAAAAGTTATAGATGAATCTGAAAATTACATAGTGGTAGAAAAACCAAGCGGACTATTAGTGCATCCAACTGCAAAAAAAGAGAAGGTAACTTTGGTACATTGGCTGTTGGATAGATATCCAGAATTAAAAACGGTCGGAGAGTTTGATGACCGACCGGGAATCGTGCACAGACTGGACAAAGATACATCCGGGCTATTGGTAGTAGCCCGAAATCAAGAAATGTTCGAGCATCTAAAAAAGCAGTTTAAGCAAAGAAAGATAGAGAAAAGATATACAGCTCTCGTACATGGAGAAATAGATGCAAAAAAGGATACTATTGTTTTCCCCATAGCAAGAGGTAATGATGGCAGAATGATAGCTAAGCCTTCAGGTTCGAACTCCGGCAAACGTGCTATTACTAAAATAAAGATTAAAAAAGCTTTGAACGGATACACATTATTAGATGTACAAATCATAACAGGCAGAACTCACCAGATCAAAGCACACCTATATGCTTACAATCATCCGATAGTAGGAGAAAAACACTACACCCAAGACAAAAGAAAGAATAATTTAGATAAAAAACTTGATAGACCGTTCTTACATGCTAGAAAACTATGTTTTTATGATCTAAAAAATGGTAAAATATGTAATACATCCAAACTACCGGATAAACTTCAAGGCGTAATTAATGATTTAGAATAAATTAATTCAATAATTACAAAAAATGAAATTTCTGTTCTCAAAAACTTTTTGGAACCGAAAACGCACTGAGAAAAAACTTGATAAATATAATGAACCGAACAAGCCTTTTTTTGTTTTGATGTTCTTTTCTAGTTTAATTGCAGCCTTAGGTTTAGTACTCGACAGTGTAGCGGTAGTTATAGGCTCAATGATGATTGCTCCTATTATTACTCCGGTCTTTGGGTTTGGGTTGAATTTTCTAACATTTCAAATAAAAGACTCTATAAAAGCCCTAGGGATAATCCTATTAGGTACCTTGGTTGGGGTTATTAGCGCTTACCTGTCAGGATTATCAGTAGAATATTTAGCCGGTGAAGAAATCGGTAAAACTGCACAAATAATATCCAGAATTGAGCCAAATTTACTTCATTTAATGGTAGCAGTTTTTAGTGGTATGGTAGGAGCTTATGCTTATTCCACTCCTGACCTGTCAGAAAGAATAGTAGGTATTGCTATCTCCGTTGCTTTGATACCACCTTTAGCTACAGTAGGCATAGGTTTAGCTATGATGGAGCCAAATGTGTGGAGGAATAGTAGTCTACTATATTTAGCAAACCTAGCAGGAATTATTTCCGGTAGTATGATAATGTTTGTGCTGCTCGGTTTTGGTACTGAAGCGGAGGAATCTGTGGCGGAGTAAAGGTTATAGTAGAATTTTGTCGTAGATTATTTATTTATACTCAATTTCATCTTCACCCAGCCTTTTAATACTACCACCTTGCTCTTTCTCTTCAAAAACCTGCGCTACAAGACCCGGAACTCGGGCTATAATAAATATACCTTTCGCTATTTTCCAGTCAAAACCAAGCTCGCATAAAATAGCCGCCATCGCTCCATCTATATTTAGTGGAATAGTAGTCGAAGAGCTATTATTTAGCTCCTCTCTAATATCTTCTGCAAACCGGCAATATTTACCATAAAAGCCTAACTCTTCAGCCAAATCAAACAGAGTTTGACTGCGCTTATCTTGGTCCAACTCTGGATGACCGTATCCGGGGATATAATCTCCCGATTCTTTCCTTTGTTTTACTAATTGCTCTACATCCTCAGAGCCCCCATTATCATAGAAGAATTTCATTGCACCTTTGATAGCGCTGCCATGCTTTTCCCCCATAGCTAGGATACCCGAAGCTACCGAGGTATGAAGGCTGTTGTCAGCTGAAGCGGTAATACGAGAGGTCATCCCCGAAGCCGTGCCGGGACCGTGATCTATCGCTGCTGTAAGCAGAGCTTCAAACATCTTTTTCTCTTTTTCGTCCGGAAGCTCTCCTTTGGTTAATAAATAAATTGCGGCTACAAAACCATTCTCTTGTATTAGCTTATCTAATTTGTGCCCTCTGATCTCTTCTTGTCCGTCCACTAGTTTAGTGATTGATGTTTTAAAGTTCATTTTATGTAACTAGATGAATTAATTGTTCATAATGATCTGCTATTTTAACACCCACCTCTTCTAGTGCCTGAGCTTTCGCTTTTGCACCTTTGCCGGCTTCAACTATTGCACCGGCATGACCTATATTCATACCCTCAGGCAGATTATTTGCAAATTCACCCCCAACATATACTGCTAAAGGTTTACTGAATTTATTATCTTTTATTAACTCAACTATTTCAAACTCATAGCTACCTCCATGTTCTCCAAAGAGTATAACTGCTTCAGTCTGTCCGTCTTCTTCAAATAGCTCAAGCAGATCCTTATAGTCGGTACCCATAAGCATATCACCACCGACATGCACTACAGTTGATTGGCCATACCCGGCTTGCCGTACCTGCCAAGCCAGCTCGTTGCTCATACCTCCCGAACGGGAAATAATTCCGATCTTTCCGGGCTGATAAATCTCTTCTACCTGGTCTTTTCTACCGCCGATCATGCCGACTCTTCCGTCTCCCGGGGAAATAAACCCGAGTGAACTCGGTCCGATAATGCGAATATCTCTTTCCCTAGCTTCAGCTAGAATTTCAGCAGTATCTTGTATCGGTATACCTTCTGTCACTATATTTATCTGTGGAACCCCTGCTTCTATTGCTTCTAGTGCAGCCTCTTTTGCTGCAAAAGGGGGCACATAAACAGCAGAAGTAGTAATATCCGAAAACTTTTCTTTAGCATCCGCTACTGTATCAAAGACAGGTAGACCAAGCACTTCTTCTCCGCCTTTGCCCGGACGGACACCACCGACTACTTCAGTTCCCAGCTCCATCATTGATTTGGCAGCCTTTTGACCTTCTTTGCCGGTGATTCCTTGGATTAATACTTTTGTATTTTCTTGTATTAAAATAGACATATTATTTAATCATATCAGCTAATATTTGAGCTGTCTCATCCATGGAAGTGTCTTTACCGAATAACTTCATATCTAAACCATTTTTTTCGGCACATTCACGCATCAATTCCAAACCCTCTTTATCTTTAGGACCAGCTCGCCTTACTACTATAGGATAATCGGGCTGAAATTCTTCTAGCGTATCTACTATACCCAAAAAAGTTTCTTTTACATTGGTAAAGTTTGCTACTCCACCGGCTATCCAAAGCCCTTTCAAATCCGGCTTTGATAGCACTACTTTGGTAAGCTCACGTACCTTTTCTCGTGGAGGATTGCCAGAATACTCGGTATAGTTTGCGGGTTGTAAACCTTGCTCGATCAGTGAATCCATACTGGATATGCTAGCTCCACCACCAGAGAAAAGCAAAGCAATGTTGCCGTCCATCTCGGTGTATTTCCCGGCTGTGCCACGATAGCTGCCTTGATCAATCTCACTAGCTCTTTTTTCACGCTCAGTGGGCGGCCTGCCCATCATAGTCCTTGGCTCAAACTCTCTTTCTTTGTGACGCCACATCGCATCATCATCCAAAGCAACTTTAGAGTCGGCAGCCACCCAGTTTCCGGACTTAGTTTTTACCAGTGGATTAATCTCAACCAGCCTGGCATCCTCGGATTTAAAGCAGTTCCACAACTTCTGTGAATATGGAATATCTAGCTCTAGATCCTCTGATCTGATATCCAGAGCCCGTTCTTCAACCTTACTTTTCGGTACCGACTCTATATCTACACCCCCCTCTTTGCTGTAGATCAGCATGGGCTGTTTTTTAGAAGTATCATAGGTTATTGATAGATAATGTTCTTCTCTTATCGGTAGCTGCTCTTCGATTAGTACTGCTGCTACATACTGGTCATTTATCTTTCTATCAAATAATTCGCTAGTAGCTTTTTTTACTTGGTTAAGGGTAGAACAAAACTTTATACCGTCATTTTTTCCACGCTTGCCCGATAGAACCTGAGCTTTTACTACTACCTCATCGCTCGGAACCCCTCTGTAGGCCTGCTCTATATCATCATCTCTTCTTACTACCACTCCTTGAGGGGTAGCTATGTCATACTTTCTAAATAGTTTTTTTCCTTCAAATTCGTATAAATTCATAATATTAGAGCTCAAAGCCGAATACGGTATTTGTTAATTCTGTATATTCTCTAGAAACTATTTCATATGAATCAAAACCTAGAGAGTTGCTTAATTTTTTTAGTTTATTCAAATGCTTCTCTCTTGGGTTTGTCTTAACTTCAAAAGCTTTTTTCTCGTTTATTATAAAATCAATCTCAGTGCCGCTTTTCTTTTGGTAATAATTTATCTTATTTTCCTTTCGTAAAAGCTGAAAAATATTTTGCTCAAATACTGAACCTTGGTTAATATCAGCAATATAGTTAGCCAACCCTGAATCGATCATATATAACTTTGGACTTTTGCGTATCTCCACATCTTTACTTTGGCTATAGGGGTCTATCAGTGATATTAGATAAGTGCTTTCTAGAAAGGATATATACTCATTTACTGTGTCTCTCGATATTTTTAGCTCATTAGCCAGTTTATTTATATTTAATCTTTTACCCACTCGGCTAGACAAGAGTAAAATTAAATCCCTTAGTTTACTGACTTTACGAAACTGAGATAATTGCTCCACCTCAAACTGAAAATAAGACGTAAAGATATCCTCCAGTGTTTTTTCTTTTTCTTGCTTGTCTTCTTTTTTAATTACCTGAGGGAATCCGCCATACTCAATATACTCCCAGTAATATTTATTCACTGACTTAAAGATAGACTCATTGATACTATCGTGGTTATCCGGGACCTTAATATCAGCACCCTTAAGTCGCAAAAACTCATCAAAATTAAAAGGATAAAGCTGATAAATGTATTTCCTCCCAGCTAAGGACT
>JBDGRL010000046.1:6727-11520 GCA_042218065.1 Candidatus Magasanikiibacteriota bacterium | reverse complement strand
CCCCCAACGGGCTTACACCAGTCCAGACTCGAGTGCTGTCTATTATATAACCAAAGATTGCACTAAAAGACCATTTAAAAACCCGGATGTATTTTTCAGTTATTTTGATTCCTGGTCGCAAGTAAAAGCGACAAATCAGTCGATACTTAATGCAATTTCTAAAGACGGTTTGGGTTTCATGCCTTGGGGCCCAAAGAAAAACTTTCGTTCCGGAGTTTTAGTCAAGACTGTAGATGATCCAAAAACCTATATTCTACTAAAAGACCAAAAGTGCTGGATCGAATCAGAAACTGTCTTTAATGAGCTAAATTATAAGTGGAGCTGGGTTACTGATGTGGATCCGCGGCTGTTAGATAGATATGAAACTTGCGATAGTCCGATAGATTACACGGACCATCATCCGGTAGGAACCTTGATCAAATACCCGGACTCAAAAGATGTGTATATATTGAAAGAACATCCAAACAAAGAAGGTGAGATAGTAAAAAAAATAATAGAAGATCAACAAGAGTTTAACCAGCTCGGCTATCGCTGGGACCGGATTATAACTATAGAGAAATCAGAACAGTACACCTCTTGGTCTGATTTGAGCCAAGAAGCTAAGCAGAATAGTCAAAATAGTGGTAAGTTAAGTTCTACCAAGTTTCAACTACAAGATAGCTCTATAGTAGCTCGGGGTGATGGTACATATACTTTACGTGAAGGTGATGCAGTAGTTGCGGATAATCAAGTAGCTGTTAAATTAGAGAAGATCAGAGAGCTAAGTTTGGAGCAACAACAAGAGTTTGGCTCGGATAAATATTGGTTGAAGTTCAGTTTTTATGCAAATGGAAGCAAAATTACTCTCAAGCCAATAAGATTCAGTGGAGTTTATCGGGCTCAAAATTCTAATAAATTGTATGATTTGGATGTTGGATATGAAGCTAGTAAAAGGGATATAAAAAACGGCGTTCCAGAGGTTGAAATAAGTTTAAATTCTTTAAGCTCAAAGAAAGTAAATAGCTGTAAGGATTTGGTAGAGATGTGCAAACAAAAGGACAGAGAAGCGGATTTTTGCAAGCGTAAATATTGCCCAACTGAACCGTTGAAAAATGAGAATAAATTTCAAGACGGGCAATATACTGCTATTATTCCGGATAAGCTTAATGAGATCGGAGATAAAGTTCTAGCACAGATGAAAACCTGTCACAATCAAGTTAAAGACAAACTAGAAGTAGACTCGTCACTGGATAGAGCTGTAGTTAGATTTGTTTATGGTTCAGGTTCTGCTAAAACTACAGATGTGGGTATAGTTTGGCCGGTAGAGAAAGCTGAGATACAAAAAGAAATTGAAAAGTGGAACAAAAGAGGTGAAAATTCATGCCAAAGCAACTTAATGGCCCATGAATTAACTCACCATTTTGCCAGAGGTATCTCCATGGATGATATCTTTCATGAAGGTGTAGCGAACTTGACTGCTCAAAAAGTATCCCCTGATCCAAGCTCTAATATTAGTTGTAAACAAAAAGGTTGGTCAGGTAATACACCCCAAAGCCACGCCAGTCAAAGTCAACTGCAGTGCTATAAAAACTGTCTTCCTAGTTGCTACAAATCAGCGGAGCTTAAAACTATAACAGAAGGAGGAAGCTATGCAATAAATGATCGTAAACTGATTATAGAAGATATTAAACCAAAAAAATATTGGCCTAATACAGATAAAACTGGCAGTTATCATGGCACAGTTGAGTTTAGAATTGAAGATTCAGGGGAAATAGAGGATAGCGGCACTTTGTTTATTGGTGATATTTATGATGATAATGGACTGCATTTTATCCCTGATGGAATCTTGATAAAGAAAGTAGTCTATCCTAATCGCACTGAAAAGACTAACAAAATCCGCATGCGCTTCTATTCAAATACTAGAGCAAATGCCCCAAAGTATTGTAGTAATAGCTGTAAATCAATATGCCAGAGGAGAATTTCTGAAAATACAATTGAGTATAACAATATAGATAATTACTTAGATTTACCTTGGAAGCCTACATTTAAAATGTTTTACAACACTTCACAGTGCTTGTTTGAAAAAGGCGAATCCGGCGATACAGATCTAACCAAAAATATAGTTCAGGCAGGAAAACAAAAACAAGAAAAAGCAGAGGAGTTTTGTGTGGGGCAAGAAATACAACAAAGAGTTCCTCAGAGTACTTATGATGAGCTACAAAACACATTTGATCTGAGGAATGAATGTGTATGGGAGATACAAAGAATTGCAAATATAGATTGTTGGAATAAAAGCTGTCGACCGGGAAAAAGAATTAGATAAATAATTAATTATATATTATGAACCAAGAGAAAGACGAAAAATCAAGTATTAAGGATGTATTTTTACATCTTATATCAATAATTACTTTATACGGCAGTGTTTGGGCACTTCTTACGATATTATTTCAATTAATAAATATCTATATACCCGATCCACTGGAAACATATAATAGATTGGAATCTTCAAAAAGAACAATTCGATTCTCATTGTCGGTTTTAATTGTAATGTTTCCTGCCTATGTATGGAGTTTGTGGTTTAACAGGAAAAAAGAGCAAGCTAAAGAATGGGTCAAGAGCACCAGAGCTAGATCACTTTTGCGAAACTTCACTTTATTCTTGGCTGGATTGATATTGTTAGGCAGTTTGATTAGTGTGATAAACCAGTTTTTAAACGGTGAGCTTACTACCAGATTTGGACTAAAGATTTTATCGATCTTTTCTGTGATCGGAAGTGTGTTTGGTTTTTATCTGACTAAAAATAAATAAAATGAATTTTAGAAAGGTATTTTTTACAACCGTCATCTTATTTGTGGTTGTAGTAATTGGTTTTGGTTTTTATGTAGTAGGATCGCCCCAAGATGCCAGACTAAAAGATATGGATAATCAAAAAATTTCTGATTTGCAAAGAATAAGTTACTCTATTAATCAATTCTATAGAGAAAATAGTAGTCTGCCTGAAAATTTAGGGCAAATAAATATAAAAAATGAAGACCTACTAAAGGACCCACAAACGGAACAGTCATATACATATAATACTCTATCAAACAAAGAGTATGAGCTCTGTGCCAATTTTAATTTTAGCTCCAAAGAAAATAATCGGGAACATGCTCCAACTCCATTCCCGGTAGATGGAGAAAAAATAGACTGGAGCCACTCATCCGGAAAAGACTGCTTCAAGATGAAAGTTACTACAAACACAAACAGAAATATACCTTAAGTAAGCAAGATGGCTGATTTGTCTCAATTTAAACAAGTTGACGAAGTAACTTGGGAGATAGGTTCTGATTTTAGAGGAGATATGAATGTACCTGTTCGTATAATTGCGACCGAAGATTTATTGAGCGAGTTAGATCAAGGAGCAGTGGATCAGTTGATTAATGTATCTACACTTCAGGGTATAGATGGTTACTCTTTTGCTATGCCTGATTCACATTGGGGGTATGGTGCTCCTGTTGGATCTGTATTTGCGACTGATCCAGAGAATGAGGGGGTTATAAGCCCAGGAGCTATTGGTTTTGATATAAACTGTGGAATGAGACTAATTAGGACAGATTTGAGCTATGAGAACGTAAAACCAAAACTGGAAAGATTAATAGATGATCTCTTTGCTACTGTTCCTACAGGGGTTGGTTCAAGTGGAGCTCTTAGGAATTTATCAAAAGAAGAGATGACAGAGGTGATGAAGCGGGGAGCTAAATTTTGTGTGGATAAAGGTGGCGGATGGGAGTCTGATATAAAACATTCTGAAGATGAGGGTTGTATTGAGGGTGCAGATCCTGAAGCCGTGTCCGGGAAAGCAATAGATCGTGGTAAATCTCAGCTTGGAACCCTCGGTAGTGGCAATCATTATTTAGAGATACAAGTACTCAAAAAAGAAAACATTTATGATTGGGATGTAGCAGAAGAACTTGGTTTATTTCCAAATCAGATTGTTATTATGATCCATACTGGGTCACGTGGGTTCGGGCATCAAATCTGCACTGATTATCTAGATTTTTTTGAATCAGCTATGGATAGATATAATATTTCTGTACCTGATGATCAACTTGCTTGCGCCCCGATTAATTCACAAGAAGGTAAAGATTATTATTCAGCTATGGCAGCTGCAGCAAATTTTGCTTTTGCTAATAGACAGACTATTACCCACAAGACTAGAGAAGTGTTTGCAGATTTATTTGATTCCGATCCGAAAGACGATCTCCAGATGGAGTTGATATATGATGTAGCACATAATATAGCTAAAAAAGAGATGCAGCCAAACGGTAAGGAGTTGTTAGTTCATCGTAAAGGTGCTACTCGTGCCTTCGGTCCTGATAATTCTGAGATACCTAAAGATTATCAAAACACAGGACAACCAGTTATAATTGGTGGTTCTATGGAAACCGGTTCAGCTTTGTTGGTAGGTACGAAAAAAGCGGAAGAAAAGACTTTTGGTTCTACTGCACATGGAAGCGGTCGTACTATGAGTAGAAACCAAGCAAAGAAAAAAATTCATGGTAAAGATAAGCAGCGTGAAATGAAACAAAAAGGAATCAAGGTAAAGGCAGCTGATATGGCTGTATTGGCTGAAGAGTCCGGCTTTGCTTATAAAGACTTAGATGATGTAATATCTACTGTTTCGAAAGCCAAAATATCTCGCCCTGTAGCAAAGCTCACTCCTGCTGGGAACATAAAAGGTTAAATAAAAAACCGCGTTCATTTGAGAGCTTATGAACGCGGCGGAAAAGATATATTTATCGTATTGTGGATAAATTATAAATGTTATGAAAATT
>JBDGRL010000046.1:0-6627 GCA_042218065.1 Candidatus Magasanikiibacteriota bacterium | reverse complement strand
TATTTTAGAAGAAGTTTATAATTTAAATTAGAATTAAAATATGAACTTAGGAGCACACAAATCAATCAGCGGTGGGTTTGATAAAGCAGTAGAACGAGTTAACGATATTGGAGGAAACGCTTTGCAAATTTTCTCGACTTCGCCTCGGCGTTGGTTATTTCCTGAAAAAACTGAAGAGGAGGTTAATGATTTTCTCCAAATTAGAGAAAAACTGGAAGTCAATCCGGTTTATTTCCATGCTAGCTATTTAATAAATCTTGCTAACTTTGGTGAGGTGGCAAATAAATCAAAACAAAGCCTGATTCATGAATTGAACTTAGCCAGCAAATGTAATATAGAAGGAAGTGTAGTTCATACTGGTTCATTTAAAAGCAGAGAAGAGGAAAGTCTGAGGGAAATGGAGGGGTATGATCAGCTAATAGAAAATATTCAAGAAGTGATAGCTAATATACCTGATGATGTTTATTTTTTAGCGGAAAATTCTGCCAATGAGAAAATTGGTAGAAATTTAGAAGATTTAATGGCATTAGTTGAAGATGTAGATGATAATCAGCTAAAGATTTGCTTAGATACCTGCCACCTTCATGCTTCTGGGTATGATCTGTCAAGTGAAGATAAGTTCAAAGAATTTATTGAAGAATTTGCTACTAAAATTAGTTTAGATAAATTAGAGTTATGGCATCTCAATGATAGTAAAGATAAGCTGGGAGATTTTCGTGATCGTCACGAGAATATTGGAGAAGGGCATGTAGGATTAGAAGTTTTTAAACAGATTATAAATTATACCGAGTTTGAAAATATGACATTTATTATCGAAACTCCTGGATTCGATGGGCAAGGTCCGGATCAGAAAAATATGGATAAAATTAAAACTCTAAAAGATTAATTAACTTTGTACTAAGAAAAATTTGACATATTTTGTTATTTTTAAGTATATCGGATGAAGAAAAGATTCTTTTATATTTCTATTCTTTTTGTATTTATTCTGAGTATTATACCCATAAATTTACAAGCAAAAGATTGTAAACTTGATAAAAAGGTTCCTTATACACACAAAAACACAAGATCTATTTGGTTTATAACCAAAGAATGCACAAAAAGACCATTTCAATCCGGAAAGGTTTACAAAACCTATTTTGACTCTTATTCAGCAGTAGAAATCACCGATAAAGAGGTATTACAGAATGTGCCGGATGATAAGGCGGGTTTTATGCCTTGGGGTCCTAATTATTCGCCGAAAAATGGTGCATTAGTGAAGGTGCCTTCCGATAGTACGGTTTATTTCTTATATTCAAATAAAAAGCACCGTATAAAAAATCAGAAAGTTTTTGAAGAGTTAAATTATCAGTGGAATTGGGTTCAAGACGTAGCTCCTAGTTTATTAAAAAAATATGAAAAAGGAGATGAGATCGACTATCTTGACCATCACCCTACAGGAAGTTTAATTAAATATAATGATTCACCGAAAATATATAAATTAGAGAAGAAAGAGGGAGAAATAGTAAAAAGGCATATTAAGACACGAGATGTATTTAGAAAACTAAACTACCGTCTTGATCGTGTAATAACAATTGATAAAAATGAGACATATAAGACAGGTGAGGCTATCACAGTTGAAAATATTACATCAACTAAGAGCCTTGTCACTCAAGTAATGGACGGAGATACAATTGAGGTTAAACACAACAACAAAGAAAAAACTTTAAGACTAATCGGTATCGATGCTCCGGAAACCAAACATCCTGATAAACCAATTCAGTGCTTTGGAAAAGAATCTAAAGAAAAACTAAAAGAGTTAGTTTTAGATAAGAAAGTAAGATTAAAAAAAGATTCTATAAGTGATGATGTCGATAAGTATGACAGACTTCTGCGTTATGTATATATCGATGATAAACTTGTAAATTCTTACTTAATTAAGAAGGGATATGTATATGCGTATACGACATTTCCCTTTGAAAAAGAAGATAGGTTTGAGCAATTAGAAGATATGGCTGAAAATAACAATAGAGGCCTGTGGGCAAAATCGTCTTGTAATGGTATGAGGTACCCACCAGATTATTCGAATAATGTAGAATCTAGACAGAATAATAGAAGCTCATCTAAAAATGAACTCCAATCTAGTGACTTTATTTGCTCCTACAATAACTACAATTGTTCAGATTTTTCTACTCAGAAACAAGCTCAGAATGTATTTGAAGCTTGCGGAGGAGTAAGTAATGATGTACATTATTTGGATGCAGATGGTAATGGTTTAGCTTGTGAAAGTTTATCTTAATTAATAATTATTATGCAAAAAATACAAATAAATGGATTACAACAAGAAGGTCCCGGAGATATCGTAGGGGCTATTACTTCTAAGGTCGGTGTTTCTCCAAATGTCATTGGAAATATAGATATGGATTCTGAATCTGCTGAGGTTGAGATTTATGAAGAGGTAGCAGATGATATAGTTGAGAAAATGGATGGAAATACTATCGGTAAGTCCAAGGTTGAAATAATCAAAGAAGATGAGGCAGGCAATTTTATTTCTGAAATAACAGGTACAGAAGATTACATTTCTACTTTCAAAAATTTGGTTGATTTAGAACGAGAAGAAGAAATGAAGCAGCACCGTGAGGAGATGGAAAATCTTTCCGGCAATCAAAGGGAAGAAAAAGGGAGAGCGATTTTACACCTGCGAGGACAAGACCAAGGGGATGGGCTTGGTGGTTATCTAGTGAAGTTTATGCGTAATTATGAAGGAGAGGAGCTACCTGATACAGAAATTTCTGTAGGAGATTTGGTAATGCTTTCCAAACAGGACCCACTTCGAGATGACAACCCAACCGGAACTGTCATTGAAAAGACAAAATACTCGATTACAGTTTCTTTTAGTGAAAAACCACAAGGGTTTGTATTTAGCAAAGATCTGAGAATGGATCTTTATGTGAATGATATTACATTCCAAAGGATGAAGGATGCACTAGATGAGGTAAAGCAAGCTGACGGAGACCTAAAAAGGTTGAAAAATATTCTCGTGGGTGAGTCCAAGCCAAAGCAAGTTGGATCTGTTAATGTAGATTACTTTTACAACCAAGAGTTAAATGAGTCACAGCAACAGGCGGTAAAGAATGCATTGTCGGCTAAAGATTTTCATCTTATTCACGGTCCTCCCGGTACAGGCAAGACCACTACTGTTATAGAAGTTATACAGCAGTGTGTAGATAAAGGACAGGAGGTTTTGGCAACTGCAGACTCAAATACAGCAGTTGACAATATTTTAGAATTTTTGATTGACCAGGGTGTACAAGTAGTTAGAGTGGGTCATCCTGCTAGAGTAACGCCAAAATTACGAGAGCATACTTTAGATAGTAAAATAGAAGATAATAGTAATTATCAAAAATCCAAAAAACTAAGAGAAGAAGCCTTTGAACTAAAAGACAAACAGGATGAATTAACTTACCCCTCTGGTAAGTATAGGAGAGGTATGTCTGATGAACAAATAAAAGATTTAGCTGATAAAGGAAAAGGCTCTCGCGGTGTTTCGCCTGAAAAAATTCAAGAGATGGCAAAATCACTTGAGCTAGAGGAGAAGATCGACGAAAAGTTTGATGAATCTAGAAAACTTGAAGACAAAGCAGTAGATCAAATCATTAAAAATGCAGATGTAGTGTGTAGCACTAACTCAACGGCTGGTACTGAACTGATCAAAGATCAGAGCTTCGATGTGGTAATAATTGATGAAGCAACACAAGCAACTGAGCCATCTTGCTTAATACCAATCACTCATGGACACAAAGTGGTAATGGCTGGGGATCACAAGCAATTACCTCCGACTATCAAGAGTCAAGAAGCCGCAGAAAAAGGTTTGGACAGGACAATGTTTGAGAGGTTGGCATACAGGTATGGAGACCAGATTAAAGATATATTAACAACTCAATATCGAATGCATGAAAATATTATGAACTTTTCTGCAAAGCAGTTTTATGAAGATAAGCTGAAGGCAGATGAGTCTGTAAAAAATCACACCTTAGAGGATCTTAATTTTGACGCTTCAGAAATTAGTGGTCAGATAGGACAAATACTAGATCCTGAAAAGCCAGCAGTATTTGTAAACTTGACCGGATCAGATATACAAGAGGAAACGAAAAAAGACTCACCCTCAAAGTTTAATAAAAAGGAGGCAGATGTGGCACTTCAGTTAGTAGAAGGGTTAGAAGTTGGAAATATAAATCCTGAAGATATAGGGATAATTACTCCCTATAAAGCTCAAGCAGACTTAATTTCTTCACAGATAGGGCAAGATAAGCTTGAGGTTGATACTGTGGATGGCTTTCAAGGAAGAGAGAAGGAGGTGATAATAATTTCTTTAGTTAGAAGTAACCCAGACCAACAGATAGGATTTTTGGACGACGTTAGAAGATTGAATGTTGCTATTACTAGAGCTAAAAGAAAGTTAGTGGTTATTGGAGATGAAACAACCTTGCAATCTAACCCGATTTATGCTGAGTTTATGGAGTATATTAGTCAAGAAGGATTCCATTTTACTTTAGTACCGTAAATTTAGATCAGCTCCTTTAATTTTTCTCTATTACTTTGAATTTCTGTTTTTATACTTGAATCACAATAAACCCTTAAAGTGTGAGGTAATGATGAGGAGCTAGTTACAGTTTGGCTCATATCAGAAATTTCTGTCAAAGTGGCAATCTCACCATTTTGAGAGACTTTTATTTTTATATCTTGATAATCCTTAAATGAGTGGGGAGGATCAATTACCATTTTCTTCATGGGTATATTAAGCTCATCTGCAATTTTTTGTTCAGTTTTTACTACATCTATGTTGGTGCCTTGTTGGGGGCCTAACTCTTCAGGTTTAATATTTAGTGCCTGTTTAAATAATTCTCTATTATCTAACTTTTCACTTAGAAAATTAGCAATTTCATTATCTGTTTCTCTTAATCTGTATTTAACATCTATATCATCCATTTTTGAAAGTTCTTCTATAGAAATATCTTCTTCATTTACTAAATTCCTTACTGCTTTTTGAATCATTCTATCACCTATTAGCACGGTCTCATTAAAGTATATAGTTGCACGCATTAGATTTCTTGCTACTAATAACCCTTCTAGAGATTCTTTATATTGTGCTTTAAAAACAAGCTCTCCGTCATGAAATTTGGCAGCTCTTATAATAGTATCAGTATCGATAGTACCGTGAGCAACTCCAGAATAATACGAATCTCTAATTAGATAATCCATTCTATCAACATCAATATCACCTGCTATGATAGGTCCTAGTTTACCTTCTCCATTAATTAATTTTTCAACTTCTTTTGGATCGATATCGTTTTCTTTTAATATATCTGCAATTGGGCTTGTTTTTATTTTACGTATTGAGATATCTTCATGTTCTATATTTTGATCTTCAAAAATAGTTTCGATTGCATGAGAAAATGGTCCGTGCCCAATATCATGCAACAATCCGGCTGCTTTAAGTGTTTTTCTCTCTTTAGAATTAAGCTCTAGTTGCTTTGCAAACCTACCAGCCAAATGAAAAACTCCTAATGAATGTTCAAATCTAGTATGAGTAGTACTGGGGAATATTAAATGAGCAGTTCCTAGTTGTTTGATTCGTCTTAGTCTTTGAAATTGTTTAGTGTCGATTAAGTCTTCAAATAAATCTTCTACTTCAATGTAGTTATGAATTGGGTCATATATTGCCATGCTATTGTTTATTATTTTTAAGTTTTTATTTGAAAAATTCTCATTTTTGTGCTCGTAAGATTTTATATTAATTTAAATTTAGTTAAACACTTGCATTATAATATAAAAACAAATTATTTAAAATTTTACGTAATTTTTTTTAGCTGGTAAAATATCAACTGAAGAAGCTTAAAAAACTTAAGTTTAATAAATAGTATATGAAAAAATACAAGTCCGCTTTTCTCGTTTCAAGTATATTTTTATCTTTTTTGCTTATAGGTGCCAGTTGTGATTCATCCGAGTCTACACAACAGCCACAAAATAGTGATGATCAAACAAAATCAAACCAAGAACTTTCAGGGTTAAAAGTAGGAGAGACTAAATCCAGCAACTATATTGATGTCACTCTTACAGATGTAAAGAGAACTGATTCTTACAAGCTAAAAGGAGAGTTGGAAGGAACTGAAACCTTTAGTGCGAAAAAAGGCAAAGACTTTGTACTCATTAATTTTGAGATTAAAAATGTATCTGATAAAACGGTCGAGGTTAGTGATTTAGGTTGGGAGATAAATGCTCACCCTTCGAAATCTGGTGATGATAAATTTGAAATAATGAGTGATATAGGTGAATACTATACAGGTGAGCTTCAGTTTTATGGCGGTAAAGTAAAGCCGGGAAAGTCCATTGGGGGGTGGAACATAGCTCAGGTACCAGACGATCATAAAAATATTAGAATTATATTTAATGGGTACAGTACTTTGGGGGCTGACCTAAATGATGATGGTAAGATCAAACACCCAGATGAGAGACCGTCCAGTGAGAATGCGGGGGGTAAGCCACTAAAGGTGAAGAAAGCTGTCTGGACTCCCAGAGGACTCGAAACTATGGATGAATTTGACTTTACAAAACTGCAAGAATAAATTAATAATCTAGAGATATTATGAT
>JBDGRL010000045.1:0-7268 GCA_042218065.1 Candidatus Magasanikiibacteriota bacterium | reverse complement strand
TGTACCCCCTCACGGTCTAGTACTAATTAACTCTGGGGAAGTTAGGGGATAATTCGGGGTCGATATCGCATAACTTAACTCACCCCTCGTAGTCAGGGGTTATTTTTAAAATGGGACAAATAGGACAGTAGTAAAAAAGTGTAATTTTTATTTTATATTCATAAGATTATTATAAGCCAATTTTAAACACTATTTATTAGGATTATCAACATTAACTATAGAGCTTGAAAATGTTATTTTTAAATTGCTCAATAATTAATCACTAATAATTATGTCAGATCAATTGTCACAAAAACAACAAAAGCTTTGTGATGAGTATGAAGGTGATCTCTCCGGTATTAAAGCCATTTTTCTCAACTGTACTTTAAAACAAAACCCAAAGGAGTCACACACCAGAGGGGTTATCGATATCAGTAAAGCAATAATGGAAGAGAATGATGCAGAAACAGAAGTAGTTCGTCCGGTAGATTATGATTTAGCTCCGGGTGTGCGACACGATATGACAGAGCACGGCTTTGACAGTGATGAGTGGCCTGAACTGCACCGGAAAGTTTTAGATAGCGATATTGTAGTTTTGTGTACCCCGATTTGGCTCGGTGAGAAATCTTCAGTTGCCAATAGAACAATAGAACGTCTGTATGCAACCTCGACTAAAACAAATGAAAAGGGTCAATATCAATATTACGGCAAAGTTGGTGGTACCTTAATTACCGGAAACGAAGATGGTCTAAAACATTGTGCTATGAATATCCTTTATTCACTCTCTCATCTGGGTATGACGGTACCGCCACAAGTAGATGCCGGTTGGATCGGAGAAGTAGGCCCGGGCCCGTCTTATAAGGATGAGGAGAGTGGTGCAGAAAAGAATGAATTTACCAACAGAAATACTACCTTTATGACTTGGAATATGCTTCATTTTGCTAAGATGTTAAAAGATAACGGAGGCATCCCTTCCCACGGAAATGTAAAAGCAAACTGGGATGCAGGTTGTAACTTTGATTTTCCTAATCCGGAGCACCGCTGATTTTTGAACTCTATTTATAAAATTAAAAACAGGTGGGTTGGCCCCGCCTGTTTTGCTTTCTAAACCAAGGTATGTTTTAATTTTTCTCTATAATTTTACTTAATCTTTTTGGCATCATTACTAGAGCCATTAAGATGGAAAATAGCAGGATAAAAATCCCGGTAAGAATTTTTCCTACTCCTACTAATTTCAGCTCCAATAATTTGGAGGGGTATTGTTTAATTTTTACCAGTTTTTGATTCAATTCTGAGTCTGTTGCAGCACTGTCACGCTTGGACTTTTCGAGAGAAAAATACTCGTCTAAAAGCTGGTGAAATTTAGCTTCCTCCGTCTGAACTTTTTGGTGCATGGATACACCCTGAAAAGTAAAATATATGGCAGCTATAGCCAGTACTCCCATTATCCCCATGAGGATTCGATAAAAAAATGTTGGAAACCAGCAAAGGGGGTATAGAATATGAGTATTGTGTGACTTCCATAGGTAGTGAGTTCATTTATTCCGATACACCTGGTACCTCCAAGTATACCTACAATGTAAGAACATTAGCAGCGGGAGATAAACCTTTTAGTGTCGGTCCTGCAATATGGAAAGACTTTGCACTTCTGGGAAGCGCACCCTATTTTGCATTTGTGGGTAGTGGTGACTGCTGTAATTCCGGTGAATAGAGGTAGTTTTTCTTAGGACCCTTGAAAAAATTCCCTAAAAAAGTCGTCAAAAGACCCCGTTTACTGCGGGGTCTTCTTCACTTAAAAATAGTCGGGGAACGGATGTCCAAGAATCGCTACAAAAAAACTCAAATCTTCATTTGAAGTATAATTATCCACAATTTTTCATAGTTACTTATTCTAAGCTATAATGTTAAAGGTTCAGATACAGAATAATAATATTTTTTAATGAAGGTTTTAATGTTCGGATGGGAATTTCCGCCTTTTAATAGTGGAGGTTTAGGAGTAGCTTGTCGGGGTCTTGTTAAACATATTTCTCAATATTCGGATCTTACCTTGATATTACCACAAACTCCTCAGAACATGCAATTGGATTGCGACTTTCTTAATATTAATCTACAAACGAAAAATACTCTAACACAAGATATAGAGTTTGCTCCTTATAAAAGCTCGAAGATTAATAGGGAATTATCCTCCACCTATAAGGAGGACAAAGTGTTTTACGGCAAAGATATCTACCAAAAAGTACAAATATACACCCAGCAGGCGGAAAAGTTTATCCGCTCAGAAGACTTTGATGTAATCCATGTCCATGACTGGTTGACTATACCGGCAGGACTGAAAGCTAAAGAGATGACGGACAAACCAGTGGTGGTTCATGTTCATGCTACAGAATATGACCGCACAGCCGGACACGGTGTAAATGATTTTGTATACAATAAGGAACGTGAAGGTTTTTCTCAGGCTGATAAGGTGCTGACCGTGAGTAACAGAACTAAAGAAATAATAAATGAGAAGTACGAGACGGATGAAGACAAGATTGAGGTGGTTCACAATAGTATTGATCAAAACAGGGCAGTAAACTCTAAAGATGAATTAGAACAACTGCAAGAGGAACACGATATAGTTTTGTTTGTAGGACGTATTACTCTACAGAAATACCCATCCGGGTTTATTAAAGCAGCTGAAAGAGTATCTCAACAGAAAGATGACATACTGTTTTTGATGGCAGGAAGTGGGGATATGAAAGAAAATGTTATGGAGTTGGCAGCTGAATGTGGGATTGCAGATAAAGTTTTATTTCCAGGTTTTGTCCAAGGGGAAGAGCTGAGTAAATTATACAACTCAGCGGATGTTTTCATAATGCCATCCGTTTCCGAGCCATTCGGTCTAACAGCATTGGAGGCTTTATCACACGGCACCCCTACTTTGGTAAGCAAGCAGTCGGGTGTCTCAGAAGTGGTTGATCATGCTTTGAGGGCGGATTTTTGGGATATTGATGATATGGCCAGTAAGATTTTGTCGGTACTCCAGTATGATGCACTAAAAGAGCAGTTATCAGATTATGGGCGAAGAGAAGCCAGAAACATGAGCTGGAGCAGACCTTCGCAAAAATGCGTGAATATTTACAAACAATTAGTTTAATATGCCTTCTGTTTGTTTTTACTTTCAAGTTCATCAGCCTTGTAGGGTAAAAAAATATCAAGTATTTGATATAGGTGAGGACCATGACTACTTTTTTAATCCCCAAGATGAGAAGCTGGATAATGAACGTATATTCGATAAAGTGTCGAAAAACTGCTATCTTAAGACCAATAACCTCATTTTGGAGCTATTAGAAGAGGTGCCGGACTTCAAGTGTGCGTTTTCATTATCGGGTATTTTCTTGGATCAGGCCCGAGAATTCTCTCGTGAAGTTTTAGATTCTTTCAGTGAGCTCATAAATCACCCCAAAGTTGAGATATTAAGTGAGACTTATCATCACTCTTTAGCTTTTCTGCACTCTGAAGCCGAGTTTAGACGACAGGTTAATCTTCACCGGGAAGAGGTTCGTGATTTATTTTCAGCTGATCCGGAAATTTTTCGTAATACCGAGTTGATTTTTAATGATGACCTGGCCAAAACTATAAGTGACATGGGATATGAAGCGATGCTAGCGGAAGGAGAAGACTCGATGCTTGGTTGGCGCAGCCCTGATTTTATATACAATGCACGGGCGGCGCAGGACCTTAAGCTTCTGCTTAAAAATTACCGCCTTTCGGATGATATTGCGTTTCGTTTTTCCAACGAAGACTGGGAAGACTACCCTTTGACAGCAGAAAAATTTGCCAACTGGATTCACAGCAAAAACGGAAACGGAGAGGTCGTGAATTTGTTTATGGATTATGAGACCTTCGGCGAACACCAATGGGAAGATACCGGAATCTTTGATTTTTTCAAACAGATGCCTAAAGAAATCTTAAAACACCCCGATAACGATTTCGTAACCCCTTCCGAAGCTATAGATAAGTATGAACCCAAGGATGAAGTGGGGACGGAGGATTACATTTCTTGGGCCGATGTTGAGCGTGACTTGTCCGCCTGGACAGAAAATAAGCTGCAACAACAAGCACTGAAGAATATTTATCAGTTGGAAGATAAGGTATTGAGTGTTGAAAATGATAAAATAAAAGAGGACTGGAGACGACTGCAGACATCCGACCATTTTTATTATATGTGTACAAAGTGGTTTGAAGATGGGGATGTACATGCTTATTTTAATCCTTATGAAACCCCCTATGAAGCTTTCACTACTTATATGAATGTTTTGAAAGACCTCGAATATCGTATTAAAAAATCATAAATTTATAAAAAGTAATCATGGCTAAACCAATAGTTCTAGCTAACGGCAACTACTCCATTTGTATGGATTATCGTGGTCGCATATCCGATATATACTATCCTTATATAGGATTGGAGAACCATATCAACTCCAAGCATGTAAATAAGATAGGTGTTTGGGTTGATGGTGATCTTCGCTGGTTCGAGGATGGCAGCTGGGATTTTGATATCGGCTATAAAAAAGGGCGTATGGTAAGTGATATCGAGGCTATCAACTCGGATTTGGGAATTAAGATCAAATTCCATGATGTGGTATACAATGAAAAGGATGTGCTGGTCAGGCATTTGAAATTATTTAATCTGGATGATTACAAAAAAGAAGTAAAACTATATTTTGATCATCAGCTAGAGGTGTACAATACACCTCACAGCGACACCGGCTATTATGATCCTATGAAAGAGAGTATCATTCATTATTTGGGTAAAAGAGCTTTTTTAATGCATCTAAAAACAGAAGGTAAAGACTGCGGGTTCGATGATTATTCTGTCGGTCTCTATGACATTGAAGGGCAAGAAGGAACTTACAAAGATGCAGGAGATGGAAATCTGGAGCAAAACCCGATCGAACACGGCCGAGTTTCGGAATGTATCGGATCTTATTTTAAACTCGAAGGTGGGTCTAACAGAGAGGTGTTTTATTGGTTGGCAGCAGCCGAATCGATAGAGGAGGTGCAAAAATTGAATGATTATGTGGAAGAAAAGGGGCCGGAACATCTACAGAAAACTGCTTCAGATTATTGGAAAGCTTGGACCAACAAACAAAACTTTTCTTTTTACGGTTTAAACCAAGAACAGATAAACCTTTTTCGTACTTCTCAGTTGTTGATGCGTACACATATAGACAATGACGGGGCGGTTATAGCATCTTTGGATTCTGATATGCTTTGGCATGGACGAGACACTTATGGCTATATGTGGCCAAGAGACGGGGCGTATATTGCTTTGGCTTTGGATAAGATCGGTGATCAGCAACTATCAAAAACATTTTTTGAGTTTTGTAGTGATATTATACGAGATGAAGGCTTCTTTATGCATAAATATCGACCTGATAAATCCGTAGGCAGTTCCTGGCATCCATGGGTTCACGAAGGAGAAACAATACTCCCGATTCAAGAAGATGAGACTGCCTTGGTTCTGGTAGCTCTGTGGGAGCACTATACGGTCAGTAAAGATATTGAGTTTATAGAAAATATTTACAATTTTTTCATTGAAAATGCAGCTGATTTTTTGGTTGATTATAGACATGAAGACTCCAATCTACCCAAACCCAGCTACGATCTGTGGGAAGAGAAATTCGGCACCTCCACATATACTGCTAGTACAGTCTATGGGGGCTTGATGGCCGCTGGTAAATTTGCAAATTTGCTGGGAAAAAGTGAACAAGCTGAAACTTACAAACAAGCTGCAAAGGAAGTTCAGCAGGCCACTATGGAGCATCTATATGATGAACAAGAAGAATATTTCTATAAGCTGGTAAACAAAGAGGACGGTGAGTTTAAAGCAGATAAAACCATTGATATATCCAGCGTGTACGGTGTCTTCTTGTTTGGTCTGTTGAATTTGGATGATGACAGATTGCGGGAGGCATTTGATAACATGATAGAAGAGCTGTTTGTAGATACTGAGATCGGAGGAGTAAGAAGGTATACTGGAGATGACTATTATAATTCTTATGAAAATATGGACGGAAATCCATGGACTTTCACCACTTTGTGGTATGCTCAATACAAAATTGCAACTGCCGAACAAGAAGAAGATCTACAAGAGGTTAAAAATATATTTCAATGGATAACGGATCACGCTTTAACTTCAGGAGTACTCTCTGAGCAGTTGGATCCGTATTCCGGTCGAGCTGAATCCGCGACACCGTTGACTTGGGCACATGCCGAGTATATCAGAACAGTGGTTCGGTATTTGGAAAAGCTGGAAGAGTTCGGTGTATGTAAGGCTTGTTATCCACTGGATTAGAATTAAATTAATTTAAAATATATGCGACTTTTATTCGATATAGGTGGTACTCATACACGTTTAGCTTTGGCGAAAAATAATAAGGAGTTCTGTGAGCCACAGGTATTTGATACTCCTGAAAACTTTGAAGAAAATCTTGAACTTTGGGAAGAGAGGATTAGTCTGCTTTTACAAAGTAATTCTGGAGAGATTACAGAAGCTGTAGGCGGGGTCCCCGGAATGGTAAACGAGGAGAATAAGCTCATAAGATCTCCGAACTTGCCTCAGTGGAAGGGGCTTAATATAGAGATGAGATTGCAAAAGTTTTTGGAGAAACCAGTGACATTAAAAAATGACGCAGATATGGTGGGGCTGGGAGAAGCTGAATTCGGGCCCGGTCAAGATGAAGAAATAGTAGTTTATTTGACTATTAGCACCGGGATCGGAGGAACTCGGATCGTATCCGGTGAGATTGACCAGTTTACGCTCGGTTTTGAGCCGGGCCATCAATTAATAGGAGATATTGAGAATGAACAACCCACTGAGTGGGAGGCTTTAGCTTCAGGGTCAGGTCTGGAGGAGAAATATGGCAAGGACCCTAAGGACTTAGGAGATGAAGTGTATGACAAAGTAACACACTATATCGCTGTAGGTGTTCACAACACTATAGTTCATTGGTCTCCTAACATGGTGATATTGGGTGGGGGCATCATGTTAGGTGATATAGATATCAATCAGCTGGAAGAAAAAGTAGAAGATATAATGTATATTTTTCATGAGCTGCCAGAATTTAGACAGGCTGAACTAGGAGATGTAGGCGGGTTGTATGGAGCCTTGGCGTATAACAATTAAACCTATACTTACACACGAAGGTATTTTATCTTTTTTATACTTTTAGATTCAGCAAAAAGTTGATAAATGAGATCAAAAATTTGTTGTTGTGGTTGTATTGAACTAAGAGAACTTGAAA
>JBDGRL010000044.1:0-10699 GCA_042218065.1 Candidatus Magasanikiibacteriota bacterium | reverse complement strand
GCTAATACAGTCCGATGATGTAGAAACTTTTGCTGAAAAACCTGAGATGGAAGCAGAAAAGATTGCTAATAGAGTGCAAACTTATCTACAAGAGGGTGTGTATAATTTTATCTGTTTGAATTTTCCCAATCCGGATATGGTTGCACATACAGGGAATATAAGTGCGGCTAAGGAGGCAGTAGACATAGTGGACAAGCAAGTTCGAGATATAGTAAGTTGCTGCCTTAGTCAAGATGGAAGAGTAGTCATCACCTCAGATCATGGAAATGCGGAAAAGATGCTCACCTCTGATGGTAATCCTGTTACTGAACATACTTCTAGTAAGGTTCCGTTAATAATAGTGGATGAAGAATTACCTGATGATACTAATATGTCTCAAGGCAAGTTAGCCGATATAGCACCTACCTTGTTAAAACTGATGGATTTAGACTCGCCTGAGGATATGACTGGTGATATTATACTTAATTTATAAAATTTGAACTATGGAAATTGAGACACCAAAAACTCCTTTGTTAATGATAATTTTAAGTGGTTTTGGGGTATATAGAAATGAAAATTTTCGACAATACACTCCGAACCTGAATGAGTTTATAAGTAATTATCCTGCAACGGTGCTGAAAACAGAGCCAAAAGAAAATATGCATACAAATAGCAAGCTAGGACATAGAATATTGGGGACTGGCAGGAGTGCTTTGCCTTTAGAGCAAAAAATTAGTACACAGGTTGAATCGGAAAAATTTTTTGATAAACAAAAAGTTCAAGAAATAGAGGGCAAATTAGAACAAAACTCTAAGAATCATTTATTTGTTTCTTTAACTGAAGTATTTAGATTGAACCACCTGTTTGCACTTTTGGATTTGAGTGATACTGGTGATTCGCAAACTTTTCTTCATATAGTTGTAGACTCAGACTCTTTAGACTCGGTTCAAGATCGACAGAAGCTCAGAAAGATAAAGAAAAAAATTACGGAACTAAAAAATGCTAGTTTAGTTAGTTTGATTAATCTTGAAAGCGTTAAGAGAAAAGAGGGCTACGAAGAGTTGAAGAGTATATATAATGTTTTAACTGATTCAGAGGCGGAATATGGAGTTAAATTCGATGATTTAATTCAATTTACTAAAAAAAGGAGTGATTTTGATATAGCAATAAATAGTGAAAGTGATGATATCACTATAGAACAAAAAAACTCGTTAATATTCTGTGATCATTCAGGTAGACATCTGCGTGATTTAGTAAAATCATTCTCGCTTCCTGTTTGTAGTTTTGAACGGGTCTATAAGGATTTAGACGTCTTTACTTTGGTGGAGTATGAAAAGAACTTGCCGGTTGAATCTATATATTCAAGAAATATATTTCACGAAAATTTAACTGAAATTATAGATAAGAATGACCTGTCACAACTTTATTTAACCGACAGCTTGAAACATCCATATTTGAACTATTACTTCAAGGGTAATGTAATAGATTCCTTCTCTCATGAAGAAGTTGAAACTATTTCGCTCTCAAAAAGTTATTTTGACAATGGAAAAGATTCAACTTCAAAGAAGATAACTAATAAACTGCTTCAAAAGTTACAAAAAAAAGAGCAAGAGGTATTTATTGTAGAATTTTCTGATTTCGTAAGATTTCGTAAAAACAAACAAAAAAAGAAGGCTTTAAAAAATATAGATAAATCAATATCAAAATTGGTAGAAAATGTAATGGTACAAGGTGGAATAAGTGTAATTACATCTGATTATAAACAAGAAATAAACGGTCATTCAGAGTATAAGCATGTGCCTCTGACAGCTATATGCAATGAATATCTAGGATTATCTTTTCCTTCAGCTAAAGTACCGGCAGGAAATATAAATTTAGCAAAGCCAACCGGCGACTTGAGAGATGTTGCTCCTATGGTGTTGAACTTATTAGGTATAGATATACCCGAAAAAATGGAGAAAGATGGAGACAACCTGTTAATATAAGGTAATTGAGGAGGTTAGAAATTAGAGTATCTCTCTTTTATAAAACTGTTTATTCTTTCAGTAACTTCTTCTTCTACTGTTTTTAAGGAGCTATTTTCAAGAGAGAAGAAAACCTGTGTTTTGCTTCCTTGTGGTTTGTATGGCTTGAGGATTTGTTTGGCATTGTAAGACCTGTCTACGGATAGAATACCCTCAATTTCCCCTTCGCTTTTAGGGACTTCAAATAGCAGAAGAATTAATTTGGCTTCTGGTGAGTTTTGGATTAGCTCTTCTATGATTTCGGGAACATTTTCTTTTGTAGCGCCGGATCTAGAGAAGTCTTCTCTTGTGATAGTGGTCCATACTAACCCTGTTTCTTTGTTTTTCTCCAAATGCGCCAAAGCTTGCCCCCAAAGTTTTAGTTCAGCTACGCTGCGAGTACGGAATAAATTCTCTACTATGTAGTCTCTATCTGCACCTAAATTCATTAATTTACCTGCAGTGTCGAGGGTGGACGGTGAAACATTCTGTCCTTTGAAGCTTTTCGTTTTGCTGATTAGGCCTGTGAGTAGATTGGTGGCTATATCTTCTTCTAAGTATTCTGGGGAGATATTATTTATCAAGTTATAGATCATCTCAACGGTAGATGTTGATGTGATATCTATAAAGTTAATGTGTCCGAAGTGTTCATTATCATTATTGTGATCGATATTAACTATAGGCAATGTGTGAAATAAATCTGAGTGCTTTTCATGTATTTCGCCCAAGTCATCTAAACTCTGAGTATCTACGGTAAAAATTAAGTCATATTTATATTCCGACTTGACTCCTCTTAAATCTGTTTCGTCAAGCATGCCTTCTTCTGGATTGATATATATCCTTAGCTCGTCATCTTTAGTTTCATAGCTTATATTCTTTAACCCTCTGTCTTTAATGTTAGCAGCGATAATGAAATTTTGCAGCTCTTCAAAACCCGATTGTATTTTATCTGCTCCCTCTAGGAACTGATACTTTTTAGGTAAGGAAAAATTGTCAACGACTATTTCTGCATTTTTCCCGTGTTTTTCTAAAAATAGAGATAGTGCCAAGGCACTAGCGATAGCATCTCCAGTGACGTCTTTCCTGAATGTGATTAAGAAATCGTCCTTGTCATTAATGACAGTTTGTATTTGTTCTGCTCTAGAAAGTGACATCTTGATTTATTAAACTTGATTACTCCAACTTATCAAAAGTAATCTAATTTGTCAATCACAGAAGACGTGACCGTTGAAAAACTAAATGCATAAATTTATTTTCCACTTAATTTAGTAGGAACGTGTTTTGTGGTTAAAACTAAAATTGACTAAATTTAGCCAAAGCTTAAAAATTAGGTTTAATAATTTAACGGTCTCGAAGACCGTTAAAAAACTTTAGTAAGATTCGAACCCATTGCCGAACACCTTCAATGAGACAAGCTCAAAGCCGGGGTTCTGTAATGGGTTCTGCATCTATTTTGTGTTTTTTCAACAGTCTCGAAAAATTTTTGAAATATTGATTTAAAATGCAAATTTTAATAAAATAAGTGAGACTTAATCTCAATTTATGACAAAATTACCAAAATCTTTCGAGCCAGGAAAATATGAACAAGAGGTTTATGATAAGTGGGAAGACAGCGGCTATTTTAATCCAGACCAGTGTATAGAAGATGGGGTTTCAGATGAAGATAAAGAACCTTTTTCTATGATGCTTCCGCCTCCAAATGTAACAGGAACTTTGCATATGGGTCATGCTTCGATGTTGGCTTTACAAGATTTGATGGCGCGGTACCATCGGATGCAGGGCAGACCAACTGAGTGGCTTCCGGGTACGGATCATGCTGCTGTAGCAACTGAGTCAAAAGTAGAGAAGAAATTGATTGAAGAAGAGGGTTACGAGCGTCCGAAAGAGGAGATGGGCAGAGAAGAGTTTATGCAGGAGCTGGAAGAGTTTGCAGAAGAATCAAAATCCACGATTATCAACCAAGCTAAAAAAATGGGCTCATCTCTGGACTGGGATCGTTATGCATTTACTCTGGACGGCCAAAGAAACAAAGCTGTAAAAACAGTATTTAAGAATATGTTTGATGACGGTCTGATTTATCGTGATTACAGAACCGTGAACTGGTCGGTAAAAGGTCAGTCTACCTGTAGTGACGATGAGTTGGAGCACGAAAGCAGGACTGCAAAACTCTATACCTTTGTTTATTCAAATCATTGGTCTGAAGTAGATCCTGAAACAGGTGATAAAATTGAAGAACACGAAAATGAAAAATTCCCGATTACAATTGCAACTACTCGACCCGAAACAAAACTGGGTGATACTGCTATTGCTGTAAGTCCCGATGGTAAATGGTCTGAGCATATTGGAAAAGAATACGAAGTATATGATGTAGGCCAAGAAGGTCATACTCTCCACTTAAAAGTGATAGCTAGTGAAGAAGTAGATGAGGAGTTTGGAACCGGTGCTGTCGGGATTACACCGGCTCACTCCCATACTGACTATGAAATATATAAAGAACAACAACGCAAAGACGATCCGATTGATTTGATCCAAATTATCGAAGAAGATGGCAAGTTAAATACCCAAGCGGGAGAGAAATATGCTGGTCTGCAGATTGAGCAGTCTCGGGAACAGTTTGTGGAATATCTAAAAAAGGAAAATTTGATGCAAGCAGAGCCACAAGAGGTAGAGCAAAATGTAGGCACCTCCGATCGGTTTGGAGATGTAGTTGAAGTATTACCGAAGCTGCAATGGTTTGTAGATGTTACCAAAGAATTTACACTGGAGGAGTCGAATATAGAAGGCATTGAAGATGGAGCCACGGTAACACTGAAAGAACTGATGCAGCATGTAGTGGAAGAAGATCTAATAGAGATTTTGCCGAATAGATTTGAAAAAATTTATTTCAACTGGATCGACAATCTAAGGGATTGGTGTATTAGCCGACAGATTTGGTATGGTCATCGTATTCCGGTTTGGTACTGCCAACAAAAAGGAGATTCTAAATGCAAAGATCCTATCGTCAGCAAAAAGGAAGTTGATCAGTGTCCTCATTGTGGAGGAGAAGTAAAGCAAGACTCTGATACCCTCGATACTTGGTTTAGCGCCGGTTTGTGGACTTTCTCTACCTTAGGTTGGCCGGACAATCAAAAGCGAGATAATTGGCAAGATTTAGATTATTTCGAAAAAAATGATTTAGAGAGATTTCATCCTACAGCTGTACTGGAAACAGGCTATGACATTATTTTCTTCTGGGTAGCTCGGATGATACTGATGTCTACCTACAATATCGGAGAGATACCGTTTGAAACTGTATATCTGCATGGCTTGGTAAATGACGAGCAAGGAAGGAAAATGAGCAAATCTCTAGGAAATGTAATCGATCCGCTCGATATGAAAGAAAAGTATGGGGCAGATGCTACTCGCATGAGCTTGCTTGTAGGTAATACTCCGGGCAATGATATGAAGTTATCCGAAGAGAAGATAGAGTCTATGAAACATTTTTCTAATAAGCTGTGGAACATTTCTCGCTTTATTTTGTTGAATATTGATAAACCAAAACGAGAAGTTGAACTACCTACAGTAGAGACTTACGAAGATAAATGGATATTATCTAAACTTAGCTCTATCGTAGAGCAAACTACTCAAGATCTAGAAGATTTCAACTTTTCTACCGCGGGAGAAAGATTAAAAGATTTCACCTGGAGTGAGTTGGCTGATTGGTACTTAGAAATGGCAAAAGTAAATGAGACGGACGAGCAAGTCCTAAACTATATTCTTAATGTAATTCTCAAGCTTTGGCATCCTTTTATTCCCTTTGTCACCGAGACACTTTGGCAGCAAACTTATGGGGAAAATGAGATGCTGATGACAGAAGAGTGGCCCAGCTTTGATTACAATAGTGATGCGGCTGTTAAAATTGATAAGTTTAAAGACATAGTTACCGCTGTAAGAGATATGAAAAATGATTATAATATAAACAAAGCAAGTAAGGTAACTATAGAATTAAATGAAAAAGGAAAATCCAACCAAGCAGCTAAGGAATTTGATCGTCATATAGAAACCCTAGCAGGAGTAGAAGAAATAGAAATTTTAGAAGATGCTAATTTAGATGAGCAGGTGACAAAATATCCTTTGCCGGAGATAGGAGATATCTACCTACATTTGGAGGGAGATATAGATGTTGAACAAGAAATAAAGAAGACAAAAGAAGAAATAAATGATAAGAAATCTTACGTAAAGCAACTGGAAAATAAGCTGAACAAAGAAGGTTTTCTAAATAACGCACCTGATGAAGTTGTCGAACAAGAAAAAGATAAATACCAAGAAGCAAAAAATAAATTAGAACAACTACAACAAAAACTTAATTCCTTAAAGTAACCAAAAATGGTTTCCACTGATCAAAGTAAAATAAAAGAAGTCTTAGAAAGAGGAGTAGATACAATTTATCCTGATAGAGAGTTTTTACAAGACAAACTAGAATCGGGGAAGCAGCTGAGTCTGTATTTGGGCTTAGATCCCACTAGTGATTCACTACATATTGGTCATGGAATTCAGCTGTTGAAATTAAAGCAATTTCAAGAGCTAGGACACAAGGTTATTTTTCTAATAGGAGATTTCACAGCTATGATCGGTGATCCGGACAAAGAGAGTGCAAGAGAGATGCAAAGTCGAGCTGAAGTACTGGAAAAATGTGAAGATTTTAAAGAACAAGCAGGGCAAATTCTTGATTTTGAGGGGAAAAACCCCGTTGAAATTAAATATAACAGTGATTGGTTGGGTGATATGAACTTTGCGGATGTGATCGACCTTTCTAGTAAATTTACTGTACAAAGGATGATGAACCGTGACATGTTTCAAAAAAGACAGGATAAAGGTAATCCCATCTATGTTCATGAACTTATGTATCCGATGATGCAAGCTTATGACTGCGTAGCTATGGATGTGGATGGGGAGATTGGTGGTACCGATCAAACATTTAACATGCTGGCAGGAAGAGATCTGATGAAAAAACTCAAAGACAAAGAGAAATTTGTCCTTACTAATAAGTTACTTGCACCATCTGGCGAGAAAAAAATGAGTATGTCAGAAGACAACACTATTGATTTGACTGATACACCGGAAGATATGTACGGTAAAGTAATGAGGTGGCCTGATAATATGATTGCGGATGCTTTTGAATTGACTACTGCTATTAGCATGGAGGAGCTGCAGGACGTGAAAAATGAATTACAGGAGGTCAGCAATCCCATGCCTATTAAAAAGAGGTTAGCTTATGAGGTAACAAAGACATTTTTGGGTGAGGAAGCAGCAGAAGCCGGACAAGAGCATTTTGAGCAAGTAATTCAGGGAGATAAAAAGCCGGACAAGGTTAAAGAGCTAGAACCAAGTGACCACAATATAATAACCATTTTAGTTGAATCGGGGTTTGTAAAAAGTAAGACCAAAGCAAGGAACTTGATTGATCAGGGTGCTGTGAAAATTGAAGATCAGAAAGTCGAATCTTATGATCTTACAGTTGAACCAGGGCAAACAATACAAAAAGGCAAACGTTTTTTCGTTGAAGTAGAATAATATCAATGATAAAAAATTTGAAGCAAAAAATTAAAAATATTCTCAGCGGCGCGGGAGTTGATATTAATATTAAACTAGAAACCCCACCTGATCCAGATATGGGGGATATTGCTTTTCCTTGTTTTGAGTATGCGCAAAAACATGGTGAGGATCCTACAGAAGTGGCACAACATATAGCTGAGCTAGTAGATGGAAAGCATGGCCTAGGGGTCTTTGAGGATGTTCAGGCAGTAGGTCCTTATGTAAATTTCTTTTTAAATTTGCAGGATGTTGCTGATGATGTCATTCCGACAATATTGTCACAAGAAGAAGGGTATGGGTTTACTAATGAGGGGCAAAAACAGAGAATTCTTATGGAATACCCTTCTCCCAATACACATAAGAGATTTCATGTCGGACACTTACGGAATGTTTGTATAGGTAATGCTTTAAAGGAGCTTTATAAGCGAAATGGTTATGAGGTGTCTATAGTTAATTATGTAAATGATTTTGGTGTTCATGTCGCAAAGAGTTTGTGGGGCATCATCAACCTATATGATGGAGAAATACCTGAAGAAGATACTCAAAGTTGGCTGGGCCAGGTTTATTCAGAGGCGAGCCGTAAAATAAAAAATAATGAAAAGCTCAAGCAAGAAGTTGAGGAAATAATGAAGAAAATAACAGATAAAGACCCTGAAATTTACGATCTATTTGAAAAAACTAGAGATATAAGTTTAGAGGTTTTTGATGATATTTTTGACGAGTTGAAGGTCAATCATGATAAAGTTTACTTTGAGAGTGACCTAAGAGACAAAGGTCAGGAAATAGTTGAGGAGCTGCTTGAAGAAGGTATAGCAGAAACGGGAGAGAAGGGTGCTATAATAGTAGATCTAGAAGAACATGATCTAAATGTGGCTCTGATAAGAAAAAGTAACGGCGAGGGGGTCTATCTAACAAGTGATTTAGCTTTAGCTGAGGCTAAACATGAAGACTATCCAGCTATTGATAAGAGCATACATATTACTGGCACAGAACAAGATTTACACTTTAAGCAGTTATTTAAGATATTAGAGCTATATGGCGCTGATTTTGATATGGAGCATGTAGGGTATGGACTGGTTCATCTTCCTGGAGGTCAGATGTCTTCCCGTGAAGGCAAAGTGGTTTTGTATGAAGATTTGAAGCAAAATATTTTTGACAGATTAAAAGAAGAAACTGAATCAAGACATGAAGATTGGGATGAGAAAAAGATAGAGGAGAAGGCTAGAAAAATGACTTTGGCAGTTGCAAAATTTGAATTGCAAAAACATGAATCCCATAAGGATGTAACCTTTGATATTGAGCAGGCAACTAACTTTGAAGGTTACAGTGCACCGTATGTTCTTTATGTTATAGCTAGGATAAGTAGTTTGGAAGATAAGGCGGAAGTGGGTATAAAAAGTGCTGAAAGTATTGACTATAGCTTTTACTCTCAACCAGAAGAAAGAGAACTTATTATGAAGGTATCTAAGCTTTCAGAGGTTCTTACTTCCTCTTTAGAAAACTACAACACCTCAAATATTACTCGTTATTGTTTTGATTTATCCAAAGCATTTAATAATTACTATTCCGAACATAGTATTATAAATGAAACTAATGAAGAGCTAACTAAAGCCAGACTAGCACTTTGTTTGGCGGTGAAACAGGTGTTGAAAAATGCTCTGGATGTTCTTACTATTGACACTTTAGAGGAAATGTAGTTATTTATGTTTTCTGATTTTTCCTTTATAATATAAGTTAAGTTAAAATTATAGTTCTGCGGCTTAAAAAATAAATTATCTTTTAACTCATATAATATTTTTTTATGATCAAAAAACCAGATCCAAACATAGCTATTGATGAAGATGAAAAATTAGAAGATCGAGAACCTTCAAATGATTTGGAAACAGTTGTTGGTCCTTCTGTACATGTTCAAGGTGAGTTTAAATCAAAAGGTGATATAGTAGTGAAAGGTATAGTTTCCGGAGATGTAGAGACAAAAAGAAGTTTGACGGTTGAGTCAGATGCGGAAGTTGATGCTGATGTAGTAGCTTCTGAAGCCACTATCTCAGGCCAAATTAAAGGCAGTGTTTCTGTTTCTAATAAACTGGATATTACTGAAACAGCCCATATTGATGGTGATATTGAGTGTGAAACTTTGAGAGTTGCTCCTGGAGCAGTTATACAAGGCAATATCTCTATGTCTGAATCTTCTGATACAAAGGGCAGGAGAACTCAAAGCAGCTCCTCTAATTCTAGTAGTTCAAGTAAATCAAGTTCTTCAAACAGTTCAGATTCCAGCTCTAGCTCTGACGAAAAAGACGAATAGTTTTATCTACCTCCTCAATTTATGTACGTCTATCTGTATGACAATTTTCTTGACCAAAGAAAACATGACTCTACAATAGCTGAAATGGAGAATAAACTTACTGATTATGGGATAGCCGGTAAGATTATTCGTTTACAGAACTTTACTAATCCTGAAGGTATTATCAAAGAAGAAGTCCAAAGGGGTGCAGAAACTATCGTATTAGTCGGAAATGATAATACTTTTGGTAAAGTTCTATCAAAAGCTGCTTCGACCGATGTTTTATTTGGCTTTTTACCTGTAGGTAAAAATAATTCTATCGCAGAGGTTTTGGGGATACCTACTGGTGTAGAGGCTTGTGATACTTTGTCTCGTAGGAGAAAAATGAAGTTGGATGTTGGTTGGTTTAATAATCAGTATTTTATAAATCAGCTTCATATACCCCCTGCTGAAATAAGTGTAGAGTATGACGAGCAGTTTACTGTTTCTCCTACAAAAGGCAAGATAGAGCTAGCTGTATGCAATCTACAGCCTTTTTATTGGAAAGGCAATGAGGAGAAAGTAGATGTTCATCCTCAAGATGGTAAGTTAGAAGCTTTTTTGCGCCCAGTAGAAGAAAAAGGGTGGTTTAGATCGGCTGAGTATGAAGATGTTAGTGTATTTCCTTTCGAAGAAATGGTAGTACGAGGCAATGAGCCGTTTAAGGTTAAAGCGGACGGTAAAGAGTCAAAAGAAGTAGAGGTCAAGATTAGATTAGCAAAGAACCGTATAGATATGATTGTGGGTAAAGATAGGGAATTTTGAAGCTCAGGTGGCGGAATTGGCAGACGCGCAGCGTTGAGGGCGCTGTGGGAGTTTT
>JBDGRL010000043.1:0-11258 GCA_042218065.1 Candidatus Magasanikiibacteriota bacterium | reverse complement strand
AAATAGGTTCAATCGATGAAGAAGAACTTGTTACAAGTAATGAGGATGAGGAAGATGAAGAAGATAATCTACCGGACCCTGTGCGTGTAGATGGTGCATGTGCTCGCTATCAAGAACAAAGTGAAAGACTGCAACAAGTGTTTAACCGCTATGAATTGATTCGGTCTGAGTTAAAAGATCGTAACCTCCGACTCAAATCTGATCTAGAAGCAATTCAGGCTATGGATGAGGAGGTTACGTTTCCGGACAACTTTTTGGAAAAAGAATCTTCTCTGAAAAAGGAAATAGAACAACTTGAAGGACAACAAGTAAAAGCTTCGGATTGAACAGCGAACCGGACTCTACAAGGAGGTGAAAGATGGAAGCTTTGCTTTCTCTC
Organism: Candidatus Magasanikiibacteriota bacterium; assembly: GCA_042218065.1. Classification (GTDB taxonomy): domain Bacteria; phylum Patescibacteriota; class Patescibacteriia; order Magasanikbacterales; family UBA922; genus JBDGRJ01. The sequence continues at coordinate 10,879 of JBDGRL010000043.1, read as the reverse complement.
GCAAAGGTCACACTGTTCATCCTGATAATAGCAGAAGGCTTTAATCTGATAATCCCTGGTGACAGAGATCTGATTATCACCCGATTTCTTTCGGGCATTTCTTCAAGTGTTGGAAATGCAGCAGAATCGGCAGGAGAAACTATAATGGATGGGTTGATCTGGCTGATTTGCTTCCCTTTTCGGCTTATTGGCTGGATAGTAAGCTACATCTGGGAGTCATTGACTGACGAAGATGAGAATTGATCATAATAAGGAGGTGCATCAGCCTTAGCAGTGGGCATTAAAATACACTGCTATTTTTATTTTTTATAAATAATCTTCAGTATTACTGTTAATAAATTTTAAATGTGATCTGCAATCACAGTCACTGCATCCAAATTTTTCTACTGGTTCTCCTTTTAACTTTTGGGCTAATTCACACTCAACCTTTTCTTTAGGAAATTTATCTATATCTACTATTTCTAAATAGGAAGACGAAGTTAGATAATCTATATGCCAGTGTTTATTCTTATTTTTACCTTTTGAAACATTTTTATGTCTTTTTATACGCTTGAAACCTCCTGATCCAAAAGCACTTCCCACATAGAAGTAAGTTCCTGGTTTAAAATCTATTTTTCCTAAGCTGCCAACGTTTATTTTTGCATTTTTACTTAGGTTCATCTTTAGAATATAAGTACCTTTCATATATTAAAGTTGATGAAGTTTATTACGTGTGATATCTTAACACTCACAAGAATTAATACAAATTATGAACAAAAATAAAAAAATACTAAATTTAGTAGTTGCCTTCATATTCATTTTCGCTCTCAGTGGTTGTAGCTTAACTACAGATGCTCAAAAGATCTTATCTCTAAAGGATGGCGTAACCTCCATAAATGACAAGAAATTTGATAAAGTTTTAAAAAGAAAAAGAGACAAACAAAATAACCTAAAAAAAGAAGAAAAGTGGACATTGTTATTTATGGTAGAAGAAGAAAAAATGATTAGAGATCTAAGCTACAAGTTTTATCAGGAGTACAATGAGGGGGTTTTTGAAGATATTTACAAAGCAGAAAATACCCACTATAAAGTAGTTCAAAAGTTTATCAGAGATTATAATTTAGATGATCCAACCTCAAAGAAAGGAGTAGGAGAGTTCCACAATCCTCAGATTCAGATGATACATGACGACTTGTTAGAACAAGGGATGGAAAACAAAACTGAGGCATACAAAGCTTTGGTTAATGCTTTAGAGCGTGATGTTAATGATTTAAATGAAAATATAGAAAAAACAAATAAAGATGGTATTTTGTTTGCGTACCGAAACTTAAGAAGAAGCTCCAAAAATCATATTAGGGTATTGATGGATATAGTAAGGAAAAAAGGAGAGAAATATGAACCACAATATTTATCGGAGGCAAAATTCAATAGTATTAAAAATAGCAGTATAGATTCTGGTGGGTGGTGGCCCTTTTAAGCTTTAAAAACAAAATAACATGCAGCCATTGGCAGATAAGATAAGGCCGGAGTCATTGGATCAATTTATAGGTCAAAAAAAGCTTACAGACAAAGGTGAGCCACTGTATAATGCTGTAAAAAATAATCATTTATTGTCGTTTATTCTATGGGGTCCTCCGGGTTCGGGAAAAACAACTCTGGCGAGAATATATGCTGATCAACTCAATCAACCTATATTTGAATTGTCTGCTGTTAGTGCGAGAAAAAGCGATATTAGAGAGATAGTCAATCAGAAGACTCAGGCTGAGACTAAAATCTTATTTTTAGATGAGATTCACAGATTTAATAAAGCACAGCAGGATTTTCTTTTGCCATATGTTGAGAAAGGGGGTTTAACTTTAATTGGGGCTACTACTGAAAATCCTAGTTTTGAAGTTATTTCAGCACTTTTATCAAGGTGTCAAGTATTTAAATTAGAACAACACAGCGACGGTGAAATAGATAGAATTTTAAATAGGGTGGAGAAAAATAGTGAGATAGAATTGGAGGAGAGCAGCAGAGAAATTTTAATCGAGCTGGCAAACGGTGATGCAAGAGAAGCTGTATCCATGGTAGAGAATACCTACAAGCTTTATGATGAAGTAAATGAGGAAAATATAAAGAAAACTGTCCAATCAAAGCAAATAAGGTATGATAAAAAGGGGGAAGAGCATCATCATGCAATTAGTGCTTTTATAAAATCAATGCGTGCTGGCAAAGTTTCTGCTTCTCTTTATTACCTAGCACGGATGATAGAAGGTGGTGAGGATCCGAAGTATATAGCACGTAGGATGGTGATATTTGCTAGCGAAGATATTGGCAATGCCCAGCCTACAGCACTAGTAGTTGCAAATGAGGTATTCAGAGCGGTTGAGGTTGTTGGTTTACCAGAAGCAGAAATAAATTTAGCACAAGGCGCTGCTTATTTAGCTAGATCTGATAAAAACAGAAGCAGTTATGACGCTTATCGCAGGGCTCAGGAAGATGTAAACAAACATGAAAACCTAGAAATACCATATATGTTAAGGAATAGAAAAACAGAACTAAACAAAGAGATGGGTTACGGAGAAGGATATGAAAAATATTCAGATGAAGTTTTTTTTCCAGATAAACTTAAGGGGCGAGATTATTTTAGTAATTAAGGTTGTGGATAGTTTATTACTTTTGTTCTTTGTGGTATAATTTTATTGTACTAATTCATTAATAAAAGTATCATTATGAGCAAAGACGAAGGTTTTTTCGAGTCTTTATCTCCTAAGGCAAGTTTCACGATTGGTATTGTAGGGGGTGTTCTCGTGCTTTGTACTGTTGGTTTCTTTGTGTTTTTGGGGATCTATTTGAGTGGAGATGGCTTCTCCTCTCAGGAGTCAAATGATAAAGTGGCAAATAATAATCAACCAACTCAACAGCAGGATCAACAAAGAAGAGAGCCACCAAGTCAAAATCAGGGAAATATTACCTTGTCAGAAGTTACTGACGAGGACTGGAAGCGTGGAGCTGAAAACCCAAAAGTTACTATCGTAGAGTATTCAGACTTGGAGTGCCCATTCTGTAAACGCTTTCACAATACAATGAAGAGGGTTATAGAAAATTATGGTGATCAAGTTCAGTGGGTCTATCGCCATGCGCCATTAGCACAGCTACATAGTAAAGCACCAAAAGAAGCATTAGCTGCAGAATGTGTCGGAAATATCGGAGGAAATGACAAGTTCTGGGCTTTTGTTGATAAGATCTTCAAGGTCACACCTTCTAATAATGGTTTAAACCTTGATAATTTACCTCAATATGCTGCTGATGTCGGTGTAGACAAGTCTGAGTTTCAAAAGTGCATGGATACGAAAAAATACAAATCTGAAGTTCAAAAAGAGCTTGCTGGAGCAAAAAAAGCTGGCTTGAGAGGTACACCTTACTCAGTATTGATTGGTCCTGATGGAAGTAAGACTCCTATTTCCGGAGCACAACCTTACTCCAAAGTTAAGTCTATCATTGAGTCCAAATTGTAACACGAGTTCATGGTCGGAGAAACTGAATCAGGTCCTATAAATATCAATGAGGTCAGATTAGAAGAAAAGTTGAATCCTCTCAGAAAGTTTCTGGAAAAAAATTCCAAAAATGCAGATTATGAATTAAAATCAGGAAACTTTGAAATAGATGTAGATTTAGATAACGAAGAAGTAAGATTATCTTGTAAATTCTTAGGTTCTAAAGAATCTTTACATCAGTATGTAGAAGATTTTATTGATAAAAATTTAGATGCGTCAGATAAAGATTTAGATATTAGAATTGAAAATCAAATTGAAGACAATGTAGTAAATTTTGAAAAAAGATCGGTTGAATCGACTATAAAAGATAAAGTAGAAAAACTAAATTTAGATAGCAGATTGAGTAGAAAAGTTGAGATTGATGAAGTTGAATTTCAAAAGAGTGAAATATCAATAGCTTTAAGCCTATCTGAGGGAGAAAGAGAGAATGATAACATTCCTGGTGACTTAGAGGTAAGCACCTTGAATGAATCTGATATAATTGACATATTAAAAAACCAACTTAAAAGAAACGCGGGGTTAAAGCAAGACTTAGATATATATTTCTCAAACTAATTCTGATGGACTATCTTACAAAAGATATCTTAGAAGAGAAGCCCCGCAGTCCTACTTCACATAAAGGTGAGTTTGGTCGTGTACTCGTTATTGCCGGATCTGAAGATTTTGCCGGAGCTGAGATTTTGACTGCACTAAGTTGTGAGGCCATTCTGAGAGTTGGGGCTGATCTATCTATTGCATGCTGCCCTGAGCGTGTTGCCTGGCTGGTTAACAACAAGCTCCCTGATGCTATTACATTAAAATTTTCAGGAGAGAACTTCCGTAGCGAACATTTTGATAGAATAAAAGAGCATTTAGAAAAGTCAGACGTATTATTAATAGGCCCTGGCTTGTCATCAGATTCTTCAGATTTTGCTAGAAAAGTTATTACAAGCACTAATAAACCCAAGGTTATTGATGCTGAAGCGATATCATCTGTGAGTTTGGATGAGACAGAAGATGCAGTATTTACGCCTCACGAGAAGGAGCTTGATAAATTATTAACTCAATCAAAGTTAAGTAAAGACGAACTGCAGCAGAACCTGAATGGAAATGTGGTCTTGAAAAAGGGTAAGATAGATAATATTATTTCTGAATCTCGAACAGCGAAAAATAAAACAGGGAACGCATTTATGACCAAAGGAGGAACCGGCGATGTATTAGCTGGAATGGTGGCTGGGTTTATCGGTCAAGGCTATTCTTTGTTTGAGTCAGCATGCAAGGCGGCCTATTTAAATGGAGCAGTGGGTGACTATCTGAAAGAAGAGAGGGGAAAAACATTTATAGCTAGTGATATAGTTGAAAATATCCATGAAATTTATAAATGAACTCTTTTTATGTTTAAATAGACCTAAAGTGATAAAAAAAGTATGAAAAAAATACTTGCCATAATTTCCATTTTAATTCTGACGGGAGGAGCTCTTTACGGCTATATGGTGTATGCGGATGATCCAATTTTCTCTTTGTATACTAGTCCATGTAAAACTGTTAAATATAGTATTGCTAGAGCAGACTCCAATTTTAACGTTGACAACAGGGAACTTATCAAATTAGCAAAATCATCAGCTGAGAAATGGGAAAGTAATATAAATGTAGACCTATTTGAGTATGATCCAAATGCAGATTATAGTATAAATTTAGTATACAAAGAAGATAAGTCTAAATTTACGGGAAATGCGTCTAGTGAGTTTAACCAAGAATTAAAAAAGATACGACAAAAAAAGAGAGATTTAGCCAAAAAATATCAGAATACAACAAATCAATATAACCAAATGGTTGATGAGTATAATAGAAAAACAAAAAGATATAACCGCAAAATAAAACAGTTGAAGCAGAAGGAAGATTTTGACAAAGAAAAATACCAGGAACTTCAATCCAAAAAACAGCAAATGTCGCAACTAAACAAAGAGATACAAAAAAAGAAGAAGCAAGCTAAAAATTTATCTGACCAAATAAAATCTGTGAAAAAAGAGGAGCAAAAAAAATTAAAAGAAAAAAAGAAACTAACATTTAAGGAAAAATATGGACTAACAGAAGATTTTAATGAAAAAAATGTCAAAGATGGGGTGGACATCTATAGTTATCGTGACAAAGATACCCTTAGTTTGAAATTACTTCATTACCTAGGTCATAGTCTAGGTGTAGATCATGCTGATGGAAACAAAAAATCTATAATGTATCCTATAAAAGGTGAACAAATATTATCTAATCTATCTTTAACTCAGGAGGATATTAATCTTCTGAAGAGCAGTTGCAATAAAGGTTTTAATTTAAGTTTCTAGGATATGGATGATTATATTTTAATTCACTATAGTGAGATTTACTTAAAAGGGCATAATAGATCCTATTTTGAATCGAAATTAGTAGAAAATATCAGATCTGCTATTTCTGATTTAGATGACCATGAAAGGGTCAAAAAAATACTAGGGAGAATTTTGATAAAACTAAAAGAAGGTAAATTTGACAAGAAGGAATACAAAAGTAGATTGAGAAAAGTTCCAGGCATAGCAAATTTCTCTTTTTGTATTAACTCAGACCAGAATATAGAAGAGATTAAGAAAGCAGTATATAAAAAAGTAGCCGATAAAGATTTTGGATCATTTGGGGTAAATACTAATAGAGCAAACAAAGATTTCTCTTATGATTCCCAAGAAATAAATGAAATAATAGGTGGGCATATAGATAATAACTTTGATGCTCATGTGGATCTGGATGAACCGGATTTGTGTGTGGATATTGAAATAGTTAGGTCATTTACTTTTGTCTATACTCACAAGGTAGAAGGGGTTGGTGGTCTTCCAGTAGGTTCTGTTGGTGAGGTGCTATCTTTGATGTCAAGCGGGATTGATTCACCGGTAGCATCTTGGAAAATGATGAGGAGAGGTTGTAAGGTTAGTTTTTGCCATTTCCATTCTTTTCCATTTACTAACAAGAAAGCCCAGATAAATGTTGAGAGAATAGTTGAGCAATTGACTAATTGGCAACAGGAATCAGACTTATTTTTAGTAAATTTAAATGAGATTCAAAAAGAAATAATAAAGGAGGTGGATGGAGAGTATAGGTTGTTACTTTATCGCAGAGAGATGTTTCGTTTGGCGGAGAAAATTGCGAAACAAAAAGACTTCAAAGGGTTAGTTACAGGTGAAAGTGCGGGTCAAGTAGCATCGCAAACACTTGAAAACATGAGCGTCACCTCAGAAGCAGTGTCTATGCCGATTTATAGACCTAATATAGGATCTCACAAGCAAGAGATTACCGATACCGCAAAAAAACTAAAGACTTATGAGATTTCAATTGAGGAAGTCGAAGATTGTTGCAGTTATATGGTAGCAGATCACCCCGAAACTAAGGCTGAACTAGGGAAAATTTTGAGTTTAGAAAAGGAGTTGGATTTAGAAACAAAACGAAAGCAGGCTATTAATAACCTAGAACATAAATTAATTAATTAAAAATCTTTATGTCTACAGACAATATTTCTTCCCAACAATCAGAAGGTGAGGACTCTGAGGCTCAAGAAAAATTAGAAACCAGAGATCCGGATGAGTCACAGATAGAAGAAAAGTCGGAAGAGCTTCCGGAACATGAAGAAAATCCTGGTATGCAGGTTCTAGAAGAAGATGAAGAAGAGGAGTAACCTATTATTGATTTTTAAAATCACTTAAAGAAACTGGTGGAAGATAGTATCCAACTCGTTCTCGTTTCCACCAGTTTCCTGTTTTTTTCTTCTCTTTGAAGCTAGTAAATTCATATTTGTATCTAATAGCTCGTATATATTTCGGTGGATTGATAGGAAATGGATTTTTTTCTAATAAATTTGCAACTGGTTTAGAGCCTTGTAGTAATTTTACGACAAAGCTTTGAAACCATCTTTGCCTCTGAGCATTGCTTAGTGCTGCAAACCACATCTGCCAATCAACTCGCGGCTGGTGTGGCTGAACCCATACTGGAGCTTCGGACAACTTTCCCGGCTTATATCTAAACTCATAAGTTTTCCAGTTTTTGCCGTCTTTTGAACCTTGTATTATTATCTCATATCTAGGATTAGTCATATTGGCAAATAAGCCATAGCTGTTTGTAATTCGATAAGACCTGGTAACTCTAGTGGCTTCTTGTACAAATTGCGGCCAACTAAATCCCAACTGAGTAGTAAATACTATAGTACTTAATATCAGTAAAACGATTATAGATGCAGGTAAAATATATTTTTTAGTACTTTCAAGTGCTTTTGTTTGAGATTGATTTTTTTCTTTGATCCATTTATCGCTTATAAGCTGCTTCCATTCTTTATTTTTTACCAAAAAGATAGCTAGAGATGCAGTTAATATGGTAAACATCGTATAGTTACCGGTTATTGTTATTACCGACATCAGAAAGACAGTAGCTACTGCTGCAACTAATCTCAGTTTATTTTTAAAAAAGTAAAAGAAAGGAATTACTAGCTCAATAAAGAACATAACCCCTGCCGATAATTTATGAACCCATATCGGTAGTTTATCCATATACCATGCAAACACAGTTGGCAGCGGTTGAGTTAGGTAGTGGTGTTTTAGAGCTTCCAAGCTCCACCACAGATCGTTTCCGCTAGCCAACTTTACAAAACCGGAAGCGAACATAAGCCGAAACAACAACCATCTAAACAACCAGATCGCTAGAGAAGAGTTTGGAGAAAGAAATATTGCCAAAAATCCAGCTTCTAGTAATAAATTATCCCACTGAAAAGCCATAAACTGTTGACCGGCGATTACTATTGATAGGTATAAAATATAAAGAATTATTAACATCAATCGTTCTTTGAATCGGAATAGCAATAATAAAGAGACAAGAATACCCAAAATAGGCACTAGTTTTATCATAACCTCGCTTGAAGAAAGTAAAAATATAGAAGGTTTGTAAAGCAGTAGTTGTAGAGAATTTAAGTTGGATTTTAAAGCTTGGAAAAAAGTTTTGGCAGGTAAGACTCCTTTGGCACCAATTAGACCTTTAGCTTGCAAACCAAAGGATAGAAAAGAGATTAGGTATATTACTGCTAAAATCCTTTTAAAAATGTAGATAGAAAAGTTATACTCGCCGTTGCTATTTATTTGAAAATATTGTTGTGTAAGCTGTTTTAACTGCTTCATAGATCAGGCGATCAATTAGTTAATTTCTTGTTAATATTATATAATATTCACCAATTATTTTATGAAATAAAATGAAACAAGAACAAGCTTTAGAAATAATGAAAATGGGACACAATGTTTTTCTAACCGGTGAAGCTGGCTCCGGTAAGACTTACCTGCTGGAGAAGTATATAAACTACCTCGAGGAGAATGATATTAAAGTTGCGGTTACAGCTTCTACCGGTATTGCTGCTACTCACTTGGACGGTGTAACTATTCATTCTTGGTCCGGGATTGGAGTAAGCGATGATTTAACTGATAGTGAGATATCAAATCTTCTTGATAGGAATTATTTAAAACAGCACTTTAAAAACACTAGAGTTTTGATTATAGATGAAATATCAATGTTGACTGCAAAACAGTTGGATATGATTGATAGAGTTTGTAAAGCTTTCAAGAAAAACAAATTACCTTTTGGGGGGTTGCAAGTAATTCTTTCTGGAGATTTTTTTCAGTTACCTCCGGTCTCCAGAAAGAATAAAAAAGATTTTGTGTTTAAATCTCATATTTGGAAAGAAATGGATATAAAGATTTGTTATCTTAAAGGTCAGTTCAGAAATAAAAGTGAAGAACTGCAAAAAATATTGTCGCAAATACGAACAGGAGAAGTAGAGAAGTCAAGTAAAAAATTATTACAGTCTAGATTAGATACTGAACCAGGTTCTGATGATGATATTACAAAATTATACACCCACAATAAAGATGTAGATAAGATTAATTCGAAGAAATTATCAAAAATTAATAAAAAAGAGCACAAGTATAAAATGAGCACCGATGGAAAAGCTAAATTAATTGAGATGCTGCAAAATAATTGCTTGGCTAAAGAAGAGTTGACATTGAAAAAAGGAGCTTTAGTGATGTTTATAAAAAATAACTTTGAGAAAGGTTATGTCAATGGTACTTTAGGTAAAATTAAGGATTTTAAGAGTATTACAGAATATCCTATAGTTGAAACAGAAGAAGGGAAGCACATAACTGTAACACCAAAAGAATGGAAAATAAAACAAGAGGGAGAGGTTCAAGCTAAAGTGGAGCAGATGCCTCTAAAATTAGCTTGGGCACTTACTGTTCATAAAAGTCAAGGTATGACGTTGGATAAGGCTGAGATTGATTTAAGCAAGTGCTTCATAGAAGGTATGGGGTATGTAGCTTTGTCTAGGGTAAAATCACTAGACGGACTATTTTTAGATGGTATAAATAAAAAATCTTTGAAAATAGATAAACAGATCAGAACAGTCGATAAAAAGTTAAAACAGAAATCACAAAAGGTAGTCTCTGCTTTAAGAGAGAAAGATAAAAGAAAATTAGAGGAAATTCAAAAAAATTTTTTAAATATGTCAGTTTCAAGTTGAAGAATGTTTGTGTTTTTAATATAATTTAATCGGATTTACTCGCTCTTTCGTTTGACTTAAGTCTTGGAGGAAGCGATGGATAGAAGCGGTACTGGAATGTCAAAGGTGATCCAGCGAATTTTTTACAAGATTTACTTATATATCTTTTTTCCTGCGGATTCAGCAGGATCAGATGAAAACGAAGAAGAAGAGGAGTAACAGCCGTCTGGGGGGGCGGCGCTTTTTTTATTTATTTAGTTTGTGTTATAATTAAGTTGCTAATAATTAATCCTATAGCATGGAAAAAATAGAACTTGTAATTAAGTTCATCAAAAATATAGTTGGTGGACTTATTATTCAAGGGGTTCTATCTTTAGGAGTAGGTATCCTTATTTTTGTTTATCCGGAGCTGTTAAGTTATTTAGTAGCAGCACTTTTGGTACTTCTTGGAGTTGTAGCTCTTGTCTTGGCAGCAAAGGTAAACAAATTTTCAAAGATAGAGATAGATTTATAGGTTGAAAAAACTCGTATAAATTGATAAGATATGTTTGCTAAATTCTCCGGTAGCTCAGGGGTAGAGCAACTGGCTGTTAACCAGTTTGTCGCCGGTTCAAATCCGGCCCGGAGAGCTTTTTTATTTGTTCTCAATTGAGACCGTTGAAAAACTATCCTAAAGTCTGGCTCAGACTAATTCTGAGCTTCGCTGGTCAGACAAGCTGAAGGCTTCAGCTCAGAATTAGTCCTGCATTCTTCTGATTATGTAAGTTTTTCAACGGTTCCCCTCAATTCAAGCATTTAACGCAACACTTATGATAGAAAAGAACAAACATGACGT
>JBDGRL010000042.1:0-3208 GCA_042218065.1 Candidatus Magasanikiibacteriota bacterium | reverse complement strand
TCCTTAAATGATGATAGAGTTCTCTCAAAAGCAGCGTCTCCGATTAGCTCGACAGAGACACCCATATCCCGAGCAACTTGGGATGTCCATCTGCCTGTACCTTTTTGTGACGCTGTGTCGAGTATAGTTTCTACTTTTGGTTTATCTGTCTTCTCGTCAGTAGTATCTAAAATATCTGCTGTAATCTCAGTTAAATACCCTCCAAGCTCGTGGCTGTTTGACCACTCTTCAAAATAGCTCTGCATCTCTTCGTAAGAAAACCCGGCTTCATGCATAATGTGATAAGCTTCTACTATAGCTTCCATAATCGCATATTCAATACCGTTGTGTACCATCTTCACAAAGTGGCCCGCACCTTCGGGGCCCATATAATCTACACATGGCTCTCCATGCGCCTCGGCAGCTATCTCCACCAATATATCTTCTACTGCATCGTAGGCTTCCTTGTCCCCTCCGGGCATCAAACAAGGACCTTCTCGAGCTCCTTTTGCCCCGCCGGAGACCCCGGTGCCGATAAATAGCAGATCTTTCTCATTTGCCCAACGTACTCTGTCTATAGTGTCCTTATAGAAACTATTACCTCCTTCTATCAAAATATCGCTCGGATCCAGATCTTTAGACAGATCTTCTAGCACTTCGTCTACGTGAGTATCAGGCACCATAACCCAAAACGCTTTCTGCCCATCAAAGCTATCGATTGCCTTTTGCATAGAGTCTACCGTATTAATGCCAGCCTCCTCAGCCTCAGCTCTGGCATCCTCCGAAACATCAAAGCCAACCACATCAATATTACTATCTATCATATTTAAAGAAAGATTTTTTCCCATCGGACCGAGCCCGATCATCGCTATTTTGTTTACCATGGAGTAGAATTGTTAAAAAGAATATAAGCTATGCTCTCATTCTCGCTTCGCTCCGAGGTCACATAAAGTGAAATCCGAGCATAGCTTATATTCTTTTTTAAATGATATTATCAGGATCGGTCCCTGTAGGGTAAGTTTTAAGAGGCGGATGATCTTTCTGCCAAGTTTTAAGAATCGGCTCTGTAAACTCCCAGGCGGACTCTATTTCCTTTGTGCTGGCAAAGGTGGTCTGATCTCCTTGAAAAGCGTCATACAACACTTTTTGGTAAGCCCCGGGAGACTGTTCACCATTATCTTCTCGAGAAAATTTTAGAGTTTCCGTGTCGAGCTCATATTTAAAACCAGGCTTTCGAGATACAAAATTAATCCAAATCTCCTGATCCGGTTGAACTCTGAATATTACTTTATTCTTCTGGTCACACTCACCTTCAGGTGGGCAGACAGCAAATTTTGAGGGCTTGAAATGCACTTCAATACCGGCGTGCTTGCCATGAAGCTGCTTGCCCGACTCGATAGTAATTGGCACTCCTCTCCACCGGTCATTATCAATCTCTGTTTTAATTCTAAAGAAAGTTTCGGTCTCAGAACTATCAGCTACACCTTCTATATCCTGATACCCTTCATATTGAGCGCGTATGGTGTTTTCTTTTATCTCTTGTTTGTCCATACAATGCAGATCTTGAAATAGTTCCTCTCTTTCTTTTCGTATATCCTCCGCCTCCAGTGTCTTCGGGTTATCCATGGTTACGGTAGCCAACATTTGAAGGCCATGATTTTTACCAACATCTCTCCATGCCCCTATCTCATCATAAAAAGCACCTCTACCTTCTACCCCAAAATCCTCATGAATCTTCACCTCTATCTTTTCTATACAATCCCTATTCCATACTGGCTCAAACATGGTATTGGTAAAGCGGAAGGTCAAAATATCCTGGACCATTGCTTTCTCTAGGTAGTGATCGATTCGAAATATCTGCTCCTCTTTAAACACTTCGGATAATTTTCGATCTAGTGCCTTAGCTGATTCAATATCTTTGCCAAAAGGCTTTTCAATCAAAAGCCGGGCCCAGCCGGTCTCTCTGCTGCAAGGCTTATCCAAATCCGCCCTTTCCAGCTGGGTTAATATCGCCTCATAAAATTTTGGAGAAGATGCGAGATAATAAAGCTTATTAGCACACTGACTAAAAGAGTCTTCTAGCTGATCGATATGTTCTCTTAGCTTGTTGAAATCACCCAGATCAGTAAAATCTCCCTGCTGATAGTGAAAAGAATCAATAAAATCCTGCTTGTCGCCCAAATCATAATCTTGTGATTCTAGTTTATCTTTTACATACTCTCGTAGAGCCTGGTCTTCATCTTTTGAACCTGAAGTTAGATCTGTATGGGAAAACCCCACTACCTTAAATTTATCCGGCAGCAAACCCAGCTTATACAGCTCCAACAAAGACGGCAGCAGTTTTTTCTCAGCTAGATCTCCGGTAATTCCGAAAATGGTTAGTATCGTCGGAAAATTAATTTGCTTCATACAGATAGTTAATTTTGTTTCTTATATTATATGATAGCTATAAATCTGCTACAATGTGGATAAAGAGTTTGTTGAAAAAGATGGAGATAAAAGTTATTATAATTACAGAGTAATTCTTAACCAAATCAAATATGGATTATTCCCTTCCTGATTTAGATTATAGCTATGATGCACTCGAGCCTTATATAGACGAAAAAACAATGCGTGTCCACCATAAAAGACACCACCAAGGATATACAAATGGAATGAACTCGGTTCTCGAAAAACACTCCTTGGATGAGCCTATCGAGAAGCTTTTGGAAAACCTGGATAGCTTAGATATTCCAAAGGAAGATAAAACTAAGCTACGCCAAAAAGGAGGAGGCTTTGTAAATCACCGACTATTTTGGAATATTATGGGTCCTGATAAAAATGTAGATCAAGAGCTAGTCTCCGAGATTGAAGATGAGTTTGGGTCAGTGGCATCTTTCAAGGAAAAATTTAGCGATAATGCGTCAGGTGTATTTGGTAGCGGCTGGTCCTGGTTGGTAAGAAATAATGAAGGGAACTTAGAGGTATACTCGACAAAAAATCAAAACTCGCCCTACCTAGAAGGTCATGAACCTATCCTAGGTCTAGATGTGTGGGAACACGCTTACTATCTGAAATACCAAAACGAGCGTGGTAACTATATCGACAACTGGTGGAACGCAGTAAAGATTTTATAATCCAGTCCACCAAACTCTAGAGAAAGTAAAAAAATCAATCCCCCGCCAAGGGCGGGGGTTTTGTAGTGTTAATCAATGGCCCGTCTTTGTCAGTAAAGTGCTCAAGTCTCGCA
>JBDGRL010000041.1:8723-26458 GCA_042218065.1 Candidatus Magasanikiibacteriota bacterium | reverse complement strand
TTATTTCTCCTTTTTCTTTCTTATCTGCTGTTAAATATCTGTCTAGATATTTATTGAAAAGATCATCTTTACCTTGTTTGTCCATGGTGTGTTTGTCTTAAAAAGTAAACACACCATAGTAACATCTTTTGTTATCTAACCGTAGGTCATTTTAGTAACATTTTATTTTTATCTAATACGCTAAGTAGAAACTTACCAAAAGAATTAAGCCCTCCGTATATTTCTGTGGGGCTCAAATTTTCTTTGTTCACTTTTCGATAAAAGTCGGGGACGTAGTGATTAAAGTAAAAGTCCTCGATTATCCTGTCCTGATACGGCATTTCTTCAATAATTTGAAACTGAATGTACCTTTGAGTAGTGTGAGTATATTCGTCGTAAATTGGATACTGACTTGGAGCGCACCAATGCAGTAAGTATATCAACCATCTCGGTCGTAAAAATTTAAACTCATCTCGAAATTTTTTTACATTTATATCTTTTTGTTTTTTAAATTTATTAAGTAGATTGATTTTCTCTTCCACTTGCTCCCATGCTGCCTGCTTAGATTGATTTAAATTTTCAGAGTTATTCCGCCACTTGCTGAATTGTTCTAGTTCTTTAGTGGTTAGTTTTTTTTTATTTATATATTTTTTATAGTCGTCTTTGTTTTTGTTGTAATAGAATTGCTTCCAAAAGTTTATAAATTCTTGAAAATTAGTTTCTTTATTTTTGAGAGTAAAAAATCTCATTAGTTCAGTTGTTTAAATTTTTCTAGTGTCTTTTTTCTTTGTGTGTCATGGTCGACTATTGGTTCTGGGTATTGGATATCCTTTATAGGTTGTGTGGTTTCGTTTAGTTGATGGATTTTACTTGGTTCTATGTCTTTAAGTTCAGGTATCCATTTTTTGATATATTCTGCCTTTTGGTCATAATCTTCTTGCTGTGTCCAGGGGTTAAAAATACGAAAGTAAGGCTGAGAATCACATCCGGTTGAAGCTGCCCACTGCCAGTTTCCATTGTTTACTGCAGGATCATAATCTACTAATTTACTTGCAAAATATTTTTCTCCCCAGCGCCAGTCTATTCTTAAATCTTTGGTTAAAAATGACGCAACTATCATGCGCACTCGGTTGTGCATCCAGCCTGTAGTATTAAGTTGTCGCATTCCGGCATCTACTATAGGAAACCCGGTTTCACCTTTTTTCCACGCCTTAAATTTCTTCTTGCTGTAGCTCCAGTTGAATTGCTTATATTTTTCATAAAACGGCTCTCCAAAAACCTTAGGAAAATGAAAAGCTATGTGGGTGAAAAAATCACGCCAAAACAGCTCTTGTATCAATGTATGTTCTTTATTTAATTGATCTCGTATATCCCAGTACAGCTCTCGGATTGAAATTGTACCAAACTTGTTGTGAGCTGATAGCCCGGTAGTGCCGTCTCTAGCAGGCAATTCTCTCTGTTTATCATATTCATCATAATTATGTAGGTTTCTAATGATCTTCATAGCTTCTTTTCTTCCGCCCTTTTTGAATATTTTATCATTTTTAGATGCTAGAATTTTGTTATAAATTTTTTTGCTCTTAGAAATATCTATATCTCCTGTAAAATAGTTAGTGTGTTGGTTGGTTTCTGGTTTATCTATTCTTTTCTTTTTTGCTTTCTTATAAAAAGGTGTAAATACTTTGTATGGATTGCTTTCATTTGTTTCAATATCTTCAGGTTCAATCAATAGGTAGTCATTTTTTTGAATGAAATCGACGTCTCTTTTTTTGCATTCTTTTTTAATTTTTTTGTCCCTTTTTCTACTAAAAGGGGTATAGTCTCTGTTAGTAAATACAGCATCAAAATCGTGTTTTTTTAATAGCTTTGAGATTATATTTGGTTGGGTTCCGTAGAACTTATAGAGCCCCCCTTTTTGTTGTTTGAGCTGATCATTTAAATCTTTTAGCGACTCGATCATAAATTGCACGGCATTATTGCTTTTATATTCATTATTTTCTAGTTGCTTTGGGCTAAAAATAAAGCACGGCAATACTTGGTTTGAGTTCTTTAGAGCCGAGATTAATCCGGTATTATCTTTTCTTCTTAAGCCGCGTCTGAAAATAAAAATGGACTTTTTGTATTTTGCCATATAGTTGCAAGTTATATTTGACTTTGGTAGGATTATAGCAAGCAGAGTTGAAAAATACAAAGTACAAATCAAATATAAACTAGGCAATTTATTAATTTTATTTTTTAAAAAAATAAAACATGTTCGACTTAGAAAACAATCAGACTATATGGTTAATAGTAGGTGGCATTTTGGTTTTGACGGTAATTTTTGGGGTATTTATGGTTAAGAATTCCGGAAATGATGGTGGTATTTCCGGAGGAAGAACTGTAGATGTAAGTATAGATTCTGAAGACTGGAAGAAAGGCGCTGATGCTCCAAAGATTACATTAGTAGAGTATGGTGATTTTCAGTGTCCTGCATGTAAGGCTTATCAGCCGCTTTTAAGTCAGTTGATACAAAAAGTTGATGGTTTGCAGTTGGTTTTTAGGCATCTGCCCTTGACTCAAACTCACCAAAATGCAATGGATGCTGCAAGGGCTGCAGAGGCTGCGGGAAGACAAGGAAAGTTTTGGGCAATGCACGACAAATTATTTGAAAAACAAAAAGAGTGGAAGAGTTTAAGTAACCCAAAAAGCAAGTTTGTCTCTTATGCTGAAGAAATAGGGTTGGAAATTGCTCAATTTAAACAAGATTATGAAAGTGAAGAGGTGGATGAAAGCATCAGAAAGGATATGAGGACAGCTGGAAAATTTAACTTGAGAGGCACTCCTTCATTTATTGTAGGCGGCCAAGTGCTAGATAGGCCTCCTAGAAATTTGAATGAATTTGTGAACGTAGTTGAAAAAGCTAAAAATAATCAAGATTTAAGTGTAACTTCTAGCAAAAAACAAGTACATAAACATGCAGATATAGCTATCTTTATTAATGGTCGCCAGATTGATTTGTCCAAAAAGAGATATCAGTCTAACGAGGAGAACCATAAGCACAAATATTCCCATCATCATGACCAGGTTGGGGATATTATCCATCAGCACAAATCCGAGGTACCACTATCTGAGCATTTTGAAAGCTTGGGAATGAGGCTTACTGATAAATGTTTTCAGCTGGATAATGGAGCAGAATATTGCACAAATGAAAATAATTCTCTGAAGATGTATGTAAATGGTAAAAGAGTAACGAATTATAGCGATTTTGTTTTCGATGATCTGGATCGAATTTTGATTAGTTACGGCCCAAAAACCGGCCCGAATATAAAAGAGCAATTAAAACAAGTTACAGATAAAGCTTGTATCTATTCAGGAAAATGTCCGGAAAGAGGTGAGCCACCATCTGAGAGTTGTGTAGGTGGTCTTGGTACTAAATGTAAGGGAGACTCTGGATCTACCTCTACGAAAAAATAAGTTTAATTTTTTACTCTTTTTGCTTTTCGATTTTGCTTTGATATAATTGATTTGCGAGTAGTCGACCTTTCATTAAAAAGTAGGAGGGCTTTATGGGTGAAGACGATAGTAGTAAAAAAATAGAATACATGGCACCCAGGATAAAGTTGGGAGATTTAAAAAATTTGGAAAACAGAGAAGATGGACGTATTAGTTTCAATGTTGGATATCTTCCTAGACCTAAGGAAGAGGTAGCAGAAGAAAAAAGAAGAAAGACAAAGAAAAAAGATACTAAAGAAAAGAGAAGAGAGGTAACTATTTTTTGAATATACCCCTTGTTTCGTTTTGTTCGGCGGGCAGAGTTTTTGCTTTGTCCGCCATGATTATGTTATTCAAATATTATGCAATCTAAACCAAAAAAGAAGAAACGAGCTCAAATTGTAGTCAAAAAACTTAAAGAATTATTTCCAGAAGATCCAAGCACAGCCTTGAACTATGACAATACCTGGCAGCTGCTGGTGGCAGTAATTTTGTCTGCTCGAACCACCGATAAAAAAGTCAATGAAGTGACAGAACAGCTGTTCGACAAATATCCAACTAGAGAAGATTATCTGGACTTGGAGAAAGATGAGTTGGCAGGTGAGATTGACTCCATCGGGCTATACAATAGCAAAGCAGGATATATTTTAGATACAGCTGAGAAGATAGGGCAGGATTTTGACGGCGAGATCCCAAAAAATTTAGAAGATATGCAAGAGCTTTCTGGAGTAGGGCGAAAAACGGCTAATGTGGTACTTAGTGAGGCTTTCAGTAAATCAGAAGGGGTAGCAGTGGACACACATGTTCAGAGGCTGTCACAAAAATTCGGCCTTACCGATGAAGAGAAACCTGATAAAATAGAGCAAGATTTGATGGAGATTTTACCACAAGATGAGTGGAAAAATTTTACTCTTCGTATGATCGAATATGGCCGAGAATACAGCCCGGCACATAAGGTAGAGGATACCGATGATCCAATTAGTCAAGCTCTAAAAGAAGAAGGTCTTTATTCTCAAGATTAGTTATCAACAGGGCTTGTTTTTCTTTTATTTTGCTAAACTTTAAACAGTAAGTTTTTATAAGTTAAAAAAACTCAAACATGAAATCTTACGATATAATAGTTATTGGCGGAGGAGGTGGAGCTAAGATAATCTCGCCGGCAGCTGATCTCGGGCTTGATGTGGCTGCAATTGAGCAAGAGAAGATGGGTGGCACTTGTTTGAATCGGGGCTGTATTCCCTCTAAGATGTTGATTTATCCGGCCGATATTGCCAGTAAGATAGACAAGTCGGATAAATATGGTCTCACGCTTGATCAAGACTATGATGTAAACTGGGAAG
The DNA here is from genome assembly GCA_042218065.1 of Candidatus Magasanikiibacteriota bacterium. Lineage (GTDB taxonomy): Bacteria > Patescibacteriota > Patescibacteriia > Magasanikbacterales > UBA922 > JBDGRJ01. The sequence goes on along the minus strand of JBDGRL010000041.1, from coordinate 21,668 downwards.
AGCTGGTAAGTAGAGTCAACGATACTGTAGATGAAGAGGCAGCTAGTATCCCTCCCGCATATGAGGAGCACTCTCACATCGATTATTATAACCACCATTGTAAGTTTGTAGACAATAAAGTAGTGGAAGTAGACGGAGAAAGAATAACCGCTGAGAAGATCTTTATAGCTACCGGAGCTAGACCATTCATTGCCCCGATAGAAGGGCTCGAGGATACTCCGTATATGACTAGCAGAGAAGCACTTAGAAATACGGATCAACCCGATGATATGGTAATAATCGGTGGCGGGTATATCGCAACTGAGTTAGGTCATTTTTACGGTCAGATGGGAACAGAGCTGCATGTTTTAGTTCGTAATCATATGATCAGCAATGAGGATAAGGACATCAGAGAAGAGTTTACCAAAGCCTTTGCTTCTAAGCATAATGTATATCTCGATACTCAAGCAACGAAGGTTGATTATGATGATGATAAAGAAAAGTTTTTGGTCCAGGCGGAAGATAAAATAGGCAGCAAAAAAGAGTTTGTGGTAGATGAACTACTGGTAGCTACCGGAATTCAGCCTAATACGACTACGCTGGGCCTAGAAAATACTAATATTGAGACTGATGACGGCGGCTTTATTAAGGCTGATGATTATCTTGAGACTACACAAGATAATGTTTGGGTTCTGGGTGATGTGGTAGGTAATTACTTTTTTCGCCACACCGTAAATTATGAAGGTGAGTATCTAATGGAATCAGCGGTGAAAGAAGAAACCGATGAGAAGCTGGAGTACCCACCCGTACCTCATGCCATTTTCTCTGATCCGCAGATAGGCGGAGTAGGAGTTACCGAGGATGAGCTAAAAGATAAAGGTAAAGAAAAAGGTGAGGATTATATAGTGGGAATGAATAAGTATGAAAGCTCTGCCAAAGGTATGGCTATGATGCCTGAGTACGGCTTAGCTAAAGCCATATTTGATACAGAAAGCAGAGAGCTGATAGGTGCTCATGTCGTGGGCGAGCAAGCCGCTAATATGATCCATACTGCTAATGCATTTATGTATAATGAGAATACACTTGATGAGATTTTGGATTACATTTATATACATCCAGCTATTAATGAGATATTCCGCAACGCAGTTCGTGATGCCAGATCAAAGTTCGAACAATCAGAAAAGTAATTTTAATTAAATAATTTATTTACTAATCATATTTTATGTTAGAGTTATATCAATTTGAGGGTTGTCCATACTGTCAGAAAGTACGAGAGAAACTTACTGAACTCGAGCTGGATTACATTTGCAGAAATGTACCTAAAGGTTCGGACAGAACCCTGCTAAAAAAATTAGGTGGCCAAGAACAAGTGCCTTTTTTAGTTGATAGTTCAAACGGAGAGATTACTATGATGTACGAGTCTGATGATATTGTAGAATATTTAGAAGAGAATTACGGATAGATAGAATTTCATTTTTCATTTGTGAAATGTTTCCCGCCCCGAGACGATGAAATATTCCGTATTTAAGGGCGGGCTTACTTATTAAAAGAGGGTTTAAAATGAGGCCTCAATTTAAGCTTGTTAGAATAAGCAAATTTTGTTATGTTAAATAGTGTTCATTAATTAATCCAATGCCACCGCGGGAGATTAATAATGAGCATGGAAATGACTAAGAATAAAATGAAAGAACTTGATAAGAAAGTCTTTCAAGCTGGAAATTGTTATATTTATGATGTGCGTGAGAGGGATAATGGCGATTGGAGATTAGAAGGTCTTAAAACAACAAAAGATGGAAGAAGTGTTCGTTTGTGTGGCAAAGGGGAGCATTTAGTTTTTAAATCTCTTTCAAGAGAAAATCAATATCTACTGAAAAAGTGCAATCAAGGCGATGCAGATTCTGTTATAGAAACTATTTGGCAAGAAACCACTACAGCAAATAAGGAAGGGCTTCAGGAACTGATTCAGACTGTAAAAGATAGGTTTTAGGGGGTAAATATTCTAAGTCGGGCATAAATAATTGTGCCCGACAATTTTTTATAAATTAAGTTAAATTATGAAGAAAAAAGAACCGATTGAAGTAACAATTGAAACTTACAACCATATAGCAGAAGATTATGATAATTCTTATTCGGACTTAGATTGGATTAAAGATAATGCTGATAAATTTATAGAAGAACTAGAAGGTGACAAAGTTTTAGATGCAGGTTGTGGTTCTGGTAGAGATGCAAAATATTTTTCAGAAAATAACTTAGAAGTTTTAGGAATAGATTTATCAGAAGAAATGTTAAAAAGAGCAGAAGAGAATTCTCCTAATGCATATTTTAAGGAGATGGATGTTAGACAATTAAATTTTTCTCAAAATAGTTTTGATGGGATTTGGTGTTGCGCTTTATTGCCTCATATTCCTAAAGAAGAGATAAATGAGGCAGTTAAAGAACTTAAAAGAGTTTTAAAACCAGAAGGGACTATCTTTATGTCTTTCAAGCAAGGGGAGGGAGAAAAGTTTGTTGAGAAAGATAGGTATAATGGCAATCAAAAGTTTTTTGCTTATTATACTAAGGATGAAATTAAAGAATTACTTAATTCACATAATTTTAAAATAAAGAACATATTCTTAGAAAACTCAGAAAAGTTTCAAAAAAATCTTACTTGGATAAGTATATTTGCTACAATTTAATATTACAGTTGAAATAAAGAAAAATTAATAATATAATTATGCTGGACGATCTTAGTTTCATTATAAGGATTAACAAGACATAATAGTAATGCTTAATACCTACATTTATGCTATATCCAGTGTAGTGGTAGTAAGCTTAATTTCTTTTATTGGAATTTTAACTCTCTCTATAGCTACTGAAAAGCTTAAAAAAGGTTTAATTTATCTTGTAAGTTTTGCTGCGGGAGGCTTGTTCGGGGGTGCATTTATTCATTTACTTCCAAAAATAGTCAAAAGGGAAGGTTTCACCTTAGAAGTTTCTTTATATTTACTGGCTGGTATAGTAATAATGTTTTTAGTGGAAAAAGTAGTAAGATGGAGGCATTGCCATCACCCTATAACTGAAGGAGAAGAGTGCAAACCACAGCCTGTAGCAATAATGAACTTATTTGGTGATGGGGTGCATAATTTTATAGATGGTTTGATTATAGGGGCTAGTTTTTTAGTAAGTGTAGAACTTGGTATTACAACTACAATTGCTGTTATTATACACGAGGTTCCGCAGGAAATAGGTGATTATGGAGTTTTGGTTCATGGGGGCTTTTCTAGAGTAAAGGCACTGTTTGTGAATTTTCTTATTGCTCTAACCTCTGTTGCGGGTACAGTTTTAGCTTTGTTTTTGAGTAATTACGTTCAAAATATTAGTTCTATCTTAATCCCTTTTGCTGTAGGAAATTTTGTATATATAGCCGGTGCTGATCTCATACCCGAGCTACATCATGAAGATCCGAATGTAACCAAGTCTGTACTCCAACTTTTAACCTTTATGGCTGGTATAGGGGTGATGTGGCTGGTTCTTATTGTAAATATGGGTTTTGTAAAATAAATTTATTCTTCTTCAAAGAGGTAAGTAGCAATTACGGTAGCTATAGGCATACTAAGTAAGATGCCTATACCACCAACTAGCATTCTAACTATCTCTGTAGCTACTGTTTCGTTATTTAAGGTGTTAGTTAAAGAATTAAATGGTTTAACACCGACAGAAAATAATATAACCAATGGGAACGAGGCGCTGGTATAAGCTAGTACTAAAGTATTTACTATAGCGCTTGTGTGGTCATGTCCCACTCGCATTGCTGATTTGAAAAGCTCTGTTTTGGAGATGTCAGGATTTTTATCTTTTAACTCCTTGACCACTGAAACCTGGCTGACTACCAAATCATCGAGCACACCTAAGGCACCGATAAGCACAGCGGCTAAGAGCAAACCTCTAAAGTTTATATTTTTGTAGCCAACTCCGTATAGTATATTCGCTCCTTGTTCAATTGAACCGGAAAGAGAACCATATCTTATAAATAACCAGCCCAACACTCCCACTATCAGTAGGCTAGAAGCGATCCCTGCCATAGTTGCATGTGATTTTTTATTTATTCCATGAGAAAAATATACATTCCATCCCATTGCTATGATACCTCCGACTACTGTTACTAATACTGGTGACCAGCCGTTAAGTATTAGTGGAATAATGATAGATAGAATTATTGTATAAGTAATTATCAAGTTGAGTAAAGATTTTAAACCCCTTTTTCCATTGACTAATACTAAAACTATAGCAAATAAAACAAAAAGCATAATGATAGATCCGCTCCTATCGAAGGAGGAGATGATATATTCTTTTTGCCCATCTCGAATTACTTCTTTTAAAATCACATCATCTCCTTTATGAACCTGTCCTGCAAGTTTAAATTGAGAGTTTTTGTCTAAAGTATATCTTTGTCCATCATCACTTTTAACTCTTATAAAATCCGCTCCTACTTCAATAATTTCTGCTTCTAAGCTTTTTGTAGAATTATTCTGTGTGCTTTTATCTTGGCTGTGAGTGACTTGTGGTACAGAAAAAAACAGGAGTAAGCTGATTATTATTGTTATAATTTTTTTCATTGAATCGGTTTAATTTTTTTATAATTATACCAAAATAATGAATATCTTTTTATTTTAAGTTGACTTTGCTGGAGAATGATGTAATTATAAGACTACTTAATAAAATAAATATAATTTTATGTCGGTTACAGTATACTCTACACCTTCATGTCCTTATTGTAAAAAGGTCAAGTCTTTTCTTGACGAAAATGATGTTGATTATGAAGATTATGATGTATCACAGGACCAAGAGAAACAGCAAGAAATGATTGATAAATCTGATCAAATGGGAGTTCCTGTAGTGGATATAGATGGTGAGATCATAGTAGGATTTGATAAAAATAAGATAGAAGAAGCGTTGGAGAATTAATTCTAGAACTTTTTATAGGCTTTTTAATTTGATAAAATACTGGCTGTAAATATTTAATTAAAAACTCATGTCTGATTCTAAAAAAGAGATTGTTTTTGATATTGAGACTTATGGTGATATAAATAACAAAGAAGAATTAGATGTAACTGTAGTATCTTTGTATGATTATGAAGAAGAACAATACGAATCTTACGACGAGGACCAACTTGGAGATTTGTGGAAAAAACTCGAACAGGCAGATTTATTAATTGGATATAACAGCAAGCATTTTGATGTACCAGTTTTGAATAATTTTTATGCAGGTGATCTAAGTCAAATCCCACATCTAGACTTGCTTGAAAGGATTAAGGAGTCTTCAGGTCAGCGATTTAAGCTTGATGATATTGCAAAAGCAACCCTGGAAGGAGTGGAGAAGAGTGCGGATGGTGTAAAAGCTATGGAGTGGTATGAAGAAGGAGAGATCGAAAAGATTAAAGATTATTGCGAGCAAGATGTGAAGGTTACCAAAGATGTATATGAGTTTGGAAGAGAAAATAAAATGCTGTACCATGAAAACCTTAAAGGGGATTTACAACCAATTTCAGTAGATTTTGATTTTGATTACGAAGAAGAAGATGTTCAACAACAAGACAGCAACATAAATATGACTCTTCCTATATAAATAATTTTAATGTGATCTCTAGTATTAATAATCTTAAAGTTGATTAGTATGACAGAAGTGTACTTAGACCATGCTGCGACAACTCCGGTAAATGATAATGTTCTTTCAAAAATGCAACCTTTTTTTAAAGATAAATTTGGTAACCCTTCAGCTCTGCATAAATTGGGCGTAGAGGCGAAAGAGGCGACAGAAGAAGCCAGAGAAAAGGTTGCGGATAACTTCAAAACTCAACCTGATACATGCTATTTTACCGGCAGTGCAACAGAGGCTAATAATTTAGCAATTTTAGGAGCAGCTGAGAAGTATAAGGAAAAAGGAAAACACATAATTACTACAAAATTAGAACACCCTTCAGTATTAAAACCTATCAAGCAATTAGAGCAAAAGGGATTCGAGGTTACATATTTAAGCGTTGATGATAATGGTTGGTTTGATGTAGATGGGTTTGTTGAAGCATTAAGATCGGATACCATATTGGTTTCTTTTATGTATGTGAATAATGAAATAGGAAATATTTATCCCATTCAGAAAATAGGGAAGGAGATTTTAAAATTCCGAAAAGAGAATAATTCCAAGTTTCCTCTATATCATACTGATGCCTGTCAAGCTACAAATTATCTTCATTTGGATGTAAGAAAACTACATACTGATTTCTTAGTAATAAATGGCAGCAAGATTTATGGACCAAAAGGTGTAGGTGTATTATATAAAAATAGAGATGTAGAACTTGAACCTATAATTTATGGAGGAGGACAAGAAGAAGGCTTAAGGTCTGGTACGGAAAATGTAGCAAACATCGTAGGAATGGCTGAAGCTGTTGATAGAGTTCAATCAAACAGAGAACAGGAAAGAAATAGATTATTTGAATTACAAAACTATTTTTGGAAGCAGTTAAAACAAAAGCTTGAATGTGAGATAAAATTAAATGGTGCTGAGATAGATAAAGAAAAGAGGATATCCAATAATTTGAATATTTCTTTGGCAGATGTAGAGGGAGAGAAGGCATTGTTATATTTAGACTCTGAAGATATTTATTGCTCTTCAGGTTCTGCTTGCAGTTTTAATGAAGATAAAAATTTGCCAAATGCAGTTGATCTACTTTGTGGTTGCAGTAGCCACAGTATTCGTTTTTCAATGGGGAAGTCTACTACTAAAGATAAAATAGATTATACTGTAGATAAATTAGATCAGATTTTAAATAAGATTAAATAAAAAAGAGGCCCGATAAGGACCTCTTTATTTGTTTTTTTATTTAGTTATTTTTGTGTGACTACAATTTCGTCCTCTTCTGAATCAGATTCTACATCGACTACTGCAGTCTCTCTTTCTTCGATATCTTCTTGAATTATATCTAAAGCAATCTGATCTAATACCTCGGTCTGTATCACTCTTTGTAGTGGTCTGGCGCCATAGTTAGGATCATAGCCTTTTTCAGCTAAGTATTTTTTTGCTTCATCGGTTACTTCGAGGCCGATTTTTTCTTCATCTAGTCTTTGTTCAACTTCATATAGTTGAAGGTCGATAATTTCACGAAGATCATCTTGAGATAGCGGGTGGAAGATTATTTTTTCATCCACTCTGTTCAAGAATTCTGGTCGGAAGTTATCTTTTAGCTTATTATTAACTTGTGTTTTTATTTTTTCTTCTTGTTCTTCTATAGTCTTTTCTTCCCCTGCTTCAAAGCCAAACTCACCTTTGGTGCCAAGCTTCATAATCTTATCACTACCAATATTACTCGTCATTATAATCACAGTGTTTTTGAAGTTAACCTCTCTACCTTTTCCATCTTTTATATGCCCGTCATCTAAGATTTGCAGCATTGTATTAAATACTTCAGGGTGAGCTTTCTCTATCTCATCAAACAAAACTACAGAATATGGCCTTTTTCTGATCTGTTCAGTTAATTGACCACCTTGCTCAAAGCCTACATAGCCAGGTGGTGAACCGGTGAACTTACTTACTGCATGTTTTTCCATATATTCACTCATATCTACCCGAACCATAGCTTCTTCATCATCGAATAAGAACTCTGCTAATGTTTTTGCAAGCTCTGTTTTTCCAACTCCTGTAGGTCCTAAGAAAAGGAAGGATCCTATGGGCTTATCTTTGTTAGCGACGCCGGCACGAGACCTTCGTATAGCGTTGGAGACAGCTTCTATAGCTTCATCTTGCCCTATTACACGTTTACTGAGCTCGTTTTCCATGTTTGCAAGTTTCTCTTTTTCACTTTGTAGCATCTTTGAAACTGGGATGCCTGTCCACCGAGAGACTACTTTTGCTATATCTTCTTCAGTGATTTCTTCTTTTAAGATTGATTTATCAGTTTGTATATCTTCAAGCTTCTTTTCTAACTCTTCAACCTCTTTTTCTGTTTTTGGGATTTCTGCATATCTTATTTCTGCTACATTTTGTAGTGCACCTTGTCTTTCAAGTTTTTCCGCCTCTTGTTTCAGCTCATCAATTTTCTTTTTCTTATTTCTAATCTCCTTTATTATGTCTTTTTCATTTTTCCAGTGAACTTCCAGCTCATTGCTTTCTTCTCGTAGATTTTCCAGTTCTTCTTTCAGATCTTCCAGTCTTTCTTGAGACTCCGGATCATCTTCATTTTCTAGAGCTTGCACCTCTACCTCCATTTTCATGATCTCTCGTTTCATTTTATCGAGTTCATCAGGTCTAGACTCGATTTCTAATCTAAGTGAAGATGTAGCTTCGTCCATTAGATCAATAGCTTTGTCAGGAAGATTTCTCTCTGTTATGTATCTGTCAGATAACTTAACTGCCGCAACCAGAGCTGGGTCAGTAATTTTTACACCGTGATGAACTTCATATTTTTCTTTTATACCTCGTAGTATAGCAATTGCATCTTCATTAGATGGTTCTTCTACATAAATTTGTTGGAACCTTCTTTCAAAAGCTGCATCTTTTTCTATGTGTTCTTGGTATTCATCTAAGGTGGTAGCTCCTATAGCATTCAGTTCACCACGGGCTAGTGCTGGTTTTAAGAGGTTAGAAGCATCTACTGCACCTTCAGAAGAACCAGCGCCCATTATTGTATGCAGTTCATCGATAAATAAAATGATATCACCATCTGATTCTTTTATCTCATTTAATACAGCTTTAAATCTTTCTTCAAATTCCCCTCTAAACCTTGTTCCAGCTAATAGAGAACCTATATCCAATGAGATTACTTGTTTATTTTCGAGACTTTCAGGCACATCTCCGTTAATAATTCTTTGAGCTAATCCTTCTACTATAGCTGTTTTACCTACACCGGCTTCACCAATCAAAACCGGGTTATTCTTTTTTCTTCTCGATAAAACCTGCATAACCCTTCTAATCTCCTCATCCCTCCCGATTATAGGGTCGATCTCTTCATTTTCTGCCATCTCGGTGAAGTTGATTCCATATTTATCTAGTGCCTCGTATGTACTTTCAGCACTTGGTGATTCAATTTTTCTATTTCCTCTAATATCATTAATCACTTGTTTTACATCATCATATTGAACTTTTTTATTTGACAGTTCCTCACTTATTGGGTTTTGATTAGAGAGAAATGCTAGTAATATATGTTCGACACTTATATACTCATCACCCATTTCTTTTGACTCTTTTTGGGCATTTTTAATTATATAGGCCATTGATTTACTCATAGTAATTCTACCCAATCCATCTTCATTAAAACCACTATCTTCTGGTGGTAGCTTTTTAATTAAATTTTTTATTTCATTGTCTAACTCCTTTATATTCACATCTAATTTTTTCAATACGGATCTAACAACACCCTCTTTTTGTGCTAATAAAGCAGAGAAGAGATGAGGGGGTTGTATTTGGGTGTGATTATTTTTTTGTGCTATTTTGGAAGCTTCTTGTAGAGCTTCCTTTGCTTTGTTAGTAAAATTTTGTGGAACCATAGTGAAATATTGAAAAATTATCACTCTTGCACTTCGAGTGATAATATAACACTTCTGGAAATTTTTGTCAAAATTTGGTATTTTTATAATACCTTTAATTTATTGGTTAATTTTTATTACTATGCTTGAAAATGAGGTTTCGAGCGGACATAGGTCTGATGAAACTGGAAAACAAGATATAAGTTCTGAACAATATAAAGAGGAGTTTATTAATTTTTTTGAGTCTTCTAAAAAAACTCTTACATCAAGTGATGTTGAGGATATTGTAGAAGGTGTATTAACTGCTGAAAATTTGTTTACATCATCGAGACCACTTAGTAAGGCTGAGGACCCTTTTTATCAGATTTTAACAAAAGAATTAGGAGTATCTGAGGAACAAAAGGAACAGTTAGAACAAGAATTGAGAAAAGAAGACGAAATTACTGAATCACACCGACAGCTATACTTAGATTACGTGAATAGCTGGTTGAAGAATTTGAAGGAATTAGATGAGTCACATTCCGTACGTAAGAAGATTTTTCAGAAATTGGATGAAAAGGATTTTCTTGATGAATATGAGCTTAATAGCTTTGAAGATATTTTAAAACTGAGGAAGGATTTTAGCAGTGGAAATGTTTTTTATCCACAGGCACTTATTTCAAATAAGGACTATATAAGATTTAAAAATACCATATACTCCGAAGATACTTCTGGACCTTCTGATTCGGATTATAAGTTTTACCTCTGTCCTGACCCGAAGCATTTGACTACAATTGCACGTAAAATAGTTAATCTATCTGAGCAACACGATTATCATTTCAATTTTAAAATGAAAAATTTTTCAGATGGCGTTCCAGATTCGAATGAACGTAAGATGGAAAGATATGATATAGATAGGTTAGTTATATATTCAGCCGAGGAAGAGATAGGGAGTGTTATAAAAATTTTAAGAAAAATATACTCGGAAAATCCCGTACAGTTTGAAAATAGACCAACTCCCGGCTTAACAAAAGAGTTGGATTTTTTGCCTGGAGTGGGAGCAGCAGAAACAACACCAGATAGTACTAAAGGGTCAAGTTATCACAAAGTTAGGGCTAATTTAATTAGTCGCTTGTTTGATGAGATTTTGAAAGAAATAGTGAATGAAAATCCAGGTTTTCAAGAATATTTAAAAGAAAAAGATGAAAGTAATTCGGAAAATTCAGGTCTTGATAATACAGATAATATGGTATCAGCGTTAAGATTTATAAAAAGAAACGATGATTTTTCTTATGGAGATTTAGCTGAAAGATTAAATGAAAAAGCTGAAAAGATAGTAAAAACATATAAATTCTCCGTTGATCCAAATGATTTAACTCGACACACTAATTAGTTATTATGAGAACTTTTATTTCATTACCTGTAGCCGAAGAAGTAAAAACAAAAGTAAAAAATGCACAAAAGCAGATACAGGCAAATAACAAGGGTCCAGACATAAAATGGACTAAACCAGAGCAAATGCATGTGACCCTTAAATTCATCGGTGATATAGATCAGGACGATATTGGAGATCTGAGCCAAATAATAGAAAAAGCTTCAGGTTCGATACGTCCATTTGAGTTATCTTACTTCAAATTAGATGTATTTCCTCATCCTGACAACCCTTCTGTAATTATAGATAAACTAAAAGAAAGCTCAGGACGAGAAAGCTTTGAGTTAGAAAAAAATCTTCGTGCTTATCTTAAAAAATATGGTTTTCAATTTGATAAGAAAAAATGGATTCCCCATGTAACTTTGGGCAGAGTTAAAGAAGATAATGCTGACATAAGATTTCCAAACACAAATCAAGAATTTAGTTGGGAGGTAAACGAGATTCATCTGAAAAAAAGTGAATTGAGCCAACAAGGACCAGGGTATACAACTATTGAATCCTTTAAAATTTAATTTTGGTATGCATAAAAAAGTTCTCGGGGTAAAAATATCAAAAAGAGACAAAGAAGAAAGCAGAGAATTAGTAAGGGAAAATTTGCAAAAGAATGATAAAACAAATTATATTTTCACGCCCAATGCTGAAATGTTGGTAGATGCTTATAGAGATGATTATTTTCGTATGATTCTAAATAAGTCGGAATTAAACTTATGTGACAGTAAAGGCATAAATTTCTTTAATTTTAATGCTTTTAATAGAATTACCGGAGTTGACTTTATGCAGGAAATGCTTAAGGTAGCAGAAAAGATGGACAAATCAGTTTATCTATTAGGATCTGGTGATAATAGAGTGGTAAAACGTCTTAAAAAAGAAATAAAAAGAGAGCATCCAGATATTAAAATTTCCGGGACTCATCCTGGTCCAAAAATAGAACTAATTCAAGAGAATGGTATTAATAAAATAGGGGTGGATGAGGATAAGAATAACAAAATAGTACACGAGCTGGTTATGAAGTCTCCGGATATAGTTTTTGTAGCATTTGGTCACTTAAAACAGGAAATGTGGATATATAACTATTTGTCAGATATACCTGAGATTAAACTGGCTATGGGTGTAGGAGGTGCTTTCGATTATCTTTCTAATGAAAAGGACAGAGCACCGAGATGGGTCAGAAATCTGGGATTTGAGTGGCTATATAGGTTAATAAAAGAACCAAAAAGACTGAAAAGAATAATGAAAGCGGTAGTTGTTTTTCCTGTTTTACATGTTTGGGATAAAATTAAATCATTATTCTCATATAAATAAAAAACCCGGCTCAAAAAATTGTAAGGTGAGCCGGGCTTTCCCCCTTATTTATCTAGTTTTTTTAGCTTTTAGCTCTTTGAGTCTACTTTGTGTTTCTCTAAATGTTTTAACTAATTCTCTTTCTTCCGTTGGGTCAAAATCAATATTTTGTAGTCTATTTAAGATCCTTTCCAGATAATTAATTCTTTCCTCGATACAATTAATTTCATTTTCAGACTTATGTCGTCTTGGGTCTTCATCTATAAACTCGAGTAGTTCACCAGAATCAGGACCAACCAAAACAATCGGTTCACCGAACCAATATGTGCTTTTTAGCTCTAACCGGTAATCGTAATTCATTCTGTTAGTAAGTTGATGCCAGGAGTAGCTAAAAAGCGCTAAGAAAATCGTAGTTCCAACAAATGTTCCCAAAATACCCAAAATCCCGGGTACAGACCCCATAAAGTATATCAAAAGACTCATGGAAAATAGACAAGCTATTATGAATGATCCTGTAAACAGGTGCAATAAGTTCATTACAGTACTTTTGGCATGTTTCATCCATAAAAATGATTTTATTGCATCAATATTGGTTCCTTTATAGTTCCAGAGTCTTTCTTCTCTTTTTGTTAATTTTACTTTTCTATACAATTTCCCGTTTTTGAATATGAATCCTGTTGGTGCCAGTTCAGATAGTTCTTTCTTCATTAACTTCCTCCGTCTCCGTTGGTCTGTTAGAGAACGAACGAATGAGCAAGAAAATATTATCAAAATAT
>JBDGRL010000041.1:0-8623 GCA_042218065.1 Candidatus Magasanikiibacteriota bacterium | reverse complement strand
CTCCGTTGGTCTGTTAGAGAACGAACGAATGAGCAAGAAAATATTATCAAAATATTTAATGGATGTAAAAATAAAAAAGGTCCTGCTGTAAAACTATTCTAAAGTACGGACCAGGAACTACTTTTGTTGATTGACAAAAATAATTTCTTTGTTATGCTAAGCTTACGCTAGCTGACGTCTTTCCTCTCAACTGGAGGTCGTATGCGTCACTTGCGTTGCATTGTGGTGGCGACGCTCACTTTGCTCATTTCCAATCTAGGATTTGCACAAAATGAAACTAATCAAAAAAAGGAGAAAGCTCGAGAAGCTTGTAAAATAGCTGCAGAAGCACTTGAAAGCCGTATCGAAAGTTACAAAAAGCTATTGGGTCAAGTCAAGACTGAAACGAAAAAAGGAAAGAAACTAGCTAGTATAAATATGAAACTGTTGGAAAAAAGCAAAAGGTTATCAGCTGAACCCTGGAGTAAGAAAAAAGGAAAATGTGAATTAGCTAAAGCCAACAAGCGAGTAACTGAAGTCTTTAAGACTCTGAAAAAACTAGGAAAATCACCTAAACCGCCGTACAAGCAGTTTTGTAAACAGCAAGTAAAAAAGTTGCAAAAAGATATTAAGTCCAAGCAGAAAGAAGTCATGGAAGAATCTAAAAAAATCGAGAAAGAGGCGAAAGATGTGTCTGAAACCGAAGCATATTCAGATTCAGAACGCAAAGCAGCAAAAAAAGTCAGCAAAAGTATGGAAGAATTGCGGAAATTGTACAAAAGTCTAATTCACATTGAAGTCCCAAAAAGATTAGAACAGAAACCTTGCCTTAGATTGCAGTTAATGAGAGAGAAGCTTAGAAGCCTACAAGATTCCTGGAGCATAATTGATAGATACCACCCTTATACGCCACCTAGTCTCTATGAACTAGATAACTTGTCACCGCCGGAAACGGACGTACCAACAATCGAACGCTAAGCATGTCTGGGGGGCATGCTTTTTTAATTTTTAAAATAGATTTTGTAATGGAAATTTTATTTGATAAGATTAGATTACATCATTGTTGTTCATTTCTCCTAACAGGAGGGTCAAAATGGAGTACGAAATAGTTACAGCAAACTCAAAAAAAGAAGAGGCGCATGAAGTTTGTAAAAGAGCATCAAATAAAGCAAAAGAAAACGATGAAATAGTAATTATGAAACACGGTGGAGAAGAAATACAAGTATTTCCCGAATCTTTCTGGGCGAATATATTACATATTTGGTATTTAAGAAGAAATTTTGAAGAAAAAAAGGAAGGTGACTATTTACTTTTTAGAGCTCAGTTGTTAGAGCTTTTAGGGAGAGAAATAGATAACAAAGAAGAGTAAAAATTTAGTATTTTGCTCATATATCGACTCGCTTCTGGGAGGAGCGAGTTTTTGTTTTTAAAAACTTGACAAGAGGTGTTTTTTTATTAACATCTAGGTAAGCTGTCATTTTGTTCATTACAGGGAGGAAAAAATGTCGCACCAGCCGGCCAGGTTGATTTTGATATTTTCTCTGTCTTTCTTTGTTTATGGGTGTAATACTATTCAGCGAGATGTATCGAAAGAAAAAAAGACAGAAAAAATAAAACAAGAAAGAAAAACCTGTTATCCTAAACGGTATTCAAAGTGCGTCGATGATTTTCTGAGAGGCGTAGTCAGTAGAGAAAAGGTTTGGAGGTGTTCAAAAAAGATTAAAAAATGTTTTGAGCAAGAAGAGATCAAATTTGTTGGAGCTGTTGATAGTTATAAAGATGCAAAGAGACTGCAATTAGAAATTGCATGGAAAATACTTACTCGACAGTATGAGAAGATAAAAGCCATAAGTGGCTCTATCTCCAAGTCCGAATCTGAGGAAAATCAGGTATATAGAATTAAAGTTGCTACAATGGCATGCGCTGCGGCAGGTATAAATGATTATTGGAGAAAGAGATTTTTGGATGAGAAAGGTTTACCCAAAGAGGAGATTGATAGAGTTTACAAACAGGTTGACAAATATTTAACTGATTGGTGTGAAACAATGAAATAAGCTACCAAAAAAGGGGTCCGTCCAGCCTTCGGGTTGGGCGGTTTTTTAATTATTGAATGTATTATTCAATAATAAAGATAGTATTCACGACTTAGACACGTATATAAATTTCAATTAAAAATTTAAGTTGATTTTAAAATTAAAGATTTTTTGTGTTTTGTTAACCTCCTTTACATAAAGTAAAAATTATGTTAACATCAAATGAAATTAAATTTTAATTTTAAAATATGCAGGTTCTATCTAAAGTTAAGTATTTAATAACACTTTTTGTTTTATCATTTTTAGTAATTCCTTCATTTGTTGTTGCAACCGATGCTGATGTTGCAAATAAAATAGGCCAAGCCTCGTTTGGTGATACAGAAACATTCTTAGATTTTGAAGATGCTAACAGGACAATTGGTAATCAGTTCTGGGATTCGCACTGGGTTAAATTTTCTACTCCCCAAGGAGAGGTAATCAGAATTTCACCGTATAATCGTCAAAATAATGTTGATACAGCATCTGGTAAATACTCTATTGCAGCTAACAACAAATACCCTATTACGAGTGAAAATAAACCATTAGTTATTACCTTTAAAAAACCGGTGGATAAAGTTGGGTTTAACCTAGGAAATGGAAAAGTAAATCTTGCTAATATTACTTTGATTGATAGTTCTGGTAATGTAGTTGATAGACTTTCAGAAGGGAATATTGGCATCAACACTACTCACTTTGTAGGAATAAGGTCTGATGAGCCTTTTAAAAAAATAAAGATTAATTACGGTAATACCCCTGTAACCGAGGAGATAGATAATTTACAGTTCAGAGTTGCAAGTAAGGTTAAGAATAAAAAAACCACACCTCATGAGCAAATAGATTTGACATTAAACTTAAGCACCCAGAAAGATAAGTTTAGTCAGGGGGACCACCTTTATACAACTTCCCAGTCTTATTTAGATGATAAGTTTGGCAGACTTGAATTTGCTGGCACAGTAGATCATGAACTTAACTTAAATGTAGAAGGCAGCCATGATTTATCACAGAACTTGGGATTAATAGCTATCTCTCCTAGTAATTCTTACAGCAAAGATAATAAATCAGAACTACTTAATAAGGTTACAAACAATTGGCAAAGTTATCTCAACAACTCAAATTATAAAACAGAATGGATAGGCCAAGGCTACCGTGGGAAAATGAAAGTTGATCTAAACCAATATGCGGGAAAAAACGTAATTTTGGCTGCTATTACCAGCAATAATGATGGTTATTCTCAGATCAAGGGATTACCAACCGAGGTGGATGATATTGCAGGAGTATATGTAGAGGTTACACCAGACAAGTCTAATAATAGAAAATCAACTAAAGTAACTTTTCAGGAGCTTAAAGACTTGGGTCCAAAAATAGCTGATTTTGAGCAACTTGGAAAGAGTGATTGGAAAAAAAGTAAGACAGACTTAGATAAGAATGCGTACAGATTTCTAATTGAAGGTAAGGGCTTGCCTGTAATTCCAACTAACAGTGGTGATATTTATTCTAGAAATTATTCTTTATTTCTCGATGGTCTAGCTACAAAGTCTAGCAATAATGTGCCGTTAGTCTTAAAAGCATTAAGCGCAAAAGCAGTAGGCTTCATGCTAGGAAATGATTCTGATCAAAGCTTTCCAATTGAAATAAAAGTTTCATATGAGAGCGGAGATAAAGTAGATACCTTTAAGAAAAAATTAGAGCCTAATAAAAGTAATCAATTTTTTGGTGTTAAATCTAGATATAAGTTAATTGATAAAGTGTCTATTGATTATAGGGATACTTCTGTCAGTGAAGAGATAGATTATTTGATGTATGATGATGATTTTAAACAAGCTCCTAGTGGTGTTTATTGTATTACTGATGGAATGAATAAACAAAGGGAGTTTTACGATGAACAAAGAGCTTGGAATTATTACTTAAACAAGAATAGTTGGAGCGCTACTATAGAATATGATCATTGCTCATGGGCATACAGTTCTAAAAATAACGGAAAATACAAACCTTTTTGTGCCGTAACAGATAGTGGAAGATATAAAACAAATAACCTTGACGAAGCAGTCTCAAAAGTAAAAAAAGATAATGGCTATATAGTTCAGTTTCCACTTAGGGCTGGTTTTTGTACTGAAACTTTAAATAAGAGCACCAGTAATAATCTAAAACAAACTACTACTGAAGACAATAACCAACAAAATACTAACTCTTCGAACTTTCAGGATATCGGTAAAAACTCAAATCAGTCAGAAGATACCAACCAGAATGATAGAAGCAGTAACAACAGTAATCCTGAGTCTGATAATCCAAAAGTAAACCAAAATAGCAAAAACCAAACTAATAATAACTCTGCTTCTGATTCTGGTAACAATGAAATCCCGAAAAAAGGATCGAATAATAAAAAAAATAAACCAAAAGTCCAAAACAAAAACACTATTCAAAGTTGCCCCCTTAAATCAGGAGAACCATACACAATAGAGGGAACAGATACAGTGTGGGTGATTACTAATAGAGGGACAAAAAGACCTATTCAATCAGCGGAAGTGTACTTCACGTATTTCGATTCATGGGACATAGTTAAGAAAACAGACAGATTTACAATAAATAAATGTCTGGATGACATAGCTGGTTTTGTTCCTTATGGCCCGAAGTGGAACCCAAAAGGTGGAGCACTAGTTAAGGTTCCTACGGATAATAAAGTTTATCTTCTTCTAGGAAATAATAAATACTGGATTAACAACCAGGATATTTTCAAAAAATTAGGATATAAATGGGGTTGGATTCAAGATATTTCGCCAGAGTTATTGGAGCAATATAACAACAAAGGAGAGATAGACTATACTGACCATCATCCAATAGGAAGTCTTATAAAATACCCAGACAGTAATAAAGTATATCGAATAGAGAAAGGACCATTTGGTAGTCTTGTAAAGAGACATGTAAAAGATGAGCGTGTGTTTAATGCCCTTGGTTATAGATTTGATAGAGTAGTTGAGATCGATAAAGATGAAACTTATAAAAGAGGCCAGCCTATTACCATTAAGAAGTTGAATAAAGCTCAATAGAAACAAATAAATAAAAAGGGGAGGGCTGAAGAAGAAGTAAATGAGTTTGAAAGAAAATTGGAGGAATATCGAAAGCTAAAAAAGATCAGACTTACAAAATATTCTAATTTAATAATATTTTTTTAAGGTTTATTACTTCGCTATTATTTGACAATAAAAAATTTAATTGTTTAAATAGATCCAGGTTCTAGACAAGCTTCGCTCCTTTCACCAAAGGGTAAAAGGATGCCTAAACTTACTACCAAGAAGCTCATTTGTTTCTTTGGTTATTCTCTAGAGGACAAAAAACTAATGGAAGTAGATTCAGACCCGGAAGATCTTAGTCACAACCAAATTATTAAAAAAGCCCCAGAAGAAACAGCTGCATTTCAGATTGTTAACGCAGAGCTTCGAGAAAAAGATGGAGAGTTGACCGATTGTGTCAAAACTCATGAGCAATCTCCGTTTTATATCTTCAGAGGTGTTAAAATTAGAAAAGACGATATAGAAAAAGGAAGCTACTACTTTCACAGTAATGTATCACGGATTAATAGAGTTCAGGCGCAAGATATAGAAAACGAAACATTCTTGACCGAAGCAGAGCAAGAGAAATCTGATTCTTTACTCGAGAAAAAGGTTGAAATTTACAGGGTTATAGCAGATTGGATTAGGGAATTAAAAGAAATGACGGAAAGAGGTCCAGGAGCTCATAAAGTTGTAGACTTTCACGAAGAAGAAGATTTGAAATCAGATATGGACTTCTTTAATTATTATTTGATGGCAACTACTTTTGGGGTATGTGAGTATATGTTTTTAAGGGATGAAGAACTGATTGAACTTATAAGTGAAGCCAAGAAATTTGCAGAAAAAAGGAGTCCTGAAGAAGAAGAGATGAGAAAAAAGAAGTACGAAGAAAAGGAGGGCGAGTTCTGAAGTCAAAAGAAAGCTAAGGAATGCTCCCCTTGAGGTATGCGTACTCAAGGGGTATTTAATTTTTAAAGGAAGTAAAATATTATGAAAATAAAACCCGAAAAATTACCTTTTATTGCATTTAATCTCCTAGGCAGATTTTTGATAGGAATCGTAGCAGTCGGAATATTGTATTTAGTTTATCATTTTAATCTGTTATTACTACTTTTATTGTTGCTGGTATTTTTAGTATGGAGTTATTATAACGGCACGATATCTTATAGAAAAGAGGAGTATATAATTAAAGAAAATAAATTAATCCGTAAGTCAGGAGGCATTTTTTCGGATGCGGAACAAGAGTTAAATATAAGTAACATTACTCATCTTGAGCTTAATAGGGGCTTGATTGCAAGAAAAGTATTCGGAGTTGGTTCAGTAATAATTGAATCAGCCGGCAGTCAAACTGAAGAAATAGATATAAGTTCGGTTAAAAATCCAGAAAAGATATTTCAAGTGATGCAGGATAAGATGAAACAAGCTGGTTTCCAGATAGATCGCAATGAAATGCTGGAGGAAGATAAACCAAGTAAAGTCGCCATAATTTTGGAGTTAGCTGGTTCGTTTTTTGGTGCTTTGTTTTTAGTCTTATTTTTGGTTATCACCTTTCCCATTATAGCTGTACCCTTGATATTACTCATTATTCTTATTGTAGTTTTTAGGTATTACGATTTGAAGAGGCGTAAATATAGCTTGTATTCGGGGAAAATTGTAGAAGAAAAAGATTTTCTCTCAAAAGTATATACAATAGTTCCGATAGAAAATTTAGCTGACTCTAATCTGGAGCAAAATTTCTTAAACAAAATCTTAGGCTTGTATGACTTGAAGCTTAGTTGTCAGGGTAGTGGCTCAGAGATAAGTTTCAAAAATATTAATAAAGGAAAAGCTTTTGACGAGAAAATAGATAAATTAATCAAATCACAAGAAGCAGTAAGCTTAAAAACTAAAGAAAAACAACAAACGGAGACTAAGAACAAAACAAAAGATAAGCAGACTAAATCAAAACCGAAAACCAGAGGGCTAGACTCTATTCCACAGGTATTTCAAAGTTTCAAAAAAGACTTTCACAAAGCAATTTTGACTCCATTAATTGTTATTCTATCGGTACTTGTTCTATTTTTTACCTTCTCTGCTATTATTTGGGTTTTATCTTGGTTTTTTGGTGGTGCTTTAACTATTTTTAGCATACTCAATTTTCTGTCTACTCCTATTTTGTGGTTGATTTTGGTTTTTGTACTCCCTTCTTTCTCGATAACCGTGAAATATTTTGCAACAGAATATTCTATAAAAGAGCAGAGTATTAGAGAAGAGTACAGCTTGTTTAGGACTAATATAAAGGAATTTTCTGACGATAAAGTGACTGGAATATATTTCAAAGAATCCTTGTTAGATAGGATATTTGGTACATATACTATTCATTTCTGGTCTATTGGATCTAATGAGGATATTGAATTTTCTGGCATAAAACAAAATGACCAGTTAGAAGACATATTAGAAGAAAAATATAATTTCGATATAAATTCAGAAAACCACTCAATCGTACCTGAGTTTAGTTTTTTCAAGATGCTAAAACAAAAAACTATATTACTCGTAGTAGCTGCTCTATTCTTCTTAATTTTTGCTGGGGTTAATGTAGCGATCTCATCAAAGGTAGATAATATTTCTGCAGTTTGGGGTATATTTGTTGGTTTGCTATTGCTGTTTTTCCTATTTATATTCGGATTGTATGTATATAAAGCTTATTATTATGATAAAGCTTATCTTAGCTTTTTCTCAGATTTTTTGGTGTCAAAACAAGGTCTGATAAATAAATATAAATATTTCGTTAATTATGATGATGTTAAAGGTATAATCACTACAAAATACCCGTGGACTATGGCAGGAGAGGTTAAGTTTAAAGTCAGTGGAGAGCACACAATTGGTACTGGAGATAGCAAAACTACATCTTCTAATGAGGTTTCTTTGGGTTTTATCAACAATATTCTGGCTAAAGATGAGTTGATAGATCTTGTACTTGAACAAAAACAAGACTTTAGGCAAATGAATGAGATAGAGCAAAATATAGATAAATACAGAAAAGAGGATATCATTACCTCGAGTCCAGATTTGGCTAACAGCTTGGTTTCAATGTTGCTTTTATCGATTATTATTTTTCCTTTTATAGTTTTGCTTCCGATTGCAATTCCAACTGTAATATGGAGAAATAAGAAAAAATCTTATCACTTGAAACCTTACCGAGTTTTATACAAAAGCGGGGTTTTGTTTAAAAGCCAGCACTCGATTGTTTTTCAAAAAATTGATCATATAAATAAAAATCAAGGTATTTTTAATAAGATGTTTAACAACGGAAATATCTCAATAAATACCGTTGCTTCTAGTGAAACTGAGATGACTCTGGAAAATCTTCCGGATTATGAGGAGTTTTATAAAAAAATTCAGGAAATATATTAAGGCAGCCTTTGACAAAAAAATTGATCAGTTTTAGCTTTTTTTCATTAAGATTAACCCATCTTGTGAAAAGCTTGACAAAATCTTTTATTTAATCCATAAACTTGGGTTGATAAAACTGAACTAGTTTTCTAA
>JBDGRL010000040.1:0-2607 GCA_042218065.1 Candidatus Magasanikiibacteriota bacterium | reverse complement strand
AAAACAGTTCGAACTTGGTGCAACAAAGGGAGCAAATCTGCTTGTCCTAAATTTGAGGACTTGATATATAAAATTATCTTTCTTCTGCAATTTCCCAAAGCATTTCAAAGTGGTTTTTGTAAGCCTTGATTATATTTTGGTTTGAGTACAGAGTACTAATTGCTTTTTGGTTGTCAGTTAAGCTTACATATTTTCCGCCCCAGATTATAATCGAAAGTACTGAATGATATTTTTCTGGCAATAATTTATATTCACAACGGTCTCTTATACCGGCCTTTTTGTGCCTCTGTTTGTCTCTTTCCATTTCTTTTTTTGAGAAATGCAACATTTTTTTTCTTGTATCCATTTTTTTCCACTCTTCATTATATTTATCCCATTTTTTGCTTGCTATATCAGCCTTCTTTTCTTTTGGAGGATAGGCTGCTATTAGGTAGTTTACATCTCCATCCTCTAATTCAGGAAGAATAACGTCTATGTACATTTTTTCCATTTCGTCCCATCCATGAAAAGTTCTTACCTCTCTTTCCCATAAAGTATTGAAGAAATTTTTATATGAATCAACTAGCTCCTCATTGGATAATTCTATTGCAGTAAAAGGCTCTGCTAAAATAGTATTAATAACCTTATCATCCAAAATATGTATCTCATTATTCTTTGTAGTTAAGCCTGGCATTATTTTTATTTGATCGGACTCAAATTGTTTTTGTTTATCAGAGGAAGCGATAATTTTTCTTTTTGTGTTATATTTTTTATCAGCTGCTTTTAGATTATCCTTATCTTTTTTGTTTAAAATTTTCTCTTCCCATTTTTCAGAAGCACCAATAGTTTTCCACTCTTTTAAGTTTTTGGAAGTTTTTATCTCATGAAGAACCTGCTTTACTTCTTCTTTACCTTCGCGAACTACTACTTCTTGGGTTCTTGGTTTATTAATTGATTCAAGCTCCTCGACAATATCGTCTGCAATTTTTTCTTTCTTTTTTATCTCCTTTTTTATTCTTTTTGGATTTAGGGCTTGAAATCTATAAACCCCACTTTCTTTTTTCTTTGCTACTAAATTTTTCTCAACTAGATTATCTAATTCAGTGTAAACTGTATTTCTATGTAGTCCAGTTTTATCAATGATTTTTTTTGCTTTAGTCTCTCCTTCTTCAAAAAGAGAGATGTAAACATCAATTTGCTTTTTGGGAAAGTCTAGTTTTTTTAATTTGTCTCTGATTGATTTCATATTTATCAGAAAAAATGATTAAAGGTCCTTGTAGAACAGATATATTGTCATTAAAATCTTAACATATTGTCGTCAAATGTCAATGACACTATTTGACAAAGTTTTATATTTATTATATTATTCAATTAAGCTAGATTAAAAAAAGACATTTGATGCTGGGTATATATTTAAAAGTTTTAAATTTTAAATAAAAAAATTATGCGCAATTTAACTAAAGCTCTGTTGGTGGTCATAGCAGTAATTTTAATTGGAGCTGGTTGTAGTGTTGGTAATAAAGGTGGAGACACCTCTAGAGATGATTCTATAAAAGTTGGAGCAGTGTTGCCACTAACAGGTAACATGTCTATTTACGGTCAACCACAAAAAAGGGGGATTAAGATGGCTGTTGAGGAGATAAATGAAAAAGGGGGCATAAATAATAAAGAAATAGAAATAGTTTTCGAAGATAGTAGATATAAAAGTAAGCAAGCAGTTTCAGCTATTAAAAGATTGGTAAATGTCGAAAAGATAGATGCATTGCTCATGTTCGGTTCAAGGACCACAGCTGCTTCAGTAGGTGTTATTGACAATAATAATATCCCAACTATATCCTATAGCGCTCTGTCTGCAGGAGACAGAAGCGAGCATATTTTTAGAAATTACTGGGATATAAAAAAGCAAGGGAAGGTCTTAGCAAAAGAAGCTAATGAGAGAGGAATTAAGAGAGCTTCGTTAATGCTTATAAAAGAGCCAGCATGCTTAGATAACTTTCAACCAAGTTTTAAAAAACATTTCAAGGGGAAAATACTAGAGACAGTAAAGCATCCCGTTTCGGCTAATGATGTTAGATCTCAATTAACCAAGGTTAATAGCACCAATAGTGAAATATTAGTGCACTGTTCTTTCCCTGTAGGTGCTAATACGAACATAAAACAATTTCATCAATTAGGTTTAGATAAAGAAATGGACCTTTATGGAATTGAATATATTGAGCCCCCGGTAACTACCAATGGTCAAGAATACCTCCAAAAAGTCAACCCCTTAAACAGTAGATACTTCATAAGCGAAGACTTGAAAAAAAATGAAAGAATGGAGAAATTCATAAATAAATACAGAAAAAAATTCCCAGATAAAAAGTTGAGTGTTGATGCAGTCTATGCTTATGATAGCGTAAAAATGTTAGCTAAATCTCTTGAAAGTTGTGCAAAAAAAGGTACCGCAACTAATTATAAATGTTTAGAAGAAGAGCTCCATTCAATAAAAAACTTTCCTGGTGTAATAGGTAAAATTAGCTTTGATAATAATGGAAACTCAGAGGGTCCGACTAAAGTTGTCAGATATAAAAATGATGGCTGGAAGTTGTTAGAAGTCTATTAGTCTAGCTCTTGTCGAACTTGGTGCAA
>JBDGRL010000004.1:0-5870 GCA_042218065.1 Candidatus Magasanikiibacteriota bacterium | reverse complement strand
TTTCCTCTACCTCTTCTTTTCAGTCTAGGAGCTCCGTAGTCTTCTAGTTTTATTTTCTGTCCCGGCTGAGTTCCTTCTGGGACTTTTACTTTTTTAGTTCCTTTTATAGTTTCTACTTCTATAGTATCTCCTAACACTGCCTGAGGGAAGCTTACTGTAGCTTCAGAGTAGATATCATCACCACGACGTTCAAACTCTGTAGGCTGCTCTACATGCACCTTCACATAAGCGTCACCGGGTCTTCCCTGTTGAGTTGGTGCTGGACCACCTTTGCCGGATACCTTGATAGATTGTCCATCTCTTATACCAGCAGGCACATCCACTGTAAACTCTCTTTTTTCTCTACCGTCTCTGGTACCCTGATAAAACTCTATATCTTCCTCGGTTCCCTCCATAGCCTCATCAAAGCTAATCTCTATATCCACCTGCACGTCTCTGCCTTTTCTAGCTCGTCTTCTGCCACGGCCACCACCACCAAAGCCGAAGATCTCTTCAAATATATCTTCAAAACCAGCTCCTGGGCCTTGGCCGCCACCAAAATCTACATGTACATTCTCACCACCGAAACCTCCGCCTTGCTGCCCAGCTTGTCGAGCAAAATCTTCCCAGTTGAAACCGCCACCTTGACCACCGCCAAAGCCGGCTTGGTCAAAGTTCTCACCGAACTGGTCATACTGTTGTCTTTTTTCTTCGTCACTTAATACCTGATAAGCCTCATTCACTTCTTTGAACTTTTCTTCATCACCACCTTCTTTGTCCGGGTGATACTTGTGAGCTTTTTTTCGGTATGCTTTTTTTATCTCTTCTTGAGAAGCGTCTTGATCTACTCCTAAAGTTTCGTAATAGTCTTTTGACATAAGTTATTTTTGAATTGAAACAAATATACTAAAAAAACTAATAATTCACTTATTCTTGTCTGTGGGTTTTGAGCTTGAAGCGAGCATGGTCTTGCCGAAGGTAAGGAGCGAAGAGCTCAACCTCGGAGCGAGCACGCTGGGCTCACGAGAATGAACAGACAAGAAAAGTGAATTATTCCACAGGAAAACCAAACTCTCGATCCGGCTCATCGGACTCTTCGATCTCACCGAACTGCTCTTCGTACCGCTCCACATTCTCTTTCATTGCTTTAATTATCCGCTTCATGTGCCCAGGGCTTACAATCACTCTGGAGTTCAGTGTGCCTCGTGGAGGAAACACACTGGCAAAATCAATCACAAACTCTTCTTTGGTATGAGAAACCTGTGCCATATTGGCATAAGTGCCTTCAAGTACCTCTTCATCCGCTGTGATCTCTATCTCTTCTTCTGGATGTCCGTGGGGGTGTTCTCGTGGTTGTTGTGGTTTATCTGGCATAAAATATAGTTAAAAATATACAGGCGGGGTTTCCCGCCTGTATTTTTACTTTTTATTTATTCTTCGTCCTCTTCCTCTTCGTCTACTACCTCGCCTTCTACGGTCTCACCTTCGTCTTCGCTTTCTTCAGCTTGACCTTGCTGAGCTGCCTGTTTAGCGGCTTGAGCTTGCGCCTGGGCTTGTTGACCAGCTGCGGGTCCAGCAGGTCCTTGACCTTGTCCAGGTTCACCGCCTTCGGCTTGATAGATTCTTTTTCCTATGTCTTGACTTGCTTCAGATACGGCTTCAGTAGCTTCTTTCAGCTCCTCTACCTTCTCCGGGTCATCGGTATCCTTTAGTTCTTTAAGCTCTTCTAGCTTCTCTTCTATCTCTTCTCGTTCTTCATCTTTTATCTCCACATCTTTTTCTTCTGCCTCATCAAACATCTTTTCGGTGGAGTAAATCATAGTTTCAGCGTTGTTTTTGGCTTCTGCCAGGTTTCGTTTTTTCTCATCTTCCTCAGCATGAGCCTCCGCTTCTTCTTTCATTTCTTCGATCTCATCTTCGGAGAGACCACTGGAAGCCTCGATTCTTATCGATTGTTCTTTTCCTGTTCCTTTGTCTTTAGCGGATACGTTCAAAATGCCGTCTGCATCAATGTCGAATGTAACTTCGATCTGTGGTACACCTCTAGGTGCCGGCGGAATTCCATCGAGGATAAATCTGCCCAGGGATTGATTGTCATCCGCCATCTCGCGCTCACCTTGAAGTACGTGCACTTCTACGCTTTGTTGATTATCTTGGGCTGTAGAGAAGGTTTTGGATTCGCTGGTCGGAATCGTAGTATTTCTTTCTATTAGTTTAGTCATTACTCCACCCATAGTCTCTACACCAAGGCTCAGCGGGGTTACATCAAGCAGTAGAATATCTCGGTCAATATCACCTTGGAACTGTCCGGCCTGAACTGCTGCGCCTAGAGCTACTACTTCATCGGGGTTCACGCTGACATTTGGCTCTAAGTTGAAATAATCTTCTACTTTCTCTTGGATAAGAGGCATTCGTGTCATACCACCCACCAAAATTACCTCATCGATATCACTTTTGGAATATCCTGAGTCCTCTAGAGCTTGTTCCATCGGACCCATAGTATCTTCTACCAGATCCATACACATCTTCTCTACCTCGGATCGGGTAATCTTCATATTCAGGTGCTTCGGCCCTTCGGAGCCTTGGGTGATAAACGGCTCGTTAATCTCAGTCTCTTCTCTGTTTGATAGCTCTTTTTTAGCTTCCTCAGCTGCGTTTTTTACTCTCTGCATGGAAAGAGGGTCTTCGGATAGATCCACACCTTCCTTACTTTCAAACTCATCTAAGATATGATTGATAATCTGTTTGTCAAAGTCATCACCACCTAAGTGAGTATCACCACTGGTAGCTTGTACTTCTACTGTTGAGGAGTCTTCCTCAGCGTCATGGGTAACATCGAGGATAGATACATCAAATGTTCCACCACCCAGGTCATATACTGCTACCTGCTTGTCTCGCTCTTTGTCAAAACCATAGGCAAATGCGGCAGCAGTCGGCTCATTGATGACACGTTTGACTTCCAGTCCTGCAATCTCGCCTGCATCTTTAGTTGCTTTTCTTTGTGAGTCATTGAAGTAAGCTGGTACGGTGATAACGGCCTCCTCTATATCTTCTCCGATTCTCTCTTCAGCGTCAGATTTAATCTTTTGTAGTACCATAGCGGAGATTTCTTCCGGGCTGTAGTACTCGTCGCCCATCTTGACTTTGACTCGGTCTCCACCTTTGTCCGACTCGATCTCATAGGGCACTTGATCAGCTACCTTCTGTACCTCGTCATCATCGTAGCGTCTACCCATCAATCTTTTTACGGAGTGAATGGTGTTTTCAGGGTTGGTTACTGCTTGTCTTTTAGCTAGCTGTCCTACTAGACGCTCGTCATCGTCTTCAGAGTAAGCTACCATAGAAGGTGTAGTACGATTACCTTCCTGGTTTTCTATCACTTCCGGTTGGCCGCCTTCGACAAAAGCCATACATGAGTTGGTAGTTCCCAGATCTATACCTAAAATTTTACTCATAGAATATTGTTAGTTAGTAGATAAATTATTGAATTATCTTCTCAGAGCTCGGCCCTAGGGGCCGAGTAACTGAGCAGATAATTATTTTGCTTCGACCTCGATCTCTTTGCCTCCTGTTCTTTCTTTTTTAGGGCAGGTAATCTTCAACACTCCGTCTTGGAACTCAGCTTCGATATTCTCCTCGTCGATCTGAGCCGGAAGAGAGATCTGCCTGAAGAAAGATCCTGTACGGACCTCTTTGCGGTAATAATCTTCTTCGTCTACTTCGTGAGATTTTTCACTCTCACCTTCGATGCTCAAAACACCGTTGTCAATGCTTACATTGACATCCTCCGGGTTAATACCGGCCAGTGGTGCTTCTACGATCACGTTTCCTTCTTCATCATAGACGTCCACTGCCGGGATAAAACGCTCAGATGAGCCGGAACCTCTTTGGGTTCTTTGAGTTCGGGGAGATGAAAACTCATTGAGCATCCTCTCCATCTCCTCGAACGGGTCTGGGGACCACTTGATAAGAGACATGGGATATTTTGTTAAGAATTAATAAACTAAATTATTTATTGATCCGAATCATTCTCACTGCTTTTTGTTTCGGGACCTTTTGAAACTGCCACCTTTGCCGGCTTTAGCACCTTTTCATCCGTCTTATAGCCTTCTTCCATTACCTCCATTATCATTCCTTCATCCACCTCTTCCGAGTGTTTCTCTACTGCTGCAGTATGTAGATTCGGATCAAACTCAGCATTTTCGGACTCGATCTGTTTTACTCCATAATCATCCAAGATATCTTCAAACTGCTTTAGGATATATTCCATTCCTTGAGCCCAGCTCTGCCACTCTTGTAGATCTTCATCATCTGACTCCGGCTTGTGTCGATATGCTTTTTGCAGATTATCAAATACGGTAATGAACTGTTCCAATACCTTAAACTCGGTCTCTTCTCTCATCTTATCCTTTTTTTCGGCCATACTCTTTTTGAGGTTCCGATAATCAGCTTGGGCTCGTAACCATTTTTCTTTGTATTCCTCACACTTTTCTTCGGGGCTCAGCTCTTGTTCATCTTGGTCGGTCTTGTCTTCTTGTTCGTTTTCTTGTTTTGATTCTGTCGTTTCAGTTTCCTGGTCTTGTTGCTCCTCTTGATCTGTTTTTACCTCCACTTCGATCTCTGTTTTGTCCTCATCTTGCTGAGTCTGATCCGAATCGTCTCCGTTTTTATCTGTCATGTTTTTATTTAGTTAAATCTAGTAAACACTGATTAAAGCTTACAGCTTCGGGATAATCCATCCGTATCGGTCCAAGGACCATAAAGATAGTCCTCTCACCCAGCCTGGAAGCTACTACACTGCAATTTCCTCCCAGAGGATTATTGCTGCCAATCAGCACATCCAGCTTGCCTTCTAAAATTCTTTCAATAGTGGCGATCTGCTCTTCGCAGTGATCGAAGATCTGAGACATATGTAAAGTGTAGTCATAATCTTGAAACTCCGGCTGAGAAAATAGTTTAGAAAGGCCGGTGTAATAGACATTATTTTGGTCAAATGCCACGATAACAGCAGCAGAAACATCCTCTGCAGCTTGCTTGGCCGTTTGTTTTAGTTTTTCTCTATCTTCTTCATCTTGTTGAAAAATCTCTTGGAGCTGTTGTCTTTGCTGCTCCAGCTCTTCCGTTTCCATCAGGTTGTTAACATAATAGCGATACCCTTCTTCGGTTGGAACTCTACCGGCTGAAGTATGTGGCTGAGAGATAAAACCTTCATCTTCCAGCTGTTGCATCTCATTTCTCACCGTAGCTCCACTCACATCCAAGTCACCAGCTTCAACCAGAAAGTTTGAACCGACCGGCTCACTGGTCTTCATATGGTTGTTTACCACGAGCTCCATCAATTTTTGTTTTCGCTCATCAAGTTCCATAGATAAGTTTTATCACTCCTTACCTTCGAGTGATAATATATCAATTTAAAAAATGGTTGTCAAACGAACAGGGTGAGTGTAAATTTAGAATTTATTTACTAGATACCAAGTGAAAATGAGGACCTCTCCCCACCATCCTATGACTGAAAAAATGAAGCTTAGCGCTATCTTAACTTGGAGAGACTT
This sequence comes from Candidatus Magasanikiibacteriota bacterium, assembly GCA_042218065.1. GTDB lineage: Bacteria > Patescibacteriota > Patescibacteriia > Magasanikbacterales > UBA922 > JBDGRJ01. The sequence continues at coordinate 339 of JBDGRL010000004.1, read as the reverse complement.
TGGGAGTAGCTTATTTGCTCTACCTTCCTCTTCTCTTTTGATTAAATAAGGACTAATTTTGAAAGTTAAAAACAACCCATTCAATACCATCAGTGCCAAAAGTCCGATCTGGACCAAGCGGATCTGTGTAATGGGAGTATTTAGATAAAATAAAACACCGCCAATAATTAAAAGCAAAACACCGATCCAGATCATCGGCTTGGTGACCTTGTGTGTTCTGGTTGTAGCCTCAGTCCAGTACTTAGATTTTATAGATAAAAAACCGTGGATATCAATCACGGTCACGGCACCGAGCCCGATAATGAAGCCGGATATTATTAAGAATAGACCTAGAAATTC
>JBDGRL010000039.1:0-2585 GCA_042218065.1 Candidatus Magasanikiibacteriota bacterium | reverse complement strand
AAGGGAATGAAAAATCTATAATCAAATGTTTTAAAAGGCTTCGAAATCTTTATCTCATTTATAGAGCTGATCAGCTTTTCATAAATTCCAGTGATAAGAGCCATAGTACCACCGGAGACTCCGGGTATGATATCAGAAGCGCCCATAACTGCCCCTTTTAGAAGAAGGAAAAGAGATTCTTTTTTGTTTTTTTCGTTTTTTTCACTGAAACCATTGCTTGATTCAGACATATTATGTCTTTTTATTTTTCTTATTCTAGTTATATTTCAAAGATTATTTAAATTAACCAGCTAATTGATTAAATAACCAACTTTTGATCTTGTCTTTCACAGTCTTATTCTCTTCCAACTTCTGGTAAAAGCCAAAGTCTTTCTCATACATATCAGACATCATATCAGCAAACTTATCTTCAAATTTCAACTTAGAATCTTCTTTCGGGTTGGACTCAATAGTTTCCATCAGGTCTTCATTATCTTTTAATTTATCCGCCATACTTTCCATTTTCTCTTTTGCATGCTCTTCATCTTCAAATACTTCACCGCCAAACACTTCATTTATATCTCTAATAATTTCAGATAGCGGATCAGTCTCTTCTTCCTGACTTTTTCCTTGTCCTGGTACAGAAGTATCAGCTTCGACTTGTTCGGGCTTGTCCATCAAATCTATCGTACCTTCAAATTGTTTATTTAAAGCATATTTATCAAGCTCTACATTTTCAGTAATCTCTTTCGGTAGAGATTGCTTATCTACCGGCAGCTTTTTGATCAACATCTTCGAGTACAAGTAAAGCTTATGCAGGTCATCATCTTGGAACTCCACGATCTGAAGAATAAATTCATATTGTTTAATAAATTTACGCAGTACATTTCGAAAATGACTCTTATCCTCACTGTCAAGCTTATTGTATCTTCTCACAGCTGGGGCTAAAGCTCGATGCAGAGCGTCTTGACCTTCCGATCTAAACCACACCTCCATAAAGTCTTCTACATCCGCCATATCAATTACTCCGGCACTTTTGATCTTGCGTTCAAATTCATACAAGACATTCGGATCGGTCTCTTCCGAGAGAATCATAGTTTCATAGTACGGCTGGAAAGCATCCTGAATCTTGCCCGGATCATTGATAAAGTCCAGCACAGCTACGCTGTCTTTGTTTTGATGATCCCGGTTTAATCGGCTCAAAGTTTGGACTGCATTTACTCCACTCAAATTTTTATCAACCCACATAGTCTCTAGCAATGGTTGATCGAATCCTGTCTGAAATTTATTTGCCGCAAGCATAATCCTGTACTCATCCGTGTTAAATTTATCTTTGATCTCATTAGCGGGAAAATCATTAAGACTGGTCTCAGTGTGCTCAATTCCATCATCAACTACGGTTCCGGAAAAAGCAGCTATCGCCTTAGTATCGATATCATCACGTTCTCGAAGCTGTCGATCAAACTCTTGTTTGTACTTTACTACGTGCAGACGGGAGCGGGTAACCAACATCGCCTTGCCTTTGCCGCCTATCTGATGTTTAGTATGTTTGGCAAAATGATCGAGCATGATCTCGGTCTTCTTTTGGATTGCGTCTTTTTCTAGGTTTGCATAGCGGACCAGCTGTGGCTTTGCCTTGCGAGATTCATACTCGGGGTCGTGAGAAATATTTTTGGCAAGTTCAAAGTAGTTTTTATAGGCAATATAGTTTTCAAGTACATCCAAAATAAATCCTTCTTCTATCGCCTGCCGCATTGAGTAAAGTGAAAAGGGTTCGTACTCGCCTTGTTCATTCTTGTGTCCAAACAGCTCCAAGGTTTCTTTTTTCGGTGTAGCAGTGAAAGCAAGGTAGCTGATGTTGTCAGTAGTTCTCTGCTTTTGTTTTATATCCCGAACTATCTCTTCTTCTATTGTCTCTTCGTCTTCTTCGCTGTCTTCAGCTTCTTCTAGAGAATCATACTGCAAAGTCTTGTTCATCTTCTGGGCTGTCACGCCACCTTGTCCGGAGTGCGCCTCATCGATCAGCACGGCAAATTTATTTCCTTCCACCTGCTCCATCTGCTCTAAGGCGTAAGGAAACTTTTGAATAGTAGTTACGATGATATTTTTACCGGTCTCGAGTCCTTGTTTTAGATCATCCGAATGCTCGGTAGTCATCACCACGCCCGGAGTCTGCTCAAACTGCTGGACTGCTCGTTTGAGCTGTTTGTTTATCACCAGTCGATCGGAGACGACCACTACAGTATCGAAAATTCTCTCATCATCTTCATCGTGAGCATCCATCAGCTCATGAGCAAGCCAAGAGATAGTATAGGTCTTGCCGCTGCCGGCAGAGTGTTGGATCAAATAATTTTCACCTGCTCCCTGCTCGTGAACCAAGTCCATCACACGACGGACCGTATCGAGCTGATGATAACGCGGAAAAACAACAAAGCTTTCATCATCGTCTTCTTCTACTTTATGGATAAAGTTTTCAATTAGATCCAGTATACTATCGGGCTCAAGAATATCTCTGTAAAGATAAGCTACCTTAAAACCACGCTCATCGACCGGGTTTTCTATATCCTTGTTAAAAGGCAAAAATTCTGTGTTTTCTCCTCTAAGTT
>JBDGRL010000038.1:0-17256 GCA_042218065.1 Candidatus Magasanikiibacteriota bacterium | reverse complement strand
TAATAAAACTTCAAAATATAGTAGTATTAGTAATGTTTAGTTGGGGACTTTACTTATGGACGGCCTGCAAAAAAGTTGGAACTCTTTCATGGAAGAAATTCTCTACTTCTACCAAAGGATGCAGGCTTTGAAGCTCTAGTAGTCTAAAAATAGTCCAGTTAAACCCCTCTCCCCATACCAGCCTGTTTTGGTATCTTTTCATATTCTTTCCACTCTTCTTCTAGTTCAAACTGTTCCGAAGGAGCATTTCGAAAATGAAAATTCTCTTCACCCAAACGTTCTGTTAAAAATTCAGCTACTTCATAAGGATCATCACTTATAGAATCAGGTAGCTGGTCTCTTTTCTTAAGTTGCCTTACAAACTCTTTAGCTTGAGTTGCACCCTCCTCAAAAGCTCTGTCTAATTGTAATGCTATCCAAAAATATCTTATAGAATAATTTTCAGGTTTTTTATTTTCTTGCTGCCCTTCTTTGTATAAAGATATATCAGAATTTTCACCATACTTGCGTAAAAATTTAGCATAAAAACGAATCATCTTAGATAACATCTTATTTGTCTGCTTCTTAGAATTATTTTTTAAAATATTTTCTCTTTCAAAATCAGTCAATCTGACTATATGGCGTGCTGCATCTCTGACACATTCTTTAGTTGCTATTATTTCTTCATCAGTTGCATACAACTCATTGACTGTTAAATCTCTTGTTTGGAAATAATCTTGTAAATTTTCGACTTGCTCTACACCATAACCATGCTTAAAATCATCAGGCATAAACTCTTTAGCCAAATCTTCATCCGCACCTTCGTAAGGCTCCTCCTTGTCAGGCAATCGTATTATATCAACATCTCTTGGTCTAGAATCCGGATCAATATCTAAATTTCTTAATAACAATGATCTTGCTGCACCACCTTCATACGCGTACTGATCATCAATATCATCATTAAAATTACTTATACTATTGTATTCATCAAAATGATTACTAATTTCAATTCTTACTTTTCCATCCTCCAGCACTTCCACCTTGGAGGTATCGTAACCATATATTTCTAATTCTTCCAATAAGTTTTTTGCTCTAACAACTTCTTCTCTTTCTTCTAAATCTTTTTTATCCCCCTTCAAATCTTCAGTATCAAAATCAGTTATCTGTTCTGGGAACTTTTCTTTCCAGGTATTAAATAAGTCTTTTTTAAAATTAGTATTTTCAAAACCATCTTCCTTATATTCTTCTGGCAATGATTTAGCTCTTTCCTTCATTGTTTTTAATATTAATTAATTTATTAAAAAGTATATTATTCTAAATTTATTTTAATAAGTGTAAGTCAGTAGTTGTAGTATATAAAAAACATCACCTTACCGGAGCTCTCTGGGTTGGCGTAGCACTTATTGGAGAGAGAGTCTGCAAAGCAGTCAAGTGAGCGCTGCCCTAGCCCAGCGAGGCTACGATGGGGTGTGTTTGGGTCCACGACAAGTTATGGTAGTAGAAGTATACTAGTTCGTCAATAGATGTATAAGCGGACTCTCTCCTTGCTAGCTTGGGAAACAAGAATCAAACTCTTTACATAATAATGCGTAAAAGAACAATAGTGTCGGATAGTCACTTGAGTTCGAGTCCGTGGCAGTTGCCACTTGTCGAGCGGACTCATGCCGATAGAGAGAAAAACTTTATTCCCCGTTTTGTCGACAAAAGAAAAACCCCCTCTCACGGAGAGAGGGGATACGGGTAAAGATTGGGTTTCTTAGGTGTCCACCCAGCTCTCTCCTCCTGCGTGGATTCATTTGTATAGTATTTTAAATGTTCTTGTTGTGGTTCAATCTCTTATTTCTTTTCAAATTGTGGGCTAATAATAACAGATTTTTTGAGCTTTGCCACCCCCTAAGCAAGTCTTTTTGTCTTAACTTAGGTAAAAAGATGTTTATGTAGATATCAAAACTTGACGATATTTTGAGTATTAGTGTAGATTTTTACCTAAATATAGCAAAAAATTTTTAATCGTGGACGCCTTGCAAAATAGTTGGAAACAGTTTAAAAGGGAAGTTTTTGTTTTCTATAGAAGGATAAAGAAATTAAAGGGTGATATTAGTAGTGGAGGTGCTGCTAGTTAATGTAAGTACCTAGTGTTATTGCAATTATAAATCAATTTCCAGAGTAAAGCTTAAACTCTCCATCTTTAATAATTTTAAATACTGTAGACTTTCTCACATCTCCCTGAGAAGTAAATTCTATATTTCCAGTAACGCCATCGTAGTTAATGTCTTGTAATTGTTTTTTTACACATTCTGAAGTCAACTTCTTTTCTTCTTCACAGGATTTCATTGCTTTAGCTAAAACCATCATAGAATCATATCCGTGAGCAGCGAAAGTATCTGGTTTTTCACCAAACTCTTTTTTATAAGTTTCTATAAATCTACTGGTTTCTGCTTTATTCCTATCCATTCCAGCTAAATTATAAATTAAACCACTAGCTAATTTAGGGATATTTCCAGTAATTACAGGATCTTCTATACCTATATCTGATAAAAGTTTCACATCATTCATCCCTAGTTCTTTTACCTGTTCTATAATTGAGATATATTGCTTAGATAAAGCTAAAATATACAAACCGTCAGGATTAGTTTCTCTTATCTTTGTCAGTTGAGTTCTGAAATCTTTACTATCTTGTCTAAATGATTCTACCGCTGTGATTTCTCCTCCTAGGTCTTGAAACCTTTTTTTAAAATTTTTCTTATACTTCACCCCTCTATCATCCAATATATGTAATATAGCTATTTTTCTAAGTCCTAATTCTCTATAGACAAACTCTGCCATCTGTTCTGCTAATTGCTCTGATTCAGGCCAAGCAGTAAATGCATAATCACTAATCTCATTAAATTTTGGGGCAGAAATGGTAGGTCCAAATAAGAGAACATTCTTATCTTTTGTTGCTGGAGCCATAGACATAGCTAAAGGGCTAGCTTCTGGTCCAATAATTATATTTAAATTGTTTACGTTTATAAGTTTTTTAAGAGCGGAGACAGCTTTTTTAGACTCAGAGTTAGTACCTTCTGTCTGCAACTTTAACTCTCTTCCATTAATACCGCTACTTTCATTTATTTGTTTAACTGCTAGTTTTACTCCATTTAGAGTATTCTGCCCATAAGTAGATAGCTTTCCACTTAAAGAAAAAACTGCGCCAACTTTGACGGTGTCTTTTTTCTTTTTCTGAAAATCAGAAAAAGGTTTTTTAATTAGAGTAAAATAACCTGCTATTCCTATCAAGATAATTAAACCAGGTATGTACCAGTTTTTGTTGCCCATAAAACTAATTAAGCATTATCTTACTTAATATTACCAAAAAAATGTTAAGGGATAAAATCAACTCCTTCATAAATTATGTTTTACTAAATTCAGTGAAGAAAAATAGTTGTGGACCGAGCGGGATTTGAACCCGCGACCTCCTCGCTGCCAGCGAGGCGCTCTACCGCTGAGCCACCGGCCCAAGACGATGATTAATTATATATAAATTTGTAAACAAATACAAAAAGCCACCCTTATTAGGTGGAAAGCGGCCCGCCGCCGTAATGCAACGACGACGGACCAAACAGTGAGCCTCTGTTACCGCTGGTTGACCTGACGGCCTACCAGCGTTTCTTCCGCGACTTCCTTGTCGCACCGCTCGAGCTCCGGCAACTCCTGCGACTGCAGAAGTTCGAGCTCAGCTCCCAAATTTTGAAGCTGAAGCTCGCTTGGGTCGTTGTATTCCTCCAGCAAATACTGCTGAAGGAAATCGCCGAATGCTCGACTGCGGCTTTTACTACTATCTTTCATTTTCTTTCCTTCCCTGGGGTGTACCTGAAAGGGCTACAACGAGCAATTATTTTATACCAAAAAACAAAAACAATGTCAAATTTTTCCTGCAACTAGAAGAGTTTAACTGAAGAAATATTTACTTTTATCGTAAAACCACTTAAAAGTTCTTATTCCGGGTCTTCTCTGCTCTTTTCCATATTTTTTGTAGCTGTAAACCCCTAAAAATAACAAAACTAAAGGTAAAGAAAGCAATATTAACAAAAAAGGAGCCAGTAAATAAACCACCGGCTTTATAGACTCAAAGATACTAAATTTACTCCTATTCTTTACTTTTTTCACACGTTTATGGTTCAGCTCTTTTTCTTCTACGACTTCCTGATCTGGTTTTTCTTTCATAAAAATATTTTAATCTATTTCTTCTGCCAAATCTTCTGCTTCCTTTATCATATCCTCTATTATCTCAATACCATACTGCCAAAACTCAGGATCAGTAATATCCATATCCAATTTACCCACAATCTCTTCCGGCCAATCCGAACCGCCTGCTTCTAATACCTCCAAGTAACCGTCAGAAAAGTCTCCGTCCGAGTGCTTATATTTATCATACAAGGCTAAAACCAACAATTGTCCAAAAGCATACGCATAAACATAACCTGGTACCTGTACAAAGTGTGGTATATAACACCACCAGAAATTATAATCTTCTGTTAGCTCAACAGCATCGCCGCATAAATCCTTTTGACATTCACGCCACAATTTATTGAAATGCTGCACAGAAAGTTCACCTTGATTCCTGCGAGCCTTATGAATAGATTCCTCAAATCGATTCATGGAAATCTGACGAAAAACAGTATTTATAATGTCATCAATTTTCTTTCCAAGAAGATACAATTTTTCTTTATCATCTTCCAAGCTTTGATATAGATTTTCGAAAGTCAACATCTCTCCAAACACAGAAGCGGTTTCAGCAGTAGTCAACGGGGTGTTCATCTCCAAAAAATTCTGATTTTTTCCTGATAAATACTGATGCACTCCATGGCCTAACTCATGAGCCAAAATCTGAATACTGCGTAAATCACCTGAGTAATTTACCAACACATACGGGTGAACATCAGCTGTAGTCGGCGCTGAAAAAGCACCACTTCTCTTCTCAGGCTTAATCTGCCCATCAATCCAATTATTTTCAAAAAACTTTTCTACAGTCGACCCCATCTTTTCATCAAAGCCATAATATGCATCAAGCACCTCCTTTTTTCCTTCTTCCCAGCTATAATTTCGATCTATATCAAACAAAGGAGCATTCATATCATGCTCATAGAAACCTTCATAGCCTAACACTTCACGCTTGAGTTTATAAAACCTCTGAACTAAATCATAATTATCGACTACCGTATTAACTAAAGCATCTACATTATTTTGCTCGATCTCATTTGCTAAATTTCTAGATTCCAGCCAACTGCTGTAGTCCCTCAACTCATCCTCAGTTGCTTTATCGGCTAATACAGTATTAAACACGAAGCTAAAAATATCTATTTTCTCTTTTAGTCCTTCAGTAAAACCATCATGAGCTGCCTCTCTTATCTCTCTGTCAGGATCTTGCCGTAATTTACGAATCTCATCTTGAGTAACCATTTCTCCATTTACTTCAAACTGCATCCCGTTTACTTGCTGATCAAAAAACCTACTCCAAGCTTCTGTGCCGGTAACATCTTTAGCAGAAATGATCTGCTCCTCTTTATTTGATAAAGTATGCGGCTCATACTCACGAGAAACCTCTAAATAATGATGGTACTCACTCAAAGCCTCGTCCTCTAAAAATTTTTGAGCTGTATCATCATCCAAATTTCTCCACTCTACAGTGAAGAAAGTTAGAGCTTGCTCTACTTCTGATTTAAGTTCTGTAATTTCTTGAAGTTTAGCCCCAAGCTCTTCTGACTGCGTATCACAACTCCATTTTAGATAAACAAATGAATAAAGTCTTGCATTTAATTGGACTATCTGCTCATATTCTTTTACTGCTCCCAGCAATTCCTGAGGGTCTAACTCATCGATTCTATCTTTATATGTTTCAGAAAATTCCTCTGCTTCTTTTACTACTCTTTTTTTGTCTTCTTTGAAATTTTCTGAATCCAAAGAGTCATATAAATCAGTAAGATCCCATTTAATATTTTGAGCCGGGTTGTCTTTACTGCTCATCTTGATCTTGTTCTGACTTGCTTGTCTCGGTCTCCTCAAACTCATCTTCTCTGTATTCATCGGCTTCGTATTCTTCTTGCCCTTTGGCCTCAAACTCTTCGTCACCTTGATAGCTCTTGGTTTCTCTGATCTCTTCTCTATCTACCCCTTGAAGCTGATCTTTAAATTCCTTCAACTCTACCGTCATGTGGTCACGAACCTTATCTATCGCTTTATACAAATCAGTAGTCTCTTTACGAACTCTAATCATATCACCCGGTACGTGCAAATTCACTTCTGCATAATAGACATCACCCTTTTTATGGTGATTAGTAGTTCTACCTATATTTACATCAGCTTGTTGGATATTATCAAAATACTTTTGTAGCCCGTCCACCTTATCGTAAGCATAATTTTTCAATGCATCTGTAGAATCGACATTGGAAAACTGGATATTTATAACCATGATAAGTTGTTAAAAATTATTTAAGTAAAACTTTATCGCTTCTCAAAAACCAATAGTTTGCATTTTTCGCTCCAACTCTACTCCGTACCTATCATACACTTTATACTCTATTTTTTCAATCAGATCCATTATCTCTCTCGAAGAGGTGTTATCTTGATTAACAATAAAATTAGGGTTTTTGTCGTGTTTTTCTGCAGTATTATTTTCTAATTCAATATCTAATTTCTCAATCAGCCACTCCGGTTTAGCCTCGCCTTTTTCTTTGAACTTTTCCCTTCTTTCTTCTTTATCAAACCTATCTATATCGATGTCTTCTGTAATGTGCTTAAAAACCGGGCCTACACAGGGTAAAACAGCCGGCAGATTTTTATTTTTATGATTGATATATTTCATAGACTGCTCGGGGTCGCTTTGCTGTTGGCTTAGCTTAAAAATTACTTTTGTAATTACCATCCCTGGACGCTGAAATACACTCTCATCAGATCCAAATTCACACTCACCTCTGCTATAGGTCACTACACTTCCATCTTTGTAAGTTTCCGCTTTATCCACTATCGGAGCTAATCTTCTGTCCAATATTTTTTCATTATGATAAACATTACCTCCCACACTTCCTAGCGCACCTACCCCCCACTCAAAACCGGATAGATTCTTAAACATAGAATGCTGAGCAGCTTTGGTAATATCAGCCCCAGAATCAGCATGTAATTTATTTTCACTCACCTCTAGTCCGTTTGTTTCATTCTTAATAACAACTCCAGAATAGCCCGAATCTGAGGCTAAAGTGTTTCCGCCATGACCCAGTAATTTATAAGGTATCCCTGATTGATCCAACTCAGTCAATAGATTAACCAAGTCCTCTCTGTCATCTATAAAAATCAAATAATCAGCACAACCACCACATTTGACAGTGGTATGCTGGCTCAACGGCTCATCACAACGCACCTTACCAAATTTGTTTAATTTCTGGTAAGTTGAGTCCATTGCTAAAAAATAAATGATTTGTTAATATTTCTTTGTATTATAATATGTTATATAAACAAGAAAAAATCAACAATACTAAAGAAAAAAACACAAAAGAAAACAGTATTAATAAAGATTTACCTGATAGTCTTCAGCATCCGCTTGTTTATGTAACCAGAGATATAGAAAGAGCTATCGGTCTTAGGCCGAGAGGAAATTACTTCATTATAAGCAACAACAGCCCTCTAGCTGAGGAGATAAGTAATGAGAATACACTCTTAGTTAGTGGAAAATCCCTTGATACTTGGGAAATTTTAAAACAAGAAAAAACTAAAAGGTTTCTAAATAACCTAAACTCGCCCAATTTAGTAGTTTTTAAAAATACAAAACAAATACAAAGAAAATGTGATGAAAATAACTGGAATCTTCTCAACCCAAAACCAGAAATTATCAACGAAGTAGAGCAAAAAATTTCTCAGGTAGAATGGTTAGATTATTTAGCTGATTTGATGCCTAGATTTACAATTGAAACATGCAAAAATATAGATTTTCAAGTTAAATTAAAAGAATTAAGCAGAGATAAAAACAAGAAAGGTTTCGTATTACAGTTTAACCGAGCACATACGGGGAGCGGAACGCATTTTATAGAGTCCGAAAAACAACTTGAATCTCTGCAAGAAAAATTTCCCGAACGTCCGGCAAAAATTACAGAGTTTATCTCCGGGGATGTATTTACATTAAACTGCATAGCAGCTAAAGATAAAACCCTGACCAGCTCGCCCAGCTATCAAATCACCGGAGTTGAGCCTTTCACTCAAAATAATTTCGCTACTATTGGCAACGACTGGGGGTTGGCTGAGAAAATATTAGACTCTCAAGATAAGGAAAAAATAAAGGAAATGGGCAAAAGAATAGGAACGAAACTAAGGGATGATAATTTTGTTGGACTATTCGGTATAGATGTAATAAAATCTAATACTGGAGAAATCTTCTTGATTGAGATTAATGCTAGACAACCGGCTTCAACAACCTTTGAAACAAAATTGCAAAAAACCAATGAGAAATCAGATAAAATCACAACCTTTTCTGCTCACCTGAAAGCTCTGCTAAGACAAAAAAACAACTCTGAAGTACAATCAATAACTAATGGAGCACAAATAATTTTAAGAAGAAGTAAAAACCGTGATGAAAGCGATAAGAAAGATCAGGAAAGAAAAAAAGCTGAAAGAATACGAGATAAATTAACAAAAGAAGGTTTTGGTGTGATTATTTATGATAATAAAGCCAGTAATTCCGAACTGCTGAGGATAATGAGCAATAGTTCAATTTGTGATAAACCAAATCAGTTCAATAAGAGAGGTAAAAAGATAAAAGAAATTATTAAAAACACTTAAATGCAAAAAAAGCTTAACCAAAAAGCCCTAGAGACTATCGACAATTTTTTAAACTTAGAAATTGCAGGGATAAAAACTGCTTGCCCGTATTTTAATAATAAAAGAGCAAATATAAGAGCAGGATTAAAGGTAAAAGTAGGAAAAGGTTCGCCAGAAGAAATAGAACAAGAAGTAAAAGTATTGGCTAAAAAGAAAGGGGTTAACTTAAAAGAGTTCGATGAGTCTGATTTAAGAAAGTTTATGATAGATAACAATATTGCAATAGATTGTTCCGGATTCGCTTATTATGTACTGAATGCACAATACCAACAAGAGCACGAAGTAGAGCTGAAAAAAAATTTGAGCTTTAAAAGAAAAAGTCTTATCAGAATAATCATATCTCATTTTAGACCTATTACCAACACAAATGTGAAATTATTATCCGATGAAAATAACAGCAAAAAAGTCGAATTAAGAAGGGTGAACCCTGGTAATTTCATATCCATAAAAGGTTATGGGGCTAAAAATAAAAAAGATCACATAGCAGTAATAAATTCAGTTGATTATAAAGATAATTCTCCAGAGACAATAAGCTGTGTCCACTCCTTCAGATGGAGCAGTGATGGAAAATATGAGGGAGGTGTGAGAAGATTCAAGATAAAAATAGATGATTTAAATAGTGACATTACTAAACAAACATGGATTGAAAAAGGAGAAGAAAATGAAGATAACGAGACCTACCTAGCTGCTAGTTCTGCACAAAAAACAGAAATAAGAGAACTTACTTTTTTTTAATTTACACAAGAATATACTTGAGAATAAAAAAGTTGTTTTAATCTTGACTTTTTAAGTATTTGCACTAAAATCAGCTGGTAAAAACAAAAAAAAGATGATATAATTGAGAATATGATTTTACCAATAGACTCAATACAACTTTTACAAGAGATTTTAGGATTTGGCTTGTTTGCGGCTGCAACCTCATTCTTGTGGGCTCCGCTACTTATTAAGGTATTACACAAATATAATATCACTCGTAGAGGTGAGTTCGATGCAACCCTATCTATAGGAGGAAGAAAAAGAAAAGAAGGAGTCCCTATTATGGGAGGCTTGCTAGTGGTAGTTACAGTAGCTGTGATAACATTTCTTTTTAACTGGGTAAGAAAATTTACCTGGGTTCCGATAGGAGTAATGATATTATCTGCAGGCTTAGGTGCTCTAGATGACCTTCTGAATATATTTAAAGAGAAAAGAAGAAGAAACAGAGACTTGTCTCATGTCCTAAGGCTGATCAGAGTACATAAGTACTGGAGTACACGTATATGGTATGCAATCACACTACCCTGGACTATCTTCAAGCGAGCCTCTTTGTGGCTGGGGTCTCATCCAGGTCGAGGTTTGCATGTACATGAAAGGCTCATTACACAATTTTTGGCTGGCTCTGTCACAGCATGGTGGATATATTTTAAGCTTGGCCAGAACTGGCAGGAGGTATTTATCCCCTTTGACGGTTTTATAGACATAGGATGGGGTATAATACCTTTAATCATACTCTTTGTGATGGCTACAGCAAATGCAGTAAATGTTGCTGATGGCATGGATGGACTCGCAGGAGGCTCACTTATAATAACCTTTTCTGCACTATCACTATTAAGTTGGATGGAGGGTCTAGAGGAGATAGCAATATTAAACTCAACAACAGTGGGTGCTCTTATAGCTTACACTTATTTCAATATAAAACCAGCTCGGTTCCAAATGGGGGATGTAGGATCTCTGGGTCTTGGAGCTTTACTTGCAATTAACACGATAGTCATAAAAAAGATGTTGCTACTCCCTATACTAGGCTTTATTTTTTATCTAGAGTTAGCTTCTGTAATATTACAAATAGCCAGTCGACATCTTCTAGGAGATAGAATATTCAAAATGGCTCCATTACATCACCACTTTGAACTTCTGGGGTGGAGCGAAGGCAAAACTGTGATGAGATTTTGGATAATACATGGTTTTTTTGTACTACTTGCAGTTTGGATAGCTCTGTACTAACTTACAATTTTTACTCACAATATGTCAGATAAAGATATTCACAACTATTTAAAATGGGATGAAGTTAGTATTGATGATTTTTCTGATGAGCATATTAATGAAATGTATAATAAAGGCTATGTTTTTACGCGGCTAGGCAATGGCCATATGGATCAGACCAGAAGTTTAAGAATTGACTTAGATAAGTTTGAGCTAAATAATGAAAACAAAAGAGTTCTAAGAAAAACTGACGAAGTAAAAATGAGGAAAGAAGCTCTTCCTTACTCTGACTACCACTGGTCGATTCATAAACTTGGCAAGGAGTTTTATGATAAATTTAAGGAAGGATTGTTTAGCGCAAATAAAGTAAAAGAGTTATGCACAAATCAGAAAAAACCAGATTTCAACATTCTTTTCGTTTACTCTCAAGATGATGAGGATTTAGGATATTGCGTAACTCTTGAAACTAACAATATCATACACTACTCTTTTCCTTTTTACGATCGCAATAAAAGTCCAAAATATATGGGAATGGGTATGATGGTGCGAGCTATTAAGTCTGCTGATGATAAAGATAAAAAGTACTTTTATCTTGGTTCAGCACAGCGCCCAGGCGATACTTATAAATTGCAGTTTGAAGGTTTGGAGTGGTTTGATAAAGAAAACTGGAGTCAAGATTTAGATAAACTTAAAAAAATACTGAAAAATGAATAAGAAAAAACACATACACTTCATCGGAATTTGCGGAGTAGCTATGAGTGCTCTTGCAATTGCTTTTCATAAAAATGGATGGAAAGTTACCGGGAGTGATAAGGGTTTCTATCCACCGGTATCCACTCATCTGAAAAATACTGATATATACTTCTATCCCGGGTGGCATCCAAATAAGATGACACAAGATGGTGATCCAGATTTGGTAGTGGTAGGAAATGTAGCCGGGTCCAATAATCCAGAATTGCTATATACTAAAGAAAATAACATAGAATTTACCTCCTACCCGAAATTAGTATCTAATCATTTGATTTGTGAAAACTCAATTGTTTGTGCTGGCTCCTATGGAAAAACTACCACTTCTACTCTGCTTTCTTGGATATTCAAAGAAAATAATAAGGATGCAAATTATCTCTATGGAGGATTATCTGAAAATGAAAAGTTTCCCGCCTCAAGGATAAAAGATACAGCAAATTGGAGTATCGTTGAGGGAGATGAATATAAAACTGCCAGATGGGACAAGACACCGAAGTTCGAGTATTATAACCCAACCCACTTACTGTTGACATCTCTAGAGTGGGATCATGCTGACCTATTTCCTACAAAAGAAAAATACTTAGAAGCATTTAAAAAGTTAATTAATTCTGTTCCAAAAGATGGATTTAAATTATTATCAGATCAGGCTTATCAGAAAATTAAAGACGAACTAAAAGACAATGTCAAAACATATGGAACAAAACCGAAACACGATTTTTATTATCAAGACTTTAAACAAACTAAATCAGGCATATCATTTGAAATTCACCACCAAGGAGAGACATTTCAAATAAGCAACACAAATTTATTAGGTGAACATATGGCCGAGAACATCACAGCCTGTTTTGCAATGGCTTTAGAGGCTGGAATTGATGCTTCGGATATAATATCAGCTATAAGTACTTTCAAAGGAATCAAGAGAAGATTGCAAAGACGACATAAAGGGGACATAGATGTTTATGACGATATTGCACACTCACCCCAAAAAGCTAGATCAGTTCTAAATACTTTAGATAATACCTACAATGGCAAGATCATAGCAGTTTTCGAACCAAACACCGGAAATCGCAAAAGAAAAGCAATCCCTAACTACAAGAATGCATTCAAGAAGGCGGATGAGGTAGTAATTCCTCGATTATCTAAAGTAAAAAAGAAAGAGGATGATCCCGACCCTCCATTTGGAGGCCAAAAGTTGAAAGAAGTTATCTCCAACACCCATGAAAAAGTGAAATATATAGAGGATGATTTTGAGTTAGTCGATCACTTGCTTACATCTTCAGGTCCTGGTGATGTGATAGTATTTCTAGGCTCTCATGGTTTTAGAAAGATGATAGAGATGACTGTGAATGGGTTGAATTGATAAATTATTAAACTAGACTTGGTCTCTAATTCCATACTGTTCTTCCAGAGAATCTTTAAAATCAACATCAAAATCACTCTCCAAATCACTTAAATTTTCTTTTACGCTTGTCTCTAGAGTCTCTGCAAGCTCTCCATTTTCCAAACCTGCTTCTTTTAATTGCTGAAGTGCTTCGTGTTGTATAGTAAGCCCTCGCAACTGGCTTGTAAGCGCATCATCTTGAACCCCTGGTAATCTGGGTAGAGTATCCTGCTCTAAAAATATATCTGCCATATCATTTCTACCTAGGTTTTTTAAATCAGCATCAAAACCCACCCCTTCACCAGAAGTGTCAAATTCTACATTACCGTGATCAATATCTATCTCTACTGAATCTGAACTCACTTTTACTTCACCATTAAGATAAGTTTCAACATCTGAAGCTTCTGCTGCTTCTGCAGTAGCTTCGGTTCCTGTTTCAGCTTCAGCACCTTCACTACCTTCGGCTCCTTCAGCCGTTGGAGTTTCTTCTGGAGCCGACTCTCCACCTTCTGCAACCTCTTCACCGCCTGCTCTTTCCGGACCAGCTGCTTCACTAGCCTCTTCTGCCGGTTCTGTCCCCGCTTCTACTGTTGCTTCACTGCCGGCTTCTGCTGTAGCTTCTCCGCCTTCATCAGTAAGATCTATAGGTTCCTCACCTTCTACTTCTGATAAATCAACATCTGCTTCTTCTACTGTAGGTGGGCCTTCCGCCGCTCCGGCAGTCTCGCTTGCTTGAGCGGTTGCTTCCGATCCCTCTGCAGTCCCCACTTCTGTAGGAGCTTCCGCACCTTCAGCAGCTTCAGTGCCTCCGCCGGGAGTTTCAGCTTCTATAGTTGGTGTTTCACCTCCTGTTGGGCTGCTTGGAGTTGGTTCTGCTGCTGCCGAAGGTTGAGTGGCTCCGCTTGCAGGCGATGTACCTGTTCCACCGCCAGCTTGCCCTTCTTTTGCATTTTCGAGCACATCTCTAAACTCTTCTACGTCATAATTTACCTGATCTAGCTCAGTTTGGGTCATCTGATCATGTAGAGTTTCTAATTTATCACCAGGACCTACAGTTTCACTCCATTCAGGAACCTCAACATCTATACGCCCTTGTTCTGCATTTTTTTCAATAACATCAACGGCCGCCTCTTGTATCTCTGCATCAGACAGATCTATGTTATTTTGTTCTCCAATAGCTTCTATATTATCCCAAATTGTACCTTCTCCGGGATTTTCTATAGTAATGTCAGCAGGAACCTCTCCCTCAATATGAGTTGGTTCTAGTTCAGTAACTCCAGATTCTTCTGCACCACCTGCAGCTCCAGCCGGCTGCTCTGCACTTCCTGGTGCTTGCTCTTTGCCTGCAGCTGCGCCTTCTGCAGCTTGGGCACTACGAGCAGCTGCGGTACCAACCAAAAATCCAGCTGCCGCACCAGCAATTGTACCTACAATCTTTCTCCACCCTCCTGTCTCTTCAATTATTCTATCTACTTGTTCATTTCCTGATTCTACTGTTTTTTCTGATAAATCTTCCAAACCTCCTACCATATCCTGATATTTTTCAGTGACTTTTTTTCTTTGTTCTATTTTTACCTCCTCTTCTGCTTCTCTAGTACCAAGTACTTCACTTTCTTGATGTAAACTTAACATATAACCTTTAATGTGATTCCATTTATTCCAATCACTCTCTAAGTTTTGTAACTCTTCAATCTGATCCTCCGATAAACCTTCTACATACTCATCATTAGTTAAAAATTCTTCAAAATCCTCATGTAATATTTTGCCTTCTATATTCAAAGCCTCCCTTACTTCATCCAAATCTAAAATCTTTTTTATTTCATCTTTAGTTGCATCTATCTTTTCAGTAGCTCTTTCTTGGTGAACTGAAGCAACTGCTTTTCTCACCGCATCATCTTCTGAATAACCTTCATCTTTCCAGCGCTCGAATTCAGATTTGGCTTTTTTGGCCCTATCTTCATGATCTGCAGACCTCAATCTTTCTAGATAATCCTCAAATTCATCAACTCCCATTTCAATTCTTTTACCTCTACCCTCTTTTACTTCAATTTCAGTTTCTTCTTCGATATACTCTTTACCTGCTGTTTGTCTCTCCTCGAGTTCTTTTTCTAATGAGTTAAGCAGATTTTGCACCCTAGATTCTAAAAAGGCTGTGTTTACATCTGAAGCCTCTATTACCTCATCAAAAACATTATTTATTTTTTTCCAATAACCAGCTTCTTCACTATTCAACTTTCTTTTATCAAAAATACCATTTACTAGACCACCTCTTAAATCAGCTATATCTTGTTTAATCTCTTCATCTGTCTTGTTCTCTACAACTCCCTCTAGCCTAGCTCCGTCTCCGGCCCCTTGAAGAAGCTCTACGGCATTCTTTTGAATCCTTTTTGCTTCTTTTTTAGCTATATGCTCTTTTTGAGCACTCTGTTCCCACTTTTTACCAGCTCTATACCCCGCTTCAAAACCTGCTATACCTCCACCTACTCCTGGCATTCCTTCTGCTGCTGCAGCAAGTCCAGCCCCACCGGCAGCTAAAGGAATACCAATATCTTTCATTATCTCCACTGCTCGTGAATCAATCTGTTCTGCGTCCTCAGGAATCTCTCCTTCAAACTCAGCCTGAAGATTTTCCAACACCTCTTGGCTAGCCCCTCTTTCAGCTCCAGCTTCAACCAAACTCCTTCGTTCTAGGAACATACTATCAAGCTGTTCTGCTAATGTTTCGTACTTTCTTTTTATTGCTTCTTCTTCAAAGCCTTCTTCTTTTAATTCTTGGGAGTATTCATATAGTATTCTTTCCTTTTTGGCATGAAGCGAACTATCCTCAAGGTTTTCTCTCAATTTTTTGGGGTCCAATTCTATATCTCCGCCTGAGAGCGAATCTATATCCTGTATTTTCTCTGCCGCAGTTGCATCCCGCAATTTTTGTGAGATAACGGCTCCAATCAATTCATCCGATTCTTCTGAGGTGCCAGCAATCATATCTTCAAAAACTTCCTCTGCCATTTCCCCTCTTTTCTCTTCTTTAATCTGCTCCATGGCGGGTGATCCTGTCGATTCCTTCTCTGCACCGTGAGTCATCATATCTTCTCCTCTTTCTTCGTACTGTCTTTTATTCTCTTTCATTGCGCCCGCCATGGTTCTCGCCCCTGTAGCTCTAGCAATCCACTGACCGGCGCCAGAAGCACCTAATGCTTCAGCAGCTGAACCCGCCAAATAACCAGCTCCTGCTATACCAATAGCTTTCGTACCCATGTCTTTCCAACCGGCTTTGAATTTATCCCAAGTACCGATAGAATCTTCTATTTTATGTTGCACTTGTTCTCTATAATCTTCATAAAATGCTTCTACTACATCTTCAGCCAAATCCTCCTTCCATTTGTTTATAAACTCTTCCATTTCAAGACCATGTTCTTCTAACACTTGTTCTAGTTGTTGCTTCTGTTCTTCAGATAGATCCTCAAACATTTCTTGTATCAATTTCACCCCTTTTTGTTTTGCCCCTTCGGGGTTATTATCCTTAATACCTTCCTTAACTATAGGGGCTAATTTTCCATTGATTTCATTCTCCGTAAGTATGTTAGTAACAAGTTCAGGTGGAATATCTATTATTTCTCTTTGTTCTTTTAGGGCTTCATGAGCTGTTTCCTCTATCTCACTTTTCTCTTCATCAGTTAAATCCCCTCCTTCTACAGCTCTTAATTCTTCACTGTGTTTACTTATCTCCTCCATAATCTCATCTCTGCTCATTTCAGTATTATTTTTCAATTCACCTAACAGACCTTGCAGTGCATCTCTAATCTTTTCTATTTTCGCTTTTTGAGACTCATCCAGTTCTTTCTGATCTTCAATTTTCTTCTTTTCATCGTAAAGTTCCGCAAACTTTTTCAGTGCTTCTTGCTCGTCAAACTCTTCATTACCTTCACCTTTCTCTCCAGTTTCTGTGCCTTCTTCAGGTCCGCTTTCACCTTCTTCTGTTTCCGTTTCAGACTCCAAATCTTCTTTATGAAGAGGTAAATCTTCCCTTTCAGCAAATATTTTCATTAATTTGTCTTGTAATTTCTCATACTTTTCTTTTAATAGGTCATCACTTTCTCCTTGATCAATATCTGTAAAATCATCTTCATCTACAAATATCTCCTGTTGTGCCTTATCACTAAGAGTTTCAGCCTCAAATTCTTCTTCACCAAAGATATCTTCACTAACATTCCTTTCTTTAAGTTTATTTTTCATTTGATTCATAAGTTCTACTAACTGATAAGGGTCCTCAGGTGCTTTCTCTGCTACTTTGCCGAACTCCATATTCTTTATATCTTCTAAAGTTACTGACCTTTCTTCTGTCTTTT
>JBDGRL010000037.1:0-5224 GCA_042218065.1 Candidatus Magasanikiibacteriota bacterium | reverse complement strand
GCCCACGGCATGATGGGTGAAGGAGGGGGCACCCCAGCCGCAGCCGAACGATTCAAGGGCTCACGGCGTTATAAAATCATAACACATCTTTAGAACTTTGTCAACACCCCCTCAAGCTTATTTTATTCTTGAACGAACTTTACTATATTTTCAAAGACTTCTGGTTTTTCAGCAGCAATTTCTGACAACATTTTTCTGTTTAATTCGACATCTTTTTTTCTCTTAAGTCCTGTAAATTCGCTATAGCTCATATCATGATTTCTTACAGCAGCATTAATTCTAACATTCCATAATCTTCTCATCTCTCGTTTCTTTTCTTTTCTTCCTTTGTAGGCTTGATGACCAGCTCTGGTTGCAGCTTGTTTAGCTGCTCGAAACAAATTCTTCTGACCTCCTTCATACCCCTTTACTTTTTTCATTATCTTTCGTCTTTTTTTGATAGTGGTTGTACTGTTTTTTACTCTTGGCATATCTGTCTATTTAACTGAGTTAAAAATCAAACAATTAAGAGTACGGATCCATGGTCTCTACCACTTCTTCGTATTGTTTAGCTGAATCTTGATCTTTTCTTTGTTCTCTTGTTTTCTTACCTTTTTGTTTTGCTTTCAAGTGTGACCTCCCTGGCTTCTTGTTTTTTACTTTTCCGCTACTCGTCTTTTTGAATCTATTGGATACTGATTTTCGTGTTTTTAATTTAGACATATAGTTTAATTATCTTTAACAATCGTTGTAGTTAATTTGTGTTTTTTTGATTCTATCTCCTTTTCAAATTTTACTGGGATAGTTTCTTCAATTTCATCTATGAAATCCTCTATAACTTCCTTAGCTCTGTCTCTGTGTTCGTGTTGTCTTCCTTTGAGATAAAGCTCGATTTTTACTTTATCACCTCTTTCGAGGAATTTTTCAGCTTGCTTCCTTCTCGTGTTTTTGTCATGGTCGCCTATGTTTAATGATAACCTCACCCCTTTTACTTTTGAATCTCTAGACTTGGCCTGTTGTTTCTTTATCTCTTTTTCTTTTTCGTATTTAAAGCTAGAATAGTTTACCATTCTAGCTACAGGGGGGTTCGCTTTCGGGTTAATTTCTACTAGATCTAAATCTTCTTGTTCGGCTTTTTTTAGCGCTTTATTTGTAGGAACTACCCCTATGTGTTCCTCATCTTCGTCTAAAAGTCTTACTTTGTCAGCTTTTATATCTTGATTTACATTATAATCTGGAAGAAGAGAGTCATCGTCCTTGTTATTCTGTTTAGCAGGTTTAACTCGAACCAAAAGTTTTAATTAAGAATTAAAAAAATAAACTTTAGTGGAGATGCCGGGAATTGAACCCGGGTGTAGACGGAGTTATCCGTATAGTCTACATGCTTAGCCACTTTTAAATTTCCTGCAGTAGTCTGAAAGTAGCTAAAAACTACCGCAGTAAGTAGCTAATTTGGGGATTTCAGCTTATGCGCTAGCACAACGCATAAACCTAAGCTCGATTATTATGGCACCGCAGGTCCGCTATCGAGCATCACGGATGCGATGAGCTGTGACGCTTACGCGACAGCTGGAGCAGGAGAAAGAGCTTTGTTTAGCTCTTCCTCTGCTTTTGCAAGTACATTATCTGCACTTAATTAGTCCTTTTTACGAGGTAGGAACCTCGGCATGCGTATACAGACAGCTCCGTCTATCGAAGCCGATCATCCCCGTGTTTTAGTACACCTTCTTTTATGCTCATTCTCGCTTTGCTCCGAGGTCGACCCGCTGGAAAGCGGGTCGAAACCCGCATAAAAGATGGGTACTAAAATTAATTTTTATTTTAAACAACACGTATTTATTGTTGTCCGTATCTGGTGCTTCTTTCTTTTGCTGCTCTTTGAGCTCTTCTTTTTTGGTCTTTTTCTTTTAGATCTTCTTTTTTGCTGTGTTTCGTCTTTCCTTTTACCAAAGCAATCTCAGCTTTTATATTCTGACCACTATTATACAATGAAAGTGGCACTACTGTCAAGCCTGGCTGGGAGGTTTTTCCCCGAAGATAGTTAATCTGACTTCTTTTGAGCAGTAATCTTCTTTTTCTCTCTGGGTCATATTCTATTATATCTCGGCTGTATTTATACTGACCAATATGCATATTATTGATAAATGCCTCACCTTCGGTGAAGGTCACGAAAGACCCTTTTAGGCTAGCATTTCCTGATCTTATAGCTTTTACTTCGTGTCCCTCCAGATCAATACCTGCTTCATAGTTTTCTAAAATTTCGTATCTGTGTCGTGCTTTTTTATTTTGCGCGTAAACTTTTTCTTTTGTCATAACTTTTTATTTAAGCGCAAATATTGTATACTAATATTGATAGATTTTCAACCAAATTTTATGTTTTTTGATTCTAACAATAAACCTTCTCCGGCTCTGGTTATACTTCTTGCTCTTTCTGTGGTAGCAGTTATTGTAGCTGTAGCAGTCTTTTTGTTTTCTTTATTAATCCCGTTTGAGAAAACCAAGTTGACTAAAAATAAAAAAGCCAATAATGAAGCAGCTAAATCAGAAGTTATATCTAATGAGAAAGGCAAAAAACTCCAAAATTCTACTGCTTTAGATAATGAGAAGATAAAAGAAGAGTATAAAAGTAAGATCAAGGATTTAGCTATTAAGCTTAATAAGGATAAGCTGAGCAATGCTCAAAAATTGGATAAAGTGCAGGAGTTCCTTTTTACGGTAAAAGTGCCTAAGCAATATTTAGATAATCATCTCCAAACAGCGATAGAGTTTAGAAAAAAAAGAGAAAACCTGAAGACAAAAGAAAATATTTCAAAACAGCTGACAAAGATGGTTAAAAATATTCTAGACCAATAAGATGCTGGTATTAATAAAATATTGGGACGCCTTTTTGGTTGGAGCAGTGAGCTTACTCAGTTTTTATCTTGTTTCGATTTTTTCGAGTATTTATGGGTTACTTTCAGCATCTGTAGCATGGGCGGTGGTGGCTTTTGGTTTATTTTATAATCGTTACAACAAGGAGGAAAAGATTACTGATTTGAAACGCTATATAATTTCGATTTTATTTACTATTTTAGGCTTTTTAGGGGTTTATCTAATGATAGAGTGGGTCAGCGTAAGATGGTTTTTAGCTATTTTAGGCTCTATTTGTATTGGTGGGGTATATGTAGCTTCGGATAAGCTGAATTTAAGTCGGATTGCTGAGTACAAGCCTTGGCGTAGAATGTTTATGATGCTCATAGTATTTGACTCCTTTTTGATTTTAGCTTCATTATTTGGTTTGAGTGTTTTTTTTAATGAAGCGCTACCTTTTTGGTCTCTGGCGTTTACCGGCAGTGTATTTGTTGCTTGCTCTAGTCTAGTTATTTGGCAGCTCTATTATGATAAGCAGTTCAAGGAGTTGTTGCTGTGGGTAATTTTGGTGGCTATTATAATCTTTGAGTTGATGTGGGTAGTACAGTTTCTTCCTTTTGGTTATTTAGTTAGTGGCTTGATAATTACTTGGATTTGGTATATATTGCAGTTGTTTATAAGGTTTCATATTTCAGAGAGAGGAATTATATGGGACAAGCAGAAGTTTTTTTTGACAGGAAACGCAGTGTTATTCATAATCTTTTTGTATTTTGTAAGATGGATATAATATGAGTTCAGCTCCTCACTTGCCAGAAAAACAAAACTCAGAAAGTCAAAGCAGTTTAGGGTGGTTGTTTTTGATAGTAGTACTTTCAGGGTTGACAGGCATTACAGCTGCTTTAGTGACTATAGCTTGGTTAACTCCGCAATTAGTGGAAAATGGTGTAAATAGAATTTCGATTGAAAGCAGAGCAGAGAAAAATAAGGAGATCAAAACTCTGACCAAAGAGCAGATCGACCAAAGGACTGTGAAAATTTATGATGCAGAAGATAAGATAGAGGACAGGTACTACAAAAATGATTATCTATCGGATGCAGCTGTTTTGAGTTCTGACGGGTGGGTGGTTATGTATAGGCCGAACTACAAGAAAGGGGAATATTTAAACTGGGAAGCTATTAATAATAAAGGTGTGATCCATGAAATTGATGAGGCTGTATATGATAGAAATAGCAAATTGCTTTACTTGCACTTGAAGGAGGGTGACTTTAGAGTTGCAAGCATTGCTGACTGGGGTAAAATACAACAAGGAAAACCCGTTTGGATCTATAACTCAGATTATTCAAAAGAGATTTTGAGGCGAAAGGCTGAGACAGATAGCAGCGAAGTTAAAAACTTGTTGGACTTGCATTATCAGTATAGATTAAGTGATAAATATGAGACAGGTTCTTTAGTGTTAAACCAGCAGGGTGAACTGGTCGGATTTTTGGATGAAGCCGGTAAAATCACACCTTCTTGGTATGTATCAAATCAGCTGAACAATGTATTGGCAGACAAGGAGATAAATTATAATTTCCCTAGGGTTAAAGGTATAATGATTGATAGAATGAACAGCAAAAAAGAAAGAACTAAACCTATAGCTGGAATGTATGTAACTTACGCTAGTTCGAATAAAATAAAACGAGGTGATATACTAAAAAAAATTAATGGAGAGAAGATAAAAAAGAAGAGTCTATCAAAACAAGCTATTATAGCAAAATTACCGTACGCACTAACTATAACCAGGGGAGACAAAACCAAAACGATTCAAATAAGTAAACAAAAATAAAATGTTTAATCCAATTAAAATTTTTAGAGAAGGCTATAAAGCTATAACCATTACTGGTCTAATCAGCGCCCTTCTGTTTTTGTTGGTTTCACTACTTTTTCCTTTGCAGTACAGGGCTGACTCTCAAGTTATAGTAATCACTAAAGGCCAAAGTGGGCTAGATGCGTATACGGCTATGCGTTCTGCTGAAAAAATAGGAGAGAATTTGGTTAACATAGTAGAGACTAATGATTTTTTTGCTAAAGTTGGGTCAAATATAAAGGAAAGTAAACTTTCAGAAAAATTTAAAGGCATTACAGAAAGACAAAGACGGGAGTTGTGGCGAGAAACAGTAGACGCTAGCCTAAACTACGGAACCGGTATGCTTACAGTAAGTACTTATGATCAAGAGCCAAAGCAGGCTAAAAAGATGAATAAAGAGGTGTTAGAAGTTCTATTGAGTGAAACTAGTAATTATATAGGCCAAAAAGTAAACTTGAAAGTAGTAAACCCACCTTTAGTCACTAAGTACCCGGCAAAACCAAACTTGGTTCTGAATACTTTAGTTGGTTTTATTGTGGGTATTTTAG
>JBDGRL010000036.1:0-25598 GCA_042218065.1 Candidatus Magasanikiibacteriota bacterium | reverse complement strand
GTAAACGCGGATCAGCCACGCCGCGTTGAATATGTTCTCGGCCCTTGTACTCACCGCCCGTCACACCACGAAAGTTGGCAACACCCGAAGCCCCACCTTGTGTGGGACTAAGGTGGAGCCAGCAATCAGGGTGAAGTCGTAACAAGGCCTCCGTAGGGGAACCTGCGGACGGATCACCTCCTAAAGAGTCTATCAGTCGGAAGACTGACTTGACAGGTCGACCCCATTTGGGGAAAGCTTGTTTTAGGCTTTGTTAGGGAAACACAATTTTCCGTTTTTGCCACGTTCATGGTGTGGAAATTCTCCGCCCACTCAGGGCGGTTTTTGTTTTTTAAATTTAGATTTATATTATGAGAGCATGAAAAAATACAAAAGAGATGCAGAAATCATTACCAGACCCCGGCTTTGAGCTTGTCTCCTTGAAGAGGGCTAGTAATGGGTTCGAATCTCGCTGAAGTTTTTAATGGCCTCATTAATTAGCTTGCAATTTAATTAAAAAAGAGTATAATTATGGTGTAATCAATTAATTTTTAAATATGTCTTCAATTTCAGATTTAATCAAATTTGCACATAAAAACAACACCCCTGTCATCATTCATGATCGAGAGCAGGATGAAAATTTTGTGCTTTTGAATTTGGATGAATACCAAAATCTTAAGCAGGACAATTATAATGTAAGTGTCAACCAAAATATAGATGAGATTAGTAAAAAAGATATACTAAACAGGATTAACAAAGATATTTCTATGTGGAGAAAAAAACAGGAGTTGGACAATAAGAAGAAGGCGGCTCAGGATATAAAAGATAAAGCAACAACAAAACAAACTAATGAAGAATTTGAACAAGTGAAGAATTTGACTAAAATAGCTGAGCAAAGAGAAGATGGTCAATCTAAAACTACACATGGATCTCAAATAGGAGAAAAAGATAGTCCTGAGATAAATACAGATACTTCAAAACTACAGACCAATAAAGGATCAGATGCTGACCCGAGACAGACAACCAGAGAGATACCTAAAAGAAGTGATTCTTCAGAGGATGAGATAGAATTTGAAGAGATTGATTCAAGTCCAGATTTTGATGAGGATGTTGGTGCTTCTGATATATCCTATGAAGAATTAGATGATGAATTGTAATTGAGCTTTAATACTGTTGTGATATTAGGGCTATTTAGTTGATTTATCCACTTGACGAATAATACTAATTTGTTTATAATCTAACACGCTAATAAATTTGTTTATTAACTAGCCGTTGGCTTACAAATCTATTCCGACCACTCGGAATAGTGCGGCACACTAATAAAAAACTATGGCAGAGTTTGATCGTAGTAAACCACATATCAACGTTGGTACTATCGGCCACGTTGACCATGGTAAGACTACTCTTACTGCTGCAATGCTTAAGGTGGCCCAAGCTCAAGGGCTAACTGCTCAAACCAAAAGCATTGAAGATATCGATGCTGCTCCAGAGGAGCAAGAAAGAGGTATTACTATTGCTACCTCTCACTGTGAGTATGAGACTGATGAACGTCACTATGCTCACGTGGACTGTCCTGGACACGCGGACTACGTAAAAAACATGATTACAGGAGCAGCTCAAATGGACGGGGCAATTTTGGTCGTTTCCGCAGCAGACGGACCAATGCCTCAAACTAGAGAACACATTCTACTTGCTCGCCAAGTAGATGTACCTCAGATAGTAGTCTTCTTGAATAAGACTGACCAAGTCTCTGACCCTGAGTTGATTGACTTGGTAGAAGCTGAGATTAAAGATCTACTAGAACAATATGAGTTCGATCCAGAAGAGACACCTATCGTTAGAGGTTCAGCTCTAGAAGCTGCAGAAAATCCTTCTGATGAGGAGAAGGCTCAGCCTATTCTAGATCTTCTGGACGCTATGGATGATACTATTCCAACTCCAGAAAGAGATCTAGATCAGGACTTCTTGATGCCTATCGAAGACATCTTCACTATTGAAGGTCGTGGTACAGTAGTTACAGGTAGAATTGAAAGAGGTACAGTAGAACTTGAAGATGATGTTGAGATTGTAGGTATGCAAGAAGACGTACAAGAAACCGTAGTTACCGGTATCGAAATGTTTAATAAGTCTCTAGAAGAGGGTCAAGCTGGAGACAATGCCGGTATTCTACTTCGAGGAATTGAGAAAGAAGATGTTCAGAGAGGTCAAGTTTTGGCAGCACCTGGATCCATCACTCCTCATACTAAATTCTCAGCCGAGGTTTACGCCTTGGATAAGGATGAAGGTGGTAGACACAAGCCATTCTTTGACGGATACAAGCCTCAGTTCTATATCAGAACCACGGATGTTACCGGAGAGGTTACTCTACCAGATGATACAGAAATGGTAATGCCTGGAGATACAGTTGAGCTGGATATTGAGTTGATTGAGCCGGTTGCGATTGAGGATCAGATGAGATTTGCTATCCGTGAAGGTGGTAGAACTGTAGGAGCTGGTGTAGTTACCGACATTATTGAATAAATGCATAAATCAAACCGAGATGGCAGATTCAAAACCAGCAAAATCTATCCGGATAAGGCTGCAAGCTTACGATCATAAGATTATAGATAAAGCAGCAGATACTATTCTGGAGACAGCGCAGAGAAATGACGCTGAGGTTACTGGTCCAGTACCACTTCCAACCTCAGTAGAAGATTTTTCAGTTAAAAGGTCTCCGTTTGCTACTCCACAATCTCATGAACAGTTTGAACGGCGCACTCATAAGCGTTTAATAGATGTGGAAGATTTAAGCCCAAAAGCTATCGATGCTTTGATGAACTTGAATCTTCCTAGTGGAGTAGATGTGGAGATCAAGATGAGTTAAAGTTGATAGGTAAGGCCGGGGAGCACCCGGCCTTATTTTAATTACACCTCTATTTGACAGATCTTGTTAAATGATGTAAACTGTGGGGGCGTCACAGTCAAGAAAGGTTCACTCAAAGTTTTGATCAGACAGCTTAGGTTCAAGCTAAGCTAGAAAGAATCATGTAAATGATTTTGCATGATTCTTTCTAGTTTTTTTAATAGTTTTATTTGTGAAATTTTTGCTAGGCAAAAAATTAGATATGACTCAAGTCTTTAGAGAGAATGGTGATGTTGTGCCGGTTACTAGAGTCAAAGCAGGACCTTGTGTAGTCACACAAGTTAAAGATGGAGACTTAAATGAAAATGAGGTAAACGCAGTTCAGGTCGGATATGGTGAAGAAAAAGAGTTGAGACTAAATAAACCTCAGAAAAATCACTTGGGTGACCTTGATCCTGTAGAAGTAATGAGAGACTTTAGGGTTGAGTCTGATCATGATCTTGAACGAGGTGATTTATTAAATGTAGAAATTTTTGAGGAAGGTGAGAAAGTTAGTGTGCAGGGAACTACAAAAGGAAAAGGTTTTCAGGGTGTTGTAAAGAGACATGATTTTGCTGGTGCCCCTGCTACTCATGGTACAAAAGATCAACATCGCATGCCGGGTAGTGCTGGAGCTACTGGACCATCAAGAGTATTTAAAGGCAAGAAAATGCCAGGTAGGATGGGTGGAAACAAAGCAACTATCGAGAATTTAGAGATAGTTAAGATTAAACCAGAAAAAAATGAGCTATTAATTAAAGGAGGTCTGCCAGGAGCTAGAAATAACTTGCTTAAGATTTTTACTAGAGAAGACAGCATTGATACCGAAGATATCAAAAATATGCTTTCAGAAGAAGATGTTGAAGAGGCAGAGTTTGGAAAACAAGAAGAGGCTGAGAATTCTCAACAAAATGATACAGAAGAAACAGACGAAAAAGACCAAAGCGATTCTGAGGATGGAGACTCAGAAGATTCCAGCCCTGAAGCTGAAAAAGAACAAGATTAATAAAATATCATGATTGAATTGTCAGTATACAATCAACAAGGCGAAGAAACAGATAAGATTGAGCTGGATGAAGGAGTTTTTGGTATTGATATTAAAGATCATGTAGTACATGAAGTTTTTACTGCTCTTCGAGCTAATCAAAGACAAGCTTGGGCGCACAGCAAAGACAGGACAGCCAGATCAGGGGGTGGATCAAAACCATGGCAGCAAAAAGGTACTGGTAGAGCAAGACATGGATCTATCAGATCTCCTTTATGGAGAAAAGGTGGAGTTACTTTCGGTCCTAACAAGGAAAGAAACTTTAGTAAAGATGTAAATAGATCAAAAAAGAGATCAGCAGTCAAGATGTGTCTTACAGACAAAGCTGAAGCTGATTTGTTATTTATTTTAGAGGAGTTTGAAAGCTCCGGGAAAACCAAAGAGGTTGCTGATTTGATAGACAATCTTATCGACGAAGATGATAAGATTCTGTTTCTTTCTGGAGAAGATTCAGAAGAGTTAAGGCGGGCTTGTAGTAATATACCTAATCTACAACTGCAAAGAGCTGAAGATGCAAATGTTATGGACTTTCTTAATAATAAGTATGTGATAACGACCCAAGAGGGAGTAGAAAAAATTGAATCCAGATTTAACTAAAAAAATATGGCAACAGAAAATAATCAAGATACAAATAAAGCAGATGGTTACAATCAGATTTTGATTAGGCCTATTGTTAGCGAGAAATCAGCCAGAAAAGAACAAGATGGAAAATATACTTTTGAGGTGTCGCCTGATGCGACAAAGATTGATATTAAAAATGCTATTAAAGATAATTATAGTGTGAAACCGAAAAAAGTTAATACCATGAACTTTCAAGGTAAAAAGAAAAGGTTTCGTTTTCATGAAGGAGAAACTAAAGATTGGAAAAAAGCTATAGTTACTCTTCATGAAGGTGAAACTATTAATATTCACGAAGAAGTATAAATAAGAATAAGGTTATGGGTATTAAAGTATACAAACCTACAACTCCGGGAAGAAAGAACAAGGCAAGTGTTTTGGATACCTCTCATTTGAGTGATAAGAAACCGGAACCAAGTTTAACTACAGTAATTAAGAAAAGCGGTGGTAGAAACAATGAGGGCAAAATAACTGTTCGGCACCGTGGTGGTGAAAATAAAAGGTTGTACCGACAGATAGATTTTGAAAGGACAAATTTTGGGGTTGAAGGTGAGGTAACTGCCTTGGAATATGATCCTAATAGAAGCGCCCATATTGCTTTGGTAGAGTATCCTGAGAACGAAGACGGTGCAAATAAAGCTTATATACTTGCTGCAGAAAGTTTGGAAGTAGGTGATAAAGTTAAATCAAGCCAGCAAGAAATCGAAGCAGATGTAGGAAATAGAATGCCACTAAAGCATATCCCGATTGGGTTGTTTGTGTATAATTTAGAGTTTACTCCCGGCAAAGGTGGACAAATTGTAAGATCAGCAGGAGCTGGTGCTCAGCTTCAGGCTAGAGAAGAAGATTTCATTCAGGTACGTCTACCTTCCGGAGAAGTAAGAATGTTCTCTGAAGACTGTTTGGCTACTATAGGAAGAGTTGGTAATCCGGAGCACGAATTAGTTAAACAAGGTAAAGCAGGTCGTAATAGACACAGAGGAAAGAGACCTACAGTTAAGGGAAAGGCTATGAACCCGGTAGATCACCCTCATGGAGGTGGAGCAGGATGGACACCTGTTGGTCTAGAGACCCCAAAGACACCTGAAGCTAAGAAAACTATGGGTAAAAAGACTAGAAATAAAAACAAAGAAAGCGACAAGTTCATAGTTAAACGTAGAAATGAATAATAAAATATTATGTCAAGAAGCTTAAAAAAGGGTCCATACGTTGATCCGAATGTAAAAAAGAAAATGAATAAAGTAGACAACGATGAGATGGATGAACCAATAAGAACATGGGCTAGAGATTGCATGATTACTCCGGAAATGGTTGGCTATACTTTTGAAGTTCACAATGGCAGAGAGTTTAAGGAAGTATTTATAGATGAGAAAAAAGTTGGTCATCGTTTAGGTGAGTTTTCAAAGACCAGGACATTTATTGAGCACGGAGGCCAAAAAGCGGCTGAAGAAGAGGAGGAAGAATTATTTTAAATAAACAAACATGGCAAAGCAGGCTAAAGCAAAATTGAATGAGCTCAGGATGGCTCCTAGAAAAGTGAGGCTTGTTGCTGATTTAATAAGAGATATGGATGTGGACGAAGCAAAAACACAGCTTCGTTTGTCTAAGAAGAGAGCTGCAAAACCAATGTTGAAGCTTCTTAATTCTGCAATAGCAAATGCTGAACATAATCAAAACCTTGACAAATCAACTTTAACTGTTAAAATTGCAACGGTAGATGAGGGTCCTACTATGAAGAGGTATCAGCCAAGAGCTTACGGTAGAGCTACTACTATCCGAAAGAGAAGCTCTCATATAAAGTTGGTGCTAGAAGGAGAGGAGCAGTTAAGCTCAGCTACTAGCCAGCAACAGGAGTCTGAAGCTACTGGTGCTGAAGAATCAGAAGAAGAACAGATTGCCGAGGAAGAATCTAGAAAGAAGCTGATGAGAAAAACTAAAGATGAGATTAAGGAATATGCAGAAGAAGAGTACGGAATTGAGCTAAGTACGAATGATCTCAAGAAGGAGATGATTGATCAATTCTTTGAGAAATTAAATTAATAAGTTATGTCACATAACGTACACCCGGAATCGTACCGAAAACAAGTAATATATACGTGGGATTCAAAGTGGTTTAATGATGATAATTATGACGAGTTTGCAAAGGATGATATAAGAATCAGGAAACACATCAGAGATGAATATGAGGATTCTCATATAGATTCAATAAGTATCGAAAGGGATCCAGAGAGTATGGATATTACTATTCTAGCTGCAAAACCGGGCTTTATTATTGGAAGAGGTGGAGAAGAGATTGATAAGCTGAGAAAACACATAGAAACTAAGATTTTAAACGAAGATCTGGACGTTAAAATTAATGTAAAAGAAATCAGATCACCGGCACTTTCTGCTTCAGTAATAGCAGAAACATTAAAGAAGAAAATAGAAGGCAGAGTCCCTACTAGGAGAGCTATGAAGAAAGCTTTAGATAGGATAACTTCTGCTGGAGCACAAGGTGCTAAGATCGAGATCTCGGGTAGACTTGGAGGTTCTGAGATAGCAAGGACAGAGAAGCTTTCTGAAGGTAAAGTGCCTTTAATTACTTTACGTGCAGATATAGATTACGCTTTTGCCGAAGCAAATACCACTTACGGAACGATAGGGATAAAAGTTTGGATCTATAAAGGTGAAGTATTTGGACGAAAAGATAAATTTGAACAAGATAACTAAAATAACATGTTACTGCCAAAAAAAGTAAAGCATAGAAAATGTCATAAGCCTAGGGGTAGAAATAAAGGTAAGGCTACTAGTAATAACAAACTTGAGTTTGGTCAATTTGGTTTTAAGTCAAAGGATCATTCAAGAATTAATTCTAGACAGATCGAAGCTGCACGTAAGGTAATTACAAGATATGTTGAAAAAGGTGGGCAGATGTGGACAAGAATTTTCCCGGATCGTCCAGTAACTGAAAAAGGAGATGAAATGCCTATGGGGGGAGGTAAAGGCGAGCCTTCCTATTATGCTTGTAATGTAAAGCCGGGAACTATCTTGTTTGAGATTGGCGGCATGGAGAAAGAAAGAGCTAAAGAAGCTTTAACTGAAGCCGGGTATAAGCTACCTATCCAAGGGGAGTTTGTTTCTAAAGAAGATTTCTTAATATAATTTTATGGAGGTTGATGAGTTAAAGACAAAATCTACTCAACAGCTCCATGAGATTCTATCTGAATATAGGGAAAAATTGAGGCAATTGCGCTTTAAGGCTAGTGAAGGTGCACTTAAAGAAAATCATAAGATAGAAGAAGCGAGAAAAACTATCGCCAGGATTCTAACTTTGCTTAATGAAGAAAATAATCAATAATATGTCTGAAGATGCAATAAAAAGAAAATTTGAAGGTACAGTTGTAAGTGATAAAGAAAATAAGACTATTCGTGTTGAAGTGGAAAGGTTAAAAGAGCACCCTTTGTATGGGAAGAAATATACAGTAACGAAAAAGTACGCGGTACATGATGAAGAAAATGAAGCGGAAGAAGGTGATGTAGTGCAGTTTCAAGAATGTCGTCCGTTGAGTAAAACAAAGCGCTGGCGGCTTATCGATATAGTAGAATCATCTTAATTTTTACTTATGATTCAACAAGAAACGCAACTTGATGTTGCAGACAATACAGGAGCTAAGAAGCTAAAGTGTATAAAAGTGCAAGGTGGATACAAGAAAAGATTTGCTCAAGTAGGAGAAGTAATTACTTGCTCTGTACGAGATGCAAAACCTAGAGCTATGGTTGATAAGGGTGAAGTAGTACAGGCTGTAATAGTAAGACAAAGGAAAGAAAAAAAGAGAGATAACGGTGTATATATACGCTTCGATGAAAATGCAGCAGTAATCTTAGAGGAAGAAAAAGAACCCAAAGGCACACGAGTTTTCGGTCCTGTAGCTAGGGAGTTGCGACCAGCCGGGTTTGAGAATATCCTTTCTTTGGCTCCAGAAGTTTTGTAATAACAATAATATGGCTAAAGCTAAAATAAAAGAAGGTGACAAAGTAAAAGTTATAGCAGGAAATGATAAAGGTAAAACCGGTGAAGTTATTCAGGTTATGAATGAGGAAGACCAAAGAATGGTTGTAGTAGAAGATGTAAATAAGTTAAAAAAACATGTAAATCCACGTCAAAGTGACAGAAAAGGAGATATTATTGAACTACCAGCACCTATTGATGTAAGCAATGTAATGCTTTTAGATCCCGAAACAGAGGAGCCTACTAAAGTAGGGTTTACTTATGAAAATGGGAACAAAAAAAGAGTAGCTAAAAAAACTGGTAACATAATAGAAGAATAACATGATTGGATTAAAACAAAAGTACAATGAAGAAGTTTTACCAAATCTAAGAGAAGAATTGGGTTTGAATAATGAGCATGAAGCCCCTAAGTTAAAGAAAATCGTGGTAAATGTTGGTTACGGTGATGATAAAGATAATAAGGAGTATGTTAATAAGGTTACTGAAACTTTGAGGAAAATTACTGGTCAAGAACCAGTGCAAAATGAAGCAAAACAAAGCATTTCCAATTTTGATATTAGAAAAGGAGATAAGATCGGAGTTTCGGTTACACTACGAGGTGAAAATATGTATGAATTTCTATATAAATTAATTCATTTGACTTTACCAAGAACTAAGGACTTTAAAGGTTTAGACCCGGATAGCTTTGATGATAATGGTAATTATAGTATTGGTATTGAAGAGGCTTCTGCTTTTCCTGAGTCTAACTTTGAAGATATGGATCTTATGCACGGTGTCCAGATTGCGATAAATACTACGGCAAAAGATGAAGAGGAAGGTTATAAACTACTTTCAGAATTAGGTATTCCATTCAAAGATAAAACAGATCAATAAATAATAAAATATGGCTACTAAAGCACAAATCGCAAAATCAAATAAAGAACCAAAATACAGCACAAGAAAGGTAAATCGTTGCTGGAACTGTGGTCGTTGTCGCGGTTATATGAGAGAATTTGATATGTGTAGAATTTGTTTTAGAGAGTTTGCGAACAAGGGTTTGTTGCCCGGTGTTAGGAAGTCTAGTTGGTAAATTAATTAAATAGTTATGCATTCAGATCCAATTGCAGACATGTTAACAAGAATAAGAAATGCTCAAACTGCTGGTAAAAGCAGTGTAAAGATTCCTTATTCTAATCTTAAAAAAGACATCGCGAAAGTGTTGGATCGAAAAGAGTATGTAGAGTCAACTGAGCATATTGATGAAGGGCCTCAAGGAGAGATTGAGATAGAATTGAAGTATGATAATGGCGAAGCAAAAATAAATTCATTGCAAAAGGTATCTGTACCGGGTAGGAGAATTTATAAGTCAAAAGATGAACTACCAAGGGTAAAAAACGGCTATGGAATTGCAATAATTTCTACCTCTCAAGGTGTAATGACCGATCATGAGGCTCGTAAAGAAGGTGTAGGTGGAGAGGTAGTTTGTTCTGTGTATTAAAATTTTAGATAAATAATATGTCTAGAATAGGCAATAAGACAATTAAAATACCTTCTAACGTTGATATTGAAGTTAGTGATGGTGTTTTGATAGTAGAAGGGCCGAACGGAGAATTGAGCCGAGACCTTCATGAGAAGGTATCAGTAAATATTGACGAAGATCAAGCTAGCGTTGAGGTCGAAGATGAAACTAAAGGCAACCAAAGAGCTTTGTGGGGAACATTTTCTTCTCACTTGTCAAATATGGTAGAAGGAGTTACAGAAGGTTTTAAAAAAGGACTTGAGATCAATGGAGTTGGTTATAGAGTAAAAATGAAAGGGACTGATATAGAATTAGAGGTAGGTTACGCAAATCCTGTGGTTTATGAGGTGCCGGAATCTATAGATGCTTCAGTAGAAGGCAATAAGATAACTATAGAAGGTCCAGATAAGGAGTTGGTCGGAAAGGTAGCTTCTGAAATAAGAGATGTAAGACCTCCAGAACCGTATAAAGGCAAAGGTATCAAATATGTAGATGAAAATATTAGAAGAAAAGAGGGTAAGACCGCTACTGAAGAGATGGGTCCTGGAGCTTAAATTAAAAAAATATTATGTCTAAAACCTCAACAAAAGAACAAACTAAAAGAAGAAAAAAAAGAACAAGAAGTAAAATTCATGGAACTGAAGAGAGGCCTAGATTGTCAGTATACAGAAGCTTGAACTATACTTATGCTCAAGTAATCAATGATGATGAGGGACACACCTTGGCTAGTGCTGATTCTAGAGAAGATTTTGATTTAGATGATGAAGTAGATCTAGAAAATAAAGAGAAGCAAGCTTATCTAGTAGGATTGAAAGTAGCAGAAAGAGCGCAAGAAGAAGGGGTAGATAAAATAGTATTTGATAGAGGTCCATATAAGTATCATGGAAGAATTGAGGCATTAGCTGAAGGGGCTAGAGAAGGCGGACTTGAATTCTAACTTAATTAATTAAATAAGATGGCTCAAAATAACTACGATCAAGAAGTATTAGATATTGATAGAGTTTCCAGAACTACAAAAGGTGGTGAACAAATGCGTTTTCGTGCCACCGTTGTAATTGGTGATAGAAATGGCAATGTAGGATACGGTGTAGAAAAAGGTAAAGATGTTCAGATTGCTATCTCTAAGGCATTTGATAGGGCTGAAAAAAATATGATAGAAATTCCTCTGGTAAACGATACTATCCCTCATGAGGTTGAGTCTGATTTTAAAGCAGCTGATGTTATAATAAAACCAGCTCCTCAAGGTTCAGGTTTGATGGCCGGAGGAGCTTTGAGAATTGTACTAGAATTAGCTGGTGTTAATAATGCTTCTGCAAAGATTAGAAGCAGATCCAGGAACAAGGTCACTAATGTAAAAGCAGCATTTGATGCCCTTCAGTCCTTTTTGGTTGAGCCGGGATCGGAGGAGTTGCGTCACAGGGAAGAAGCTCAGCAAACTTAATAAAAAAGAAAGGAATTAACAAAATATTATGTCTTTACGAGCACATACAGTAAAACCAAAAGAAGGTTCGAAAAAAGATGCTGACCGAGTAGGCAGAGGCGAAAGTTCTGGTAAAGGTGTATATTGTGGTCGTGGCATTAAAGGACAAAGAGCAAGAGCTGGAGGCAAATCAGGTACTCTATATATTGGCATGAAGGATGATATAATGAGACTACCAAAGCTGGGCGGATTTACAAGTCCTAACCCAGACACAGAAGTAGTAAATGTGAATGTGATTGATACCAAATTTGAGGATGGAGATGAAATTACACCATGGGCACTAAAAGAAAAAGGGCTTGTGTCTCAGCCCAAGAATGGAGTTAAAATTCTAGCTAAAGGAGAAATAAATGTGTCTGTCACTGTGAAAGACTGTGATTTTAGCTCTAAAGCAAAAAAGAAAATTAAGCAAGCCGGAGGAGAGATAGTTTCAGAGTAAATTCTGTTCGCTAAGACTTCATTTCATGTTGGAAACAATTAAGAAGGTTTGGAAAATTGAAGATATAAGGAATAAAATCCTTTTTATTTTAGCAATGCTGTTGATATTTAGAGCTGTAGCTCATATTCCTATTCCTGGAGTGAATACCCAAGCTTTGTCTAATTTTCTTCAAAGCAATCAAATTTTTGGTTTGTTGAATATGTTCTCCGGAGGCACGGTAGAGAACTTTTCTGTAGCTATGCTTGGTGTGGCTCCTTATATTACTGCTTCTATTATTTTTCAGATGCTGCAAAAAACTGTACCAGCTTTAGAGAAACTCCAGAAAGAAGAAGGAGAACAAGGGCAGAAGAAGATAAATATGTATACACGTTTTGCTACTCTGCCTTTGGCTTTGATACAAGCTTTTGGTTTCATACAAATGTTATCTCGGAGCGGTCAAGGTATTGTGACTACTACGGGTGTTTTTAGCATGCTGGGTATGGCTGTGATAGCTGCTTCTGGTACCATGTTTTTGATGTGGATCGGAGAGCTTATTTCAGAAAAAAATATTGGAAACGGAATTTCATTACTAATTTTTGCTGGTATTATTGCTTCAGCTCCTCAGGCCGTAAAAGATGCAATTATAAACTACAATCCAGCTGATTTAAATATTTATGTGATGTTTTTGGTGGTAGCGATAATTACTATAGTCGGGGTAGTATTTATTACTCAAGGACAAAGGAATATTCCTATAAATTACGCGAGCCAGGCTAGAGGACCGGAGGGAGAAGCAGGACCGAAAAATTACTTGCCGCTAAAAGTTAATACCGCAGGTGTAATTCCTATAATTTTTGCGATTTCCATTGTTTTATTCCCTCCTACAGTAGGACAGATGTTTGTAGATTATCCTGGGTTTATTGGTAGTTTTGCTCAGTTTATAGTCAATATATTTCAAAATCAACTTTTTTACGGTATAATTTACTTCATTTTAGTTTTTGGTTTTACTTACTTCTATACTGCTATAATTTTTCACCCAAAGGATATTGCAGAGAACTTACAAAAACAAGGCGCATTTATCCCTGGTGTAAGACCTGGTAAGCCGACTGAAAAATACATTGCTAAAACTATGAATCGACTAGTATTTTCAGGTGCTCTGTTTTTAGGGTTAATAGCTATTCTCCCTTTGATAATGCAGGCTTTCACCGGCTCCCAAACTCTTGCTATTGGTGGTACCAGTCTATTAATTGTAGTACAAGTTGCGATCCGAGTTGCAAAGAAAATAAAAGCTCAGCTTACTTTGCATGAGTACGAGCAGATTTAGAGGGTTTAATTTATCTATTTTTGTCGTACTCATTCTCGTCGCCCCGGCGTGGCGACTCCGAGGTAATCATCTACGCTTCCAGCTCGTTAGCGAGCTGGACCATACCCGTTCCGATGATTAAACCCGTAGACAAGGACAGATAAATTAAATCTCTCAGTTTTATTATAGATAGAATATTTTGGCCCTGTTTGCATATTAGACCACAAAAAATTGTTACTGAAACGGTTGGTGGCATCTGTTTGTTTATTTTTGATATAATAAGTCTGTTTCAATTAAATTAATTTCACCAAATGAAGCAAATTATAATTTTACTTGGAGTTCCAGGGAGTGGAAAAGGAACACAAGCTGAAAAAATTGCTGAAAAACATGATTATGAACATATTTCAACAGGTGACCTGTTTAGAGATTTAGACAAAGACAGCATCTCAGAAGAAGATTTTAATGAAATTAAAAAATATATGGACCAAGGAAGGGTGGTTCCCGATAAGTATGTATACAAGTTAGCTTTTCC
Organism: Candidatus Magasanikiibacteriota bacterium; assembly: GCA_042218065.1. Taxonomy (GTDB): domain Bacteria; phylum Patescibacteriota; class Patescibacteriia; order Magasanikbacterales; family UBA922; genus JBDGRJ01. Next base: position 11,862 of record JBDGRL010000036.1, on the reverse strand, counting down.
TAAAATACAAGAAGCTTTAGAAGAGAAAGATGGTGTAGTTTTAGATGGTGCTATTAGAACTTTAGACCAAGCTAAAAGTTACCAAAAGTTTTTTCGAAGCCAAAATTTGCAAGAAGAAGTGTTAGCTTTAGAAATTAGAGTTCCAGAAGAAGAAGCTATCGAGAGACTAAAAGAAAGAGGTGAAACTAGTGGCAGAGATGATGATACTGAAGAGATTATAAAACAAAGGATGAAAGAACAAGGACAAGATGCATTAAAACCTATACTAAACTATTATGAGTCCTTAGGGGTTTTAGAAACTGTAGACGGTGACCAGCCCATTGAAGGGGTAGAGTCGAGTATTGAAGAGGTGTTAGGTTATTAAAAATTACTACTTAATGCCGTATATAAAAAGTGAAGAAGAGCGAAAAATCATTAAAGAAGGTGGAAAGATAGTGGGGGAGATCTTAGCTGATATTCAGCAAGATTTAGAACCGGGGGTAAATCTATCCGATATAGATAAAGAAGTAGAATCCAGGATTATAGAAGCAGGAGGTAGTCCGGTGTTCAAAGGATACCAGCCGGATCTTAGTAAAAAACCGTTCCCTCATGCTATTTGTGCTTCCGTTAATGAAGAGGTGGTTCATGGATTTGCAGATGATTATGAACTGCAAGAAGGAGATTTGGTTTCGATAGATGTTGGTATGGAGTGGCCAGTAGAAGACAGTAGTCAACATATAGTTAACCCTCATTCTGAACACGGAGGATATATCACCGATACGGCTTTTAGTAAGATTATTGGAGAAAATGAGGATAAGAAAGCCAAAGAACTTCTTAATACTACGCAAAAAGCGCTTTACAAAGCAATAGATAAAGCTAGAGTTGGTAATGCTGTTGCTGAGATAGGAAAAACGGTCGAGGAAATAGTTAAACCTAAAGGATTTGGTATAGTTAGAAGGCTTTGTGGTCATGGAGTCGGTCATAAAATACATGAAGAACCAAACGTATTTAATTTTCACACAAAGCAAGCAGAGGAGCAAGAACTTAAAGAAGGGGCTGTCATAGCGATCGAGCCTATGCTTACAGTAAGCGGTAATCATGAGGTAACTACCGGAGATAATGAATGGAGCATTGTCACAGAAGACGGTAGTTTGTCAGCTCATTTTGAGCACACTATAATTGTAGAGTCGGACGGTCCAGTAATTGCTACCAAGAGGGAAGGTGAAGAAATATTATGAGATATTTAGGAATTGACTACGGATCAAAAAGAGTTGGATTGGCTAGAGCTGATGAAGATCTGCAAATAGCAGTACCATATAAAACTATAGAGTCAGACTCAGATGAGGAAAAATTAAAGCAATTATCTAGTATTGTTAAAGACCAAGGAATATCAGAAATAGCTGTAGGTTTACCTTTATCAACAGATGGTGGTGGGACAGCCAAGAGCAAAGAAGTAAGGGAGTTCATAGATGAATTAAAAAAAGAAGTGGATGCAGAGTTTCATTTTATTGACGAAAGATTTACTACTCAAGAAGCTAAAAGTATGGGTGGAGAAGCCGGCAAGGATGAAAAGTCAGCTATGTTGATTCTAGATACTTATTTAGGGTAGTCATTATGTTGGCTTTTGTGTTAAAAAAAAGAGATCATAATGATACTGATGAGATAATTACTTTCTTTTCTGAAGAGAAGGGAAAAATTGAATTTTTAGCTAAATCTACTAAAAAAATTAAAAGCAAAAACTCTTATCTTTTGGAGCCTTTTTCTTTATTAGAAGTGTACTCGGCACAGGGAAAAAGCTGGGATCGAGTTACCAAATTAGATAGTGTAAAATATTTTCCTGAACTTAGAAAAAATACTAAAAAAGGACTAATAGCTGATTATTCTGTAAAATTGATAGATAAATTAACTCAGATAAGTGAAAAGAATTCAAGAGTTTTTAAGCTACTGCTTTCTTATTTGTTGTTTCTTCAAAAAAATTCTTTGAATCCATTTGTGGTAGATGCTTTTGTATTACAGCTTTTTTCTATATTGGGGTTTAAGCCAGATCTATCTTTGATTGATCATATATCAGGTTTTTCTTTAAAAAAGGGTTGTTTTAAATCTCAAAATGGAGATCATATCATAAGGTGTAATGAGGAAACTGCTGAAAAACTCCGTCGAGCTCTGAAGTTTGATTTCCAAAAATCAGCTGAATGTAGTCTAGACGCTCAGATGCATGATATCATATATCAGTTTGGAGATTATCATTTAGAACAAAAATTACCGGACTGGAGAAAAATTATAAAGTGAATATTGACAGAGTTTGATATAGGTTTTAATATAGAGGTGTATTCCCCTGTAGTTCAACTGGTAGAACGCCACACTGTTAATGTGGAGGTTCCTGGTTCGATCCCAGGCGGGGGAGCAATTTTTGCTAATTTAAGGTAAAATTATTTTTATTTCCTTTTAATTAGCAATTTCGTCACTAACGAAAAAGAGCTTTAGTCGCAAAGGAATATAATAATTTTTATAATCTGTTTTTAATTTCTAAGGCACACTTTTTCGTTAGATATTCTATTTTGCCTCCAGTAGGTTGAGTATCTGAATAAAAATATTCGCTATACTCCTCTTCACTTAATTCTTCTTTTAAATCTTTTATTCTATCACGTATTGGGGTCTCAGTTTTATCTACGTACTCCTCGAGCCCTGAAACTGTATAATATTCTGCATCATCACTCTCTAAAGGTTGATTAAGGTTCTGTTCTGTTACTTCGGATTCTAGCTCTTTTTTTATTTCTAAAGCACATTTTCTTGTCATAAAATCCATCTCTCTACCAACTATAGGGTGCTTGTCTGTATGAAAATACTCACCATACTCGTCTTCGTCCAGGTCTTCTTTTATTTCTGCTTCTTTCTTGCGTACAGTTCCCTCCCCCTTATTCACATATTTACTTAAACCTGGAGCTGTATAGTATTTTGCATCTTCACTCTCTAAGGGTTGATTAAGGTTCTGTTCTGTTACTTCGGATTCTAGCTCTTCTTTAACTCTTAAAGCACACTTTTTTGTTAAAAATTCTGTTTCTTTACCTGTCTTTGGATGCCTGTCTGTACAAAAATATTCTCCCTGCTGGTCATCACTTAATTCATCTTTCAGATTTTCTAATACAGGTTTTATAGCTTTCTTACTAGAATTTATTACTCTCGCTAAACCTCTTTGGGTGTAATACTTGGCGTTTTCGCCTTCCAGTGGTTGATTTAACTTGTCTCCTGATACTGAAGACTCAAGCTCTTCTTTAATCTTTAAAGCACATTTTTTTGTTATAAAATGCATTTCTCCACCTGCAGTGGGGTGGGGAGCTTTATAAAAATATTCCTCATATTCATCTTCATCTAAATCTTGCTTTATTTCTTGTGCTTTTTCAGCAATAGTGGTTTTACTAAAATCCAACTCCTCAGCCAAACCCCCTTTGTTGGTATAATACTTTGCATCATCACTCTCTAAAGGTTGATTAAGGTTCTGTTCTGTTACTTCGGATTCTAGCTCTTTTTTTATTTCTAAAGCACATTTTCTTGTCATAAAATCCATCTCTCTACCAACTATAGGGTGCTTGTCTGTATGAAAATACTCACCATACTCGTCTTCGTCCAGGTCTTCTTTTATTTCTGCTTCTTTCTTGCGTACAGTCCCCTCCCACTTATTCACATATTTACTTAAACCTGGAGCTGTATAATACTTTGCATCCTCACTCTCTAAAGGTTGATTAAGGTTCTGTTCTGTTACTTCGGATTCTAGCTCTTTTTTTATTTCTAAAGCACATTTTCTTGTCATAAAATCCATCTCTCTACCAACTATAGGGTGCTTGTCTGTATGAAAATACTCACCATACTCGTCTTCGTCCAGGTCTTCTTTTAAATCTTCTTTCTTCTTTCCTACAGTTCTAGAAGGCTTACTTATAAATTTTGCTAACCCCGGTACTGTATAATATTTAGAATTTCCACTATCTAAGGGTTGGTCTAAGTTTTCTTCTGTTACTTCTCCAGGACTATCCCTTTCTGATTCTATATTTTTCGAAGTTTGTTCTTTTTGCGTCGAGGCTTGTTCTTTCGAAGCTTCTCTAGAATAGCTGTCCTCTGATTCAGTATTTGTAGATGCTTGTTCCTCTCTTATCTCTCCTCCACTTTTTAAGAGGGCTTGTTTAACCTTTTGTTTGTAATGATCTTCTCCGTAGTACTTGATCCTATTTGTTGGGTGTTCATCTTGTTGTAGTTCTTGTTTGTCCATTCTGAAAGTTGACTCTATATCCTCTTGCTCTGGATCGAACTCATAAACTACAAAAGTAGCTTCGTGTTCTTCATCGTTTACGAATACGAGCTTGTTTTGATCAGGCAGGATAAAACACTGGTAAGGCTCATTTCTAACCATATTAGCTGTAGGTTCTTGTCCGATAATCAACTCATAATTACTTATTCCCAGATCAGACAGTACTTGTCTCACGTAATCTGTTCTTGGAATTACGTCTCTCTGTTCCCAGTTCTGCTCTCCTGGCTCTATCTCTACTTCTCCAGGAGGTAAGATTATCTCATCTGCTTCATCTATCTTTTCCTCGTGGTAAAGATCGGAGATGTTGTCAATCAAATCATCTATAGTATCTGCCAATGATATATCAAAACTTCTTTCTTCTTGTGGGCTTATCTTTTCTAGATTGTTTTTCAGGTGTGGTTATATGTGTGAACGAAGTTCTGGTATGTTTACACCTTCTTCAGAAAGAGTGTCTCTTACATCTGATTGGTCCAATAGTTCTCTAATAAATAGGACTCCTGTCTGAAATATTTCTTCTCGATCTTTATCTATATTGCCTATATCTTTGTTCAGCTGAGGAAACTCATCCGTTAACTCTTCCAGTTTAGCTTTCATTTGTTTACGTAGCTCGAGATCATTTTGTGTTTCTGGTTTAAAACTTGGAGGAAATTCTGGGTTGTTCATCTCTATATTTTTAAATTAGATCAATTAGTTTTAGCTGGTCTCTTTCTGGTATCCCTCCAATTGGTTTTTGTATTTGGGATCTAAGTCAACAGCTTTTTTAAAATCTTCAAGTGCATTCTGTTCACTGCCCAGATTATCCTTTGCAACACCCCTATTCCAATATGTTTTCGCTAGAATACTTGAATCCTTTGAAGGTTCTAGTAATTTTATTACGCGATTAAAATCTTCAATAGCATCTTCATAATCCCCCTTTTTCTCTTTTGCAACTCCACGTATTATATATGCTTTATAATTGCGAGGCTGGTCTTCAAGAACGGCATTTAAGTCTTTAATAGCTGCTTCAGCTTCTCCTAATTCGGCTCTGCAAATAGCACGATTAAGGTATGTAGTTAGAAGGGGGTCTTGATCCATTGCCTTATTATAATCTTTTAGTGCCCCTTCATTATCCCCTAGTTTTCTTTTTGCAGTTCCTCGATTTTCATATAGCGTTGCATCTTCAGATCCCAAATCTTCTGCCTTATTAAAATCTTCAATTGCATCTTTTAAGTCTTCGGGTTCTTTACTGTACAATCTTTCTGATCCTCGGCTTATATATGCTCGAACGTGATCAGGATTTTTATCTATTGCATCACTTAAAAGTTCAATAGCTTCTTCTGTTCTATCATTTCTCATTGCTTCTACCCCTTTTAAATAAGGGGCCTTTTCTGCCCCCAATTTAGATGGTCTCTCGGAGTTATTTTTTTTGACTTGCTCTAGTTGGGCCTTAAACGCGGAATCAAAATTAGCAGCTTCTTCATATTGCCTCATTGCTTCCTCTTTTTTTCCTAACTTTTCTAAAGCTTTTCCTCTTTGCCAGTAAGCCCAAGGATTGGGATTACCATCCGCTGCTATTATACTTTCAAAAAAATATTTATTCGCTTTTTCAAAATCCCTCTCTTTTAATTTAATTTTACCTAGCATATAAAAGGCGTCAGCTACTTGTTTGTCTCTATAGTCAGCCCCCTTTCTAATTACTTTATTAAAATCCTCAGTTGCGCCCTCTAGGTTTCCTTTTTTAAGTTTCGCTTCTCCTCGGTTTACGAGGAATTTATTATTTTTAATATCCAAACCTGTCTCTATTGCTTCATTAAAATCCTCTATTGCTTCATCAAAATCGCCTTTTTCCGTTTTTATTCTTCCTCGATCACTGTAGAGTGAGTCTTTTTCTTCATAAGGGTCCTCTCCTAGAACCTTCATTGCCTTATTAATATCCTCTAAAGCACCTTCAAAATCCCCTTTGTCCAGCTTTGCAAGTGCCCGGAGTCTATAGGGTCTATAGTCTTCACTGCGCTTTTTATCATCTTCTATCTGTTGTTTATTGTATTTTATTGCTTCAGTAAGATGTTCAATTGCTGAATCTATTTTACCTTGATTCCAGAGTTGTTCGGCTTTTTGTATATAGTGATGTGCTCGTCCAAGTGTTCCTTCTATAACTTCCGTTGGTATTGCATCTAACTTCTTTTTTGAAATTATTTTTGGTATTTGAGATTCATCATAATTACCTCTGTTGTCCCTCTCATACTCCTCATCATCTTCACCACCGTCGCCTCCTTCTAATTCTCCAGGAGAAGGACCTTCATCATATTCAGGTGACATAGTATTTTATTAATTATTAACGTAAATTTAGACTAACAAAAAATAAAACCTTTTTAAACTACCTTCTAGGGTAATTACTTTTTTGATATCGACCCAATAATAAAAATTAATGCCTATCAAACTTTTCTTAAAAAATAATCCAAACTAATTGTGAGGTGGATTATGGTAGTTTTTTTACTTTTTGCATCTTGAGTAGTAGGTAGGCTTTATAACCATCCTTTAAGTATTTGAACAGAAAAAGAAGGTGATAAACTGTCTGTAAAATTAACTATTCCCTAAGATAGACCTGTTTCAATCTCTACTACATTTACATAAACTTTCTTTTTTATTCTTACTTTGTTAAAGTACTAAAAAAATAACCGAAAATATGGAAAACAAATCAAAGGGAGAAAAGTTTTATCATAAAAAAACTAAAAGTGAAAAAACAGAACAAGCTATTGAAGCAACTAAAGAGCTAAACAAATTTGAAGGAGATATTGAAAATGACCCAGAAAGACAAATAAGTGAATGGTTAAGTAATTTAGAACAAATTTGGCTGGATTATGAAAATGAAGAAAAGATAGATAGAATGAAAGAGGTTTTACACGATAAGTATGTAATAGATATGGAGGAAATTACAGAAGAATCTAGCCACTTTGAAAATGTGATCAAAATGTCAATAGAAGAAGGAAGAGAAGATGATCTTAGAAAAGCAGGAATAGAGTTTGAAAAAGAATATGACGATGAAGGTAACCTGCACGTTTCAATTGAATATATCCCAGAAGATAAAAAACAAGAACTAGCAGAGACAGTGATAGATGATCAAAAAGAAAGTTTGGATCAATGGGTAGATTACTTTACTTCTGAAGATTCAGACAGCTTCCCGATGTGGGCAAAGTACTGGGCTTTTACAGGAATGACTAAACTAGGAACATACGACAAAGAAACAAATACTTTTGATAAACGCTCCAAAGGAACAGTAGCACCTTTTCCTGATCTAAACCGAGAAGCCCTAGCTCTTGCAGTTGACTATATGATCAACAAATATAGTGAAGAATATCTTGATCTTGAAGAAGAGATAAGAGAACAAGAAAATAAACTGGACAGATTAGACAGCTACAGAAGGCTTAAAAGCAAAATAGAAGAAAAGAAAGATGAACTACCAGAACAAGCTATCGAAGGAATGAAAAGAAACTTAGAATCTTACCAAAAAGAGTTTGGTAAAGATATTGACTTTGATGAAAAAGAGCAGGAATTACAACAAGAACTACAACAACTAAAAAACAAAGAAGAGGAAGTCTTAAGCACTGAAAGATTAAGTGAAGAAGAACAAGAAATCTTCTCTACTGAAAGTTTTGCCAAAATGTATGCTAAAGCTCTAGAGAAGACTGTACCGACAGAAGAAAAAGAGCTTCAACGTACAGAAGGGAGTTGGGTTAAGTTTCCTCAAGGATCAGATCCCGAAGAATACGTTCCAGAAGACTTTGATAAATCACTTCTAGAGTCCATTCAAGGTAAAGGAACAGGTTGGTGTACTGCAGGTAAAAATACAGCCCGAAGACAGCTTGAAGGTGGAGACTTTTATGTTTACTACTCAGAAAACGAAGAAGGAGAAGAAGAGATTCCAAGAGTAGCAATCCGGATGGAAAGAGATGAGATTGCAGAAGTGAGAGGTATTGATGAAGATCAAAACCTTGATCCTTACATAGCTGAAGAGCTTAGCGAAAAACTAGACGAAGTTGAAGGAATAGATGAAAAAGAGATAGAAAAGTACAAAAAGAAAGCAGAAGATATGGAGAAGCTTTCTGAAGTTGCTCAAAAGCATCATTCAGGTGAAGAACTTACCAAAGAAGAGCTTAGGTTTCTTTATGAGATTGATGAAGATATTGATAGTTTTGGGTATCAACATGGTGATCCTAGGATTGAAGAAATTAGAGAAGAAAGAAATGCTAATGAAGACATAGCTACCATCTTTGACAAACCTGAAATTGAAGGGGACTTAGTTTTAAAGCGCTTTAATATCACAGCCTTACCTGAACAATTAAAGCGGGTTGGTGGTGATTTGAATCTTGACTTTACCAATATAGAAAAGCTTCCCGAGGGGCTGGAAGTTGGTGGTGATTTGCGTCTTTGTGGTACTAATATAGAAAAGCTTCCCGAGGGGCTGGAAGTTGGTGGTGATTTAGTTCTCATAAAATCTAATATTAAAGATCTGGGCCCACTAAAGGTGGTTAACGGTGACTTAAATCTTAGAAAATCTGATATAAAAACCCTTGGACAGTTAAGGGGTGTTGGTGGTGACCTAAAACTTGACAGGACTGATTTAGAAGATCTTGGGCAGTTGGAGAAAGTTGATGGCGATTTAGTTCTCAAAGGTTCTTATATTAAAGATCTGGGCCCACTAAAGGTGGTTAACGGTGACTTAGATCTTAGAAATTCTGACGTTAAAAACCTTGGACAGCTAAAGAGTGTTGGTGGTGACCTAAAACTTGACAGGACTGATTTAGAAGATCTTGGGCAGTTGGAGAAAGTTGGTGGTGATTTAGATATTAATAATATCCCTATAAGATTACAGAGAAGACGAAGTAGAGTACCTGTGAGTTTAGATGAACTCACAGAAACTAATATAAAAAACCTTGGACAGCTGAAACGAGTTGATGGGAATTTTCATATTGAGGCTGAAGAGATAGAAGACCTTGGGCAACTGGAAAGTGTTGGGGGTGATTTAGTTGTTAGGGGTTCTATAAAAAACCTAGGACAGCTGAAACACGTTGGTGGTGGTTTGTTTATCGGAAGCCAAAATTTCGAAGATTTTGGGCATCTGAAAAGTGTCGGGGGTGATTTAGATATTAAATTCACTGATAAATATGAAGTTCCTGATGGTATAAAAGTTGAGGGAGATAAAATAGTGCATTTTCCCTGAATACCCAAATCGGCTTTTTTCTAGCTTCTTTTAATTCAAAGGATGCTTATCAATCTCACCTTCCAGATGTTTCGAACTAGTCGCAAGGTAGATTGTAGTAGTCTCAATTTTTTCGTGCCCCATCATTTTCGATAAGGAGTAGATATCTGTTCCACCTTCCAGCATAAGTGTAGCAAAAGTATGTCTTAGCATGTGAGGTGAAAAGTATATCCCTGAAGCATCTTTTATTCTATTTATAATCCCTTTTAATCCTGATGCAGTAAAACCTGTGTCTTGCTTACAAGAAGCAAAGAATTCAGGGCAAGTTTTATCTTTCTTTTTTCTGGCTTTTTTGTATTTTACTAATATCTCCTTCAGCCTTTCCATCATGGGTATATATCGGTCTTTGCCGCCTTTGCCTCGGTTTATAAATATTGATCTACTCTCTATATTTATATCTCCATTACCCAAGTCAAGCAATTCTTGTCTTCTTAGACCTGCAAATATAAATGTAGCAAAAATGGCTTTGTTCCTATGTTTTAGGTACTCAGCACTGTAACCATAAGGTAAGTTGTAAGCGTACTCTATTATTTTTTCCGCCTCTTTTCTGTCCAGACTTTTGGGGAGCTTCTTTTCTTTCTTGGGGGTTTCTATATCTTCTGCATAATTTTCCTCTAGGTAGCCTTTTTCTACACACCAGCGAAGGAATACGGTAAGTGTATTCTGGTATGTGATATATGTTTCCGGGCTCCAGTCTCGATCAGATCTTCCAGTTAAGAAAAACTCTTTTACCTTTTCTTGGTTTATTTCTTCTACTTTCTCTATGTCGGCCCACCTCTTGAAGGTTTTTGCTACAGAAGAATACCTCTCAGCGGTGTTCTCTGAGTAATTTTTAAAGTACACAGCGTGCTCGCAAAGATCGTTGAGGGCGTCTTTGATTTTCATGGTATATATAATTACTGCACTATTTTAGCAGTAATTTTTAGCAACCTCCTCATTTTTTGATGAGTTTATAGGCTAGGGGGAGATTGAAGGAAAATAGTCTCCACTTTCTTTAAGCTGTAGTAAAAATATTGTTTTTACCTAATGCTTAAATTACTGTTAATGAGGAGGTTCCTGGTTCGATCCCAGGCGGGGGAGCAACCACGTTCGAACCATTGCTTTTACTCTAAATTAAGTATAAAATAGGTAATTGCCCTTGACAAAGTGTGTTTTTTGTTATATACTGTACCGTTATCCTAGATTGTTCTAGGATATTTGTTCTTTGTAACTTAGTAAGTAAAACAGAGGTGTAGTGCCTGTAGAGCCCATTTCAGTGGTTTCTATAGGCACTATGCCTCAAATCCCACCCAGAATGCTGGGGGGTCGCAACGCGGTGAACCCGTGTTGTGTATCAAGCCTGTACAACTAACTACAGCTTTTTGGAGGATCGCCATGGATACCCGATTGACCCGATTGTTCGTTATCGCCCTCACCCTTGTGGTGAGCGTTAACCTCTTCTTTTACCCGGCGAGCTCCCACGCCGGCCAAAAGAAGGACAGCACCTGCGATCCCTGTCCTTCCGAAACGGGGGGAGCCTTTTTGGGGCTCTACGGCCCAGTCACGACTGACGGTTTCTACGTCGGTTGGGGAGGGCTCGACATCCCCACTCCGATGTCTCGGATGCAAATTTCGGGTTTCGCCTTCAGTACTTCTGGATGGGGGGCTGTAATGGCGGGTCCGAAGTTGTATCTGTTGGACCGTCAAAAAATGAGCTTGTCCGTGAATTTCAGTACGGGAATGGAATGGTTCGCGGGAGAAAAGTCGCCTCGTCAACTTGGTGGAGTCAATTTCAAGTCTCCTTGGTTGGAGGTTGGAGGCTTCATCGACGGAGACCTGTTTCCCGGTGGAGCAGGTCTCGGCTATAACTGGCGGGTAATGAGTCCGTCCGCCCAGATTGGGGCCGACTGGCTTCAAGGCCAGTTGGGGGTCCAGATCGAGAAAATCTATGGTCTGGGTCCCAGATTCAACCTCACCCTCCCACACCTGCAGCTGCAGGTGCGATGGACCCCATGGGATCCCCGTTTCCCCGAACGAAAGGACTGGGGGGAGGTGATTGTTGGAGCAACGATTTTTTAGTAGGAGGCGCCGACGAATAGATCGTCGGTGACTAATCACCAACCGCCCCGACGACGCGAGAGCGTTCGTCGGGTCGGTCACACTCTATACTATAAACCTAGAACACGGGTTTGTTTTTTAATTTATAGCGCCAATGACGCCAATGACGATAAAATCACAAACTTTTAAGAAAGACACACCCCAGGCAACTCATTATCCCTGATTTTGGTTCTAAGTTTTTCTAGTAAGGGAAGCAACCACGTTCGAACCATTGTTTTTTGTTTTCTTTTAATGATTTGAGGTTCTT
>JBDGRL010000035.1:0-2325 GCA_042218065.1 Candidatus Magasanikiibacteriota bacterium | reverse complement strand
ACTGACGGCATAGACTTACTCCAAGGAGGTTTATTCATACATAACATGACAGCCCACCATGCTACACCAAGATTTAAAAAAATTTGGCTTCCCAAAAAATCTGGCTCGTGTGTATGAAGCACTGTATAAGCAAGGGGAGGCGAAAGCTAAAGATATAATTAAAGAGACAGATCTACACCGCAATATTGTCTATAACAACCTCGATAAGCTGATAGAGAAAGATTTAGCCACCAAAAAGAAAGAAGGACATGTAACAGTATTTCAGGCACTTAATCCTGAGAGAATTAAAAAAGAGATCAAACGCAAAGAGAAATTAGCTGATAATATAGTAGAGGAACTGAAAGCAATTAGAGAACCACAAGAGCAAAGGGTGATATTTAGGGAGGGGCTCGAGGAGCTGAAAGAAAGAATGTTTGAACTGTATGAAAATATGGAAAAAAACGAGCAGTGGAAGATACTGGGACAATCCCGTAGTTGGTTTGAGAGTGTTTTAGATTCTGAGGAACTAGAAGAGCTGCGTGAGATTCAAAAAGAAAAGAGCTTTAAAAGAAAAGTTGCAACCTCAGAGATAATAGAACAGGAGCGAAAACACCAAGAAAGCTTGCCTGAGCTAAACGAGCACAAGATTTTACCAGAGTTTACTTCTCGTGAAAATGAGATACATATTTTTGAAGATAAAATAATAAATACTATTTTAGTTGAGCCGTATACCATAATGGAGATTAAAAACCCTAAAGTAGTAGAGTCTTATAACACTTTCTTTGAGCGGCTGTGGAACCAAGAGGTGTTTACCTACAAGGGTTGGCAGGAGGTAAAAAATGTACATACTGACATAATATCTCCCGCTCTTGAGGGGAATGAAACTTATAGAGTTTTTATCAGCTTATCCAAAGATGAAGATATTACAAAAAAAGCCAACCAGTTATTTTCTGATTTCGAGCAATCATGGAAAGACAAAAAGAGTATTGACAGAAAGATGATCTGCTTTTCCGATAGAGAGTATGAGCTGGTACAAGAGAGATCACGCCAAAACGGAATTTTGGATCGGACAGAGATTAGGAAACTACCAGAGGAGTATTACTCTGTACTGGATATGGCGATAACCAATCAATATGTAGTTGTCTCAGAGATATCGGAAACACCTAAATCGACTATCTATCAAAGCCAAAATGTCATTGACGGATACAAGAGAAGGTTTGATTTGTTGTGGAATATAGCTGAGAAGAGCTAGAACCCGCCTCCTACTGACTGGATAAACTCTTGAGTTGAGCAAGCATTGTTTACTGCAAACTCAGCTGGGTCAGGCTGCCACGGCTCACAGTCTTTTCTTGACTTGTTGTTTTGCCAGATTTTTTGGGGGTCTCGCTTCATATTCATATCCATGTTTTTACCGGTAAACTGGCTCAGCATAGACTTGCCGGCCTCAAATCCTTGACCTGATGCCAGCCAGTCGCATCCTTTGGCTACACCCAGAAAACCTTGACCATCGACACATCTTTGGTAAGTGTTTCCTCCTTTTTGTACTAGTTTCATCTTGGAGCATTTACCTGTGTTCATGTTTATATAAACACTATGTTTGCCTTTTGCCATATAGGTCACTACTTTTCCGGCTCCACCGTCCCATTCACACCGAAGACCGCTAATTCTTCCACTTTGTATCTTTTTTTGTGCTTGTTCAAAGTTTTTTACTTTCATCTGTGATTCTCCTTTACATTTCAGTGGGTTTTGGCTGCAGCCTTGAGGGCAGGCACGGTTTAGAGTCCATTGACCATCAGAGTCACACTCAGCAATAGCTCCGGCGGCCATGCATTTTTTCTCTCCCGGAGTACATTCTTGCTTTTGATTTGAAGTTTGGTTGCATTTCATGGTGTTTTGATTGCAGCCTTCAGCGCAAGCTTTTTCCATCTTCCACTCGTTGTTTATACATTTAACTATCGCTCCACCTGCTAGGCATTTTCTATCTCCTGAGCTACATTGTGATCCTAGCTGTTTTGCTTTATCTGCTACATTAGCTCCAATTTGTGGTACTTCACACTCAGACTCGGACTCGTTACACTCGAAACTACACTCTTTTTCTTTCTTCCAGCTTCCGTCTTTACATTTTTGTAGTGTATCCCCGTCACATCTCTTTTCATTTTCGCTACACTCCGCTTGTAGTGTGCCAGATCCATTTTGTTTTTTCTGTGCTTGCTGGTCTGATCCTATCCCGGCACATCCTACACCGAGTAAAAGTAGTCCCAAAAATAGAGAAGGTAGAATTAAGAGTTTTTTACCGTTAAACATATATTGGCTGTTAAATATTACTGATTTTATCCTATCAAAATG
>JBDGRL010000034.1:0-4362 GCA_042218065.1 Candidatus Magasanikiibacteriota bacterium | reverse complement strand
GACATATATTGTATTTTACACTAGTCCCAACTTCTATACAATTACCTTAATTTTTTAGACTTAAGTATTTTACATTAAATAAAAAATTATGTAAACTTAACTAAATGAGACCGTTGAAAAACTAACCACCAAAAAGTAAAAGAAAATGTTTGTAGTTAACCTTGTTTTGTGGTAAAATAATACTAGTTTAAGTAAAATAATAAGGTTTTTACTCATGTATAAATCACAAAACAAGTTTTTATCCAATAACATCTACAAACAATTTGAAACTGAAGACAACTTTCTTTATCAACTAGACCAGTCTTTTGACTGGTCTAGTTTGATTGAACCGGTACAGCAGCTGGCTAACAACGAGAGGGGCGGTGCCCCTCGGTGGTCTCCTAAGGTTATGGTAAAGATGCTATTGTTGGCATTTTTGTATGACAGGTCCGATCGAGAAATGGAAGAGGCAGCTAATTATGACATTAGAGTAAAACACTTTCTAGGTTTAGCTATCAACGAACAAGGTCCGGACTACACCAGTCTGTGTAAATTCAGACAAGAAGTATTGGATGAGTTTGGACAAGATTTTTTTGAAGAGTTGTTTCATGATATTCTCGAGCAAGCGAAAAAGAAAGGTATTAAGTTTGGTCGTCTCTATGCTTTAGATGCAGCCCACATCAACTCTTCGATCAACGGAAAGAAAGACAGCAAAGAGCTAAAAAACGGAGACAGAGACAAGTCTAAAGACGAACAGGCGGACTGGGGTGTAAAAGGAGCAAAAACAGAAGTAAATGAACAAGGAGAAAAGGTAAAAGTACTAAACAGCTGGTTTGGCTACAAACTACATGCTCTGTGTGAAACAAAATATGGAATTGCCACCAAACTCCACACTAGCAAAGCTAGTGTGGCTGATATCAATGGAGGAGATTATT
Organism: Candidatus Magasanikiibacteriota bacterium; assembly: GCA_042218065.1. Classification (GTDB taxonomy): domain Bacteria; phylum Patescibacteriota; class Patescibacteriia; order Magasanikbacterales; family UBA922; genus JBDGRJ01. The sequence continues at coordinate 3,448 of JBDGRL010000034.1, read as the reverse complement.
TGTTTGACAAAAAGTTATCAAACAAAGAAAAACAAGACATAGATACACTAACAGCGGATAAAGGTTACAGTTCCGGTGTGTGGATCAATATGCTTGAACAAGATGAAAACATTGATACAGCATTTGCTGTATCAGAGAAACTAACTGATGAAGGTCAACACCAACAACGCTGGACAAGCTATATGGAAGATGAAACAAAACAAAAGCAAAGAAAGAAACGTTCAACGATAGAGAGAGTATTCGGTGATACCAAACGTAACCACGGATTGGATAGAAGTAGATACACTTCCAAAGCAAAAACACATATGCAAGCCCTGCTGACAATGGCCGTCCACAACTTAAAAAAGATCATTCGCGCCCTTACGGGCGCGAGGTTCAAACCGATCTAAAGTAGGGCAAACCGTCTAAAAAACAACGGAAAAGAACGAAAAAACGACAAAAAACAAGCAATATCCACTCAAAAGAGTAGATAGCTGAACAGAACAGAGTTTTTAGTTGTTTGTGGTTTTGTTATTCAACGGTCTCCTAAATAAAAAATATATGAAAACCTTAGTATTTTTATACTCCCCAAAACAAATTTCAATAATTAAATCTGGCTTCTTATCTAAAAAAAACCTTAAAAAAGATGCAAGGATTATAACACTTGATCACGAAATTGAAATAGAACTAAGAAAAAAGAACATCCCTTTTACCTCCATCACCGAATATTTCAATAGTCCTCCACTACCAAAAAAATTAGAAGATAAAGTGAGTAAGGCAGTAAACAAGTTTTTAAAAATAAAAGAAGCTAAACAATTCAAGCATAAAAATGTAAATATTCTGCATTACATAGGAAAAGATACATTGGATCATGTGATAAGAGATATCCTATACAACATACTATTATTTACCAAAATATTAAAAAGAAATAAAAAGACCAAAGAAATAATAGTTCCAGAAAAAGAAAAAAATGATGGATTTAACCCAACTATTGAAGCTGGAAAGTTAGTTAGTGAAAAATTTAATGTTGAATTAAATACATTTTCCCACCAAAAAAAAGACAACAATGAGAAAAAAAACAAACTAAAAAAAATTAAGAAATGGATTTTAGGTAAACTGTTAAAAGTTTATAATTTTTTAATAACACTTACTGCAAAAAAAGATAAGAATACACTTCTAATATTAAATCACTGGGATAGAGTAAAACAAATAGTACACAATTTAGAAGGGTGGGAAATAATAATGGCAAGAAAAAAAGAATTAAAAAAAATAAAACTAAATGACCTTTGGAAATATAAAATAAGATTTTACCATCCAGAAGAATTTATAAAAGAGAAAACTAAGAAAAATGGGAGGTTGGCTTCAAAATGGAAAAAGATTCAACAAAAGACAAAAAAGTTTGAATCAATATTTAGCTATAAAAATATAAATTACTGGCCTATAGTAAAACAATATATAGAGAACTTCTTAAAACAAAAAAACTTGAATATAATACAAAAGATAGAGGGGATGGATGCTTTATTTAGAAATTTATTTATAAATAAATTATTACTCAGAACTGCAATAAAAAGAGAATACTATATAGCTGCCAAAATAGCCTCTAAACTTAATATAACCTCTATAGAATTACAGCACGGAATGATAAGTCCAGAAAGAATATTTTGTTGGAACCCCGATAAAGTAAAATATTTCGCAGGATACGGAAAAAAAACAAAAGAGTATTTTAATAAAAATTATAGTAATTCTAAAAACTTTAAAATAATTGAAGTTGGTTCTTCTAGATTTGAAAAGTATCTAAGACCCACCCCTAGAAAAGTAAAAAAAAGTTTAATTAATAAACTTGGATTTAACTATAATTCACCAATCATAACTATAGTTCTACCCACACCTAAAGGATATCTGACCACATATCACATTAAAGAATTCTTCCAAGCTATAAAAAATATACAAGAAGAAAATAATAATTTACAACTAATACTAAAAATTAGAGAAGGAGAAAAAAGAGAAAAATATTTTAAAAAATTAATTAAAAAACATCTAAAAAACCAAAACAGGGTTAAGTTAGTTAGAACAATCAATGTCGAAGGGTTGCTTGCTATAAGTAGTCTAATATTTTCTTCCAAATCTACAGTAAATCTAGAAGCGATGATAATGGGTAAACCACTGGTCGTTTATACTTTTAATCAAGATAAACAAATATCTAATTGGGCAAAAAAGAGGATTTTAAAACATGTGGTTGGGTATGAAAAAACAGGAGAAACAATTTCAAAAATCTTAGAAAATGAAAAAGAAAGAGAGAAAATTTGTCGTAACGCTAATATCTTCTTGAAAGAAAATTATAAATTTGATGAAAATTCTAGCAAGCGAGTTGCTAAATTATTATCTCGTAAAAAGACTAAATAAAAAGACCCCATTATGACCCATTATTGTTTTTAGATACTGTTCGGCAATTTATTTTCATCAAAACGAACTGTTTCTTACAATTCTATAGTTATTTACTTAAAATTTTTTTATAAATTCTAAAAGTTTCTTGCACGGTGTTATCCCAAGTAAAATTCTTTGATCTTTTCAAACCTTTTTCAATCAATTTTTTTTGGAGATTTTTATCTGTAATTAATTTTCTTATTTTATCAGCAATGTCTTTAGGATCATTAGGATCTACAAGAAGAGCACTATCCCCTGCAACTTCGGGCATTGAAGTTACATTCGATGTTATAACCGGAGTTCCGGAAGCCATACTTTCAACTATAGGAAGTCCAAATCCTTCATTTAAAGAGGGGAACACAAGCGCATCAGCAGCAGAATACAAAGCATTAAGATCCTCTTCTTCAACATAGTCCACAAACTTCAGATTTTCATAATCTACATTAGAGTCAATATATTCGAATTTTTCTCCATATGCCTCTCTCTCACCACCGACGATGACTAATTGGTGGGGGGATTCACACTGCTCCTTTGCTATCTCAAATGCCTTTACTAAGTTGTCAACATTTTTATTCAATACAGGGCGTGAAAGCGCTAACAAGAAAGGTGGATTAACCCCATATCTGCTCTTTATTTGCTGTTGTGAAGATTCTTTATCCAGAGGTTGAAAATCTTCACTTCCACCTAAGTATGTTGCAAATACTTTTTCTTTGCTGGCATTATAATGTTTAACTATCTCTTCTTTTGCAGAATTAGAAACACCGATAATTGCATCTATATAGTGAGTAAAATTTTTAAAAACAAAATTATAAATTTGTGAATAAAAACTCCTCTTCTCTGATGGGAATGTTATATCGCCAGCATCATGAGCTGTTACAACTATTTTTTCAGCGGGAACAAGCCAAAAGAAAGGATAGAGTCTGGACTGAAACCAGTGAACAATATCAAATTTATCATTCCTATATTTAAAATAGAAAAGTAGTTGTCTAACAAAACGAGTTGCAATCGGTAAATCTAAATCTGGGTAAGGCATAATTATCTCTTC
>JBDGRL010000033.1:35946-37147 GCA_042218065.1 Candidatus Magasanikiibacteriota bacterium | reverse complement strand
TCAAAAATTAATATATTAAACTGTAAAGTAGTGTGTGAACTACATACCACTTTGCAGTTTAATCTGCAATTTGTTCTTTAAAAATGTAGATGTACAGTCACCCTGTCTTGGGTTTAAGTAGTGTTTTGATAGTCACGGGATAAATATTTAATAGTTTAGATTTTGTAATTGAAATACAGCTTCCTAAAACTTAAGACAGGGTGACTGTGCTCTACGAGTCACCGTGCTGCTAGCAATTTCGACGAGTTGTAGTAGCCGGGCATAAAGGAAAACGCCCATTACCCCAGACGAGCGGGATCGCCCTATTAAGGAGGGCCGTCGGATAGATAGCAGCAGACGCTGTAGTCTGCTAGTTTCGGCATCGAATCGAACGGAGCTCATCATGCGACGAACCCTCCGAACGTTCCTGTTCATCGCTTTCTTGGCTCTCTCTTGTTTCTCCGTGGGGTGCGCCTCATCGGGGAACAAAACCTTGACCGGAGACGGTCTGGAGAAAGCCAAGGAGACGAAAACCGAGCCTGCCGAGCAGGCTGAGTCGGGCTCGAAGAAGTCCGACAAGAAGTGGAAAAAGTCGGAGGCGGACAAGCTCAAAGTGAAGTCCGTCGCTTCCAAAAGCTCCAAGGACCAGAAGGCCGCTTCGAGCGGCAAAGGTTCTGGGGAGAAGAAGGAAGCCAAGTCCGATACCGACACCGACGGGTCGGGGAGCAACTCCGACTCGAAGCCGAATCAGTCGGGTAGCGATTCCGGCTCTAAGTCCGCCGGCAAGAACAAAAAGGCGGACAAAGACTCCGACGGCGAGAGTCTCCTTGCGAAAGCCAAACAGGCTCGCAAGGAATACAAGGAGTCGAAGTCGGGCTCTTCGGACAAGTCGGGTTCCGGTTCGTCCGAGAGCTCGGAACCGGCGCAAGCCAGCTCCGATAAGTCCGCAGACAGCTCCAAAGCCAAGGAGTCCAAGACCACCTCGAGTGGTGACGACCCCAAGGTCGAGGAGCAGTCGGAATCTGAGTCTAAGCAGGCTCAGACGGACTCCAAGCCTTCTCAGTCCGAGGCGCAAGCCAAGAACAAGAAGGCTTCGGATTCCTCCAAGCAAAAGGCGCAAGCCGAAAGCGCGGAAGGAGAAGAGTCTCCGAAGAAGGCTGAGGCCGGATCCAAGGCGGACACGAAGAACGAGTCCGCTGCCGCTTCCAAAAGCTCCTCGGAC
>JBDGRL010000033.1:14603-35846 GCA_042218065.1 Candidatus Magasanikiibacteriota bacterium | reverse complement strand
GAGGAGACCCGACAGGGAGTGGGGTCAGAACCCGAATCCGAAGTATCGGATGACCTGGATTCGGGCGGAACTCAAGTGGGCACTAACCACCCTCCAAGCGGGAGTGAAACCCCGGATGGAGGAGGTCCGCCCCCTGCTCCCGACGCTGAGTCGGATTCGATCCCGGTCGGAGATGTCCCTGGCGTCGGAGAGGCTCGAAGAGAAGCCCTTCGTGACCAGGGGATCCACAATGCCAGTGATCTCGCGGGTCAAAACTCCGAGGATCTGGCACAGGTAGTGGATATCCCGGAGGGCACCCTTCGAAACTTGATCGGAAATGCCGAAGAGTCCTCTTCCGATCCAAGTTCGGAGGAAACGGGCGACACCCTGCATGGCCAAGGTGAAGTTCCGGACGAGAGTCCGGACGGATCCGAAACCGAGCACGGGTACTCTACCGTGGATTCGGACCGCGAAGACGATGACCGGTCCGATACCCAGCCCGGTACCGGAGGCTAGGAGCCGGTGACTATAAACTTTCGCCGCAAGGTAGTTTGAAATCTACCTTGCGGCACACCGATTTTTTGTAGTCGAGTTTTCGACTATAGAAAATCCAAAAGCAGTGGTAGCTTCCACTGCTTTTGCTATATAATATGCTTAGTATATGCTACAATAAGACATAGAATATGCTGTTAAAATCATCAAAGCAAAATTCTGTCAATAAAAATAGCTTTTTTACAAAAGGCATTATAGGTGCTGGTTTATTAATTATATTATCGGCCTTTTTGTGGAACTTGTCGCCGATTTATCTGATATTAACTGCACTTGTATTTTTTTGGATTTTTATGGTGTGTAAACCGAAATGGATAGTTTATTTAATTACTGCTTTTGCTTTACCGATCGGGTTTAGATTGGATTTATCGCAGTTTAATTTTATATTAGAAAACATTCCTAGATTAGCTATTCTCAATGCCCCTTGGGTGGATTTTATCGCTCTGGGTGGGGTATCAGCTTTTGCTGTATCGGTTTTTTTACAAGTTAGTAATTATCGCTTTAGGCAGCTGCTTCAGCAAGACTATCGTTTTAAGTTTCTTTTACCCTTCTTGGTTTCTGGTTTACTTTCCTCTTTATTTATTTTTATCCCAGGGAGGGCAGGAGATGCTTTTTATTATTTTCTTCGGAATATTGTATTTATTTACCTAGCTTTTGTAGTATTACCAGTTGCAGTTATACAGGATAGAGAATTATTAGAGAAAGTGTTGTGGGTTTTCTTTTGGGCTGGTTTTTTTGTTGCTTGTTTTGGTCTCGTTGCTTTTATTAGAGATATGACTTTTGGTGGTTGGCCCCGAGTAGTGCCTTTTTCTATCGGTGGTTTTGCACCGCTAAAATATAATCATAATATTTTAGCTGAAAGCTTAGTTGCTGTGGTGCCAATCTCGGCTTATTTATCTGTAACTAGAAGTAGGACTACTACAAAGAAGTTAATGTTTGGTGCTACCAGTTTTATAGCTTTAATTTGTGTGTTGACACTATCGAGAGCGGCGTGGCTTGCTTTGTTTGTTCAGGGTATTTTGACACTATTTGTTTTTAAAAAGAGGGTGAAAAACCTGCTGGAACGTAAGCCGGAGATAAAATATGCTTTGATAAGTTTGATTGTGCCCGTGGCCGGTTACATGCTGTATTTTTTGACCTCTCATATAGTAATTTCTTCAAATGTTTGGAGAATAGAGGTCTTGAAGATAGTTTGGTTTCACTTTAAAAGTGCGCCTCTGCTTGGTTATGGACCGGGTACATATCTTACTATTTTAGAGCAAGTAAAGGCGTATACGATAAATTTTGGAGAACCACTCGATGCACACGGTTTTGTACAAAAGATATTATTGGAGCAGGGATTGGTCGGGCTTATAACTTTTGTTAGTTTTTTGGCAGCTGTATTTTATCGAGTGTGGTGCAAACAGAGAAAAGCACATGTGGGAAGGCTTATGATAGCATCTTTGTTGATTTCTGCTGTAGGAGCTGTTTTTTTTCAGCTATTCAATACTTCTTATTATAATGCTCACATGTGGTTGCCGATCGGGTTAGCTCTTGCAGGAGCCAATGTCTTTGAAGGTGTGAGATTTTAGTGTATTGTTTATGTACCGAAACCAGAGCAGTATAATTTAAATGAAGTTTAGATAGAAGCTCGTATAAACTTATTTTTTTATCAAAAAAGAACTAAATAAATTTATTACTTCTTGTCTACGGATTTAATCACCGAAACGAAGTGAAGGTGATTACCTCGGACCCGCCGAGACGGCGTAGAGAATGAGTAGACAAGAAGTAATAAATTTAACCATGAAGAAAGTAGTACATATTATCCCAACTTTGACCTACGGCGGAGCTGAGAAGTTTGTAGTGAATTTGGTCAACAATTCTCATAATTTCAAGCATGAAGTGGTTATCTTTAAAGATGAGAAGCCGTTTGCCAGTTTGTTAGAAGATAAAGTTGATTTGCATTTTGTAGAAAAAGAAGGGAAGATAAGTCTAGATTTATTCTCTAAACTTGAACAAAAGCTTCAAGAGATAAATCCTGACTTGGTACATACAAACTTGTTTGGAGCCGATTTGTGGGGTCGGATAGCTGCGGAAAGATTAGATTTGCCTGTGATAACCACCGAGCATAATTTGAACAAAGATGAGAGTTGGGCAAAAAGGATTGTTCGTAGAGTTTTAAAAAATTATTCTGATATTTATACCGCGCCATCAAAGGCGGTCCAGCGATACATGAACCTGAACTATGGGGTGGCGAAGGAGAATATTGAGGTTATTTCTCACGGGATAGAGTTGAGTAAGTTTTTACGCACAGAACCTTTTATGTATCATATCCCTCTTAGGTTTTTGATTTTAGGACGGCTTGATGTGCAAAAAGGAGTAGACCGAGCCCTAGATGCTTTTGGGCAGTTGAAAAATAAAGAGTGGAAGTTGGATATTGTAGGGGAAGGTGATCAGTTTAGTAATATTAAAAGAAAAGTAAAAGAGAAGAGCCTAAAAAATCGAGTGGGATTGTGGGATTCTACTAAGGATGTGGTGTCTGAGTATAACTCTCACGATGTAGTTGTGGTTCCTTCCAGATGGGAGGGTTTTGGGTTAGTAGCTTTAGAAGCTATGGCTTCGGGTAAAGTTGTTATAGCTTCTGATGTGGATGGTTTGAGCGAGTTCATTACCAACGGAGAAACAGGTTTTTTATTTGATCAGGACAATCCCATTGAATCCCTGAAAGATAAAATAGAGTTTGTGCTTGAAAATAAAGAGAAGAGCATAGAGGTAGCTGAAAATGCTAGACTACATGCAAAAAATAATTTTGGAATTGATCAGATGGTAGAAAAATATGAAAGATTATATATTAGTCTGACTAGAAACCATTAATAAAATTTAATTTTATTCTGTGAATATATTGCAAGCTCACAAATATTTTTGGCGTAGAGACGGTGCGTCAAATTATGCTGTAAATCTGTCTCAAGATCTGAAAGACTCCGGACATAAAGTAGTGCCTTTTACCATGGATCAAGCACAAACTTTGGATTCAGATTATAGTGATCACTATATCACTGCCTATGATTTATCTCAGCCTGATAAATACTCTTTGTTAAAAAAGATCGAGATTGCTTCAAAGATGATATATAACAATGAGGCTCGCCAAAATATGGATGATCTGCTGGAAGAGGTAGAAATTGAAATTGCACATCTACATAATATCTATCATCATATTTCTCCTTCTATTTTGCCTTCTTTATCTCGAAAAGGAGCTTCTACCGTAATGACACTGCATGACTATAAGCTGATCGCTCCTAATTACACTTTATTTCACCATGGCGAAATACATGAAGAAGACTGTGAAGGCTGGCACTTGAGTTGTATTGAAAATAAGTGCATGGAAGATGATTTTTTAAAAAGTGCTCTGGTGACTTTGGAGATGATAGTCCATCATAAGATATGGAATGTCTATGAAAAGTACATTGATAAATTTATAGCACCTTCTAAGTTTATGAAAGATATTTGTACAAGATATGGTTGGAAAGAAGAGGATTTTGTGCATATTCCCAATCCGATAGATCTGGATCAGTTTGATTTTTCTTTGGAGGATGGTGATTATGTAGCTTATATCGGTAGACTTTCAGAAGAAAAAGGAGTTGAAATAATGCTTGAGGCTGCGGAAAAGTTGCCTGAGATACCTTTTCGTTTAGTAGGTTCTGGCTCTAAGCAAGAAGAGCTAAAACAGACTGTAAAAGAGAAAAATCTTGATAATGTGACCTTCGATGGTTTTCTATCCGGAGAGCCTCTAAGAAAGCGTATAAGAGGTGCTGAACTTGTAATTTTACCTTCTATATGGTATGAAAATTACCCGATCAGTATTTTAGAGGCAAAAGCTATGGGTAGAATCCCGATTGCCAGTAATATCGGCGGGTTACCTGAGCAGTTACCTGAAGAGTTATTGTTTGAGTCCGGTAATTCTGATAAACTTGCAAAAAAGATAGATACCTGGTTTCATGAATCCAAAGAAAAGAAAGATAGATTGCGGGAAAAGTTGAGACGGGAAGTAGAGCAAGAAAATGACCCGGAAAAGCATTTAGAGGAGGTATTGTCTTTGTATCGTGATATTAAATAGTGTTTAATTTATTAGTTAAATATTTCAAAAAGTTGATGCTTATTTTTGATGTAAGATGTCGGTATAAAAATAGTTGGCTATAAATTTTAAACAAAAATGAAGAAAAAGCTGTGTTACAATTTAATAGTCTTTTCTCTTGCGGTATTGATTTTGCCTTTTGTAGTACAAGCAGAATCTGCAAAAGAGAAAAAAGAGGACCACAATTATCCACGGATTGCTAACTATCATTTGTCCTGGACATTGACTGATGAAAAAGCCGAAAAGCTTGCAAAGTGGGATGTGGTAGTATTGGATATGGAAAATCAGGAAAGAAACCCGCGTTTAATTCGAAAAATTAGAGACCTAAATCCGGATATAGTCATCCTAGCTTATATCACCCCCCAAGAGATTGATAGAAGTGCTATCGGTCAATCCGGTATTGCTCCGATGAGAAATAAATTATACAGCGGCATCAAAAGTGAGTGGTACTTAAAAAATGCTGATGGTAAAAAGCTGTCTTGGTGGCCCGGAACTTACCTGATGAATGTTACAGAAAGCAGTCCCGAAATCGACGGTCAAAATTGGAATGATTATGTAGCTAGATTTGTGGCAGAGGAAATTATAGGCTCAGGTCTGTGGGACGGTGTTTTTTATGATAATGCTTGGGGGAATATCACCTCTTTTGCTGGTGGAAATATTGATATTGATTCTGACGGAGAAAATGAACCAAAAATAAGAGCAAACAAAGCTTGGGTTCAGGGTATGAAACAGATTTATCAAAAAACTAGAGAATTAACACAAGAGGATATTATAATAGTAGGTAACAACTCTACTTTGAAATATGACGATTCACTAAATGGAATGATGTTGGAAAATCTTTCCGGATCAAATTGGAGCAGATTAATGCGCTCATATAACTATAATACGAAAGAGAGAAGACGTCCTAGATTTAACTTGATTAACAGCAACACAGACAATGAAGGAAACAGAAATGATTTTAGGCAGATGCGTTTTGGTCTGGCTAGCACTTTGATGGAGAGTGGTTATTACTCTTTTGACTATGGAGATGAAGATCATAGCCAGTTGTGGTGGTATGATGAGTACGATATTGGACTTGGCGATCCTCTAGAGCCATCTCAGTTAAAGCAATCGGTAGATAAACAAAGCTCTATTCCAAGAAGAAGCAGGAAATATAAGCGAGGAGTATGGAAACGGTCTTTTGAACATGGATTAGTTGTGTTAAATAGCAGTGAGCGTGACCGACAAGTTGAGCTTTCTGGTCAGTATGAGCATATCCACGGAACGGCTCCGGTTAATGACGGCTCTATTCGTTCTAGGATAACATTGGATAGCCATGACGGAAGAATTTTGCTGAAAACCTTCAAAAGACTTAAGCAAACCGTATTTCGAAATGGAAACTTTGCTAGATTTTTCAATAGTCAGGGGCGGCGAGTAAGAAACGGGTTCTTTACTTTTGAAGAAAAATTTGATGGAGGTGATCTAGTGGGGCATGTGGATATAAACGGTAACGGTAAACAGGAGCTGCTGAGCTTTGAGAGAGGCAAGCTCGTTGTGCGTAGAGATGATGGTATGCTTTATATGAGAGAGTATCCTTATAATGTAAATTACAAGAAAAGGGTAAATATAGAAGTTGGTGACTTGGGTAATGATGGCATAAAAGAGATATTCGTTTTTCCTGTAGAAAATAGTAACAAACCTATCAAAGTATATAATAGATACGGAACTGTGATGAAAGAGTGGTACCCATTTGGTTCGGACTTTACAGGTGGATATTCACTTGATATAGGTGATTTTGGAGAAAATAAAAAAATAGTCGTAACACCTAGAAATGGCAAGAGCAGGTTTTATCAATTTTTTACCAATGGTTTTCAGCCTTTAGAAAAACATACTGCTTTTCGACGTGGTGCTGGATATATGACAGTAGCTGCTGGTAATTTAGATGGTTTTGGCAGATCAGAGGTAGTTGTTTCTGCGGTGGTAGGTTCGAATCCTGTTGTAAAGACATTCAATGCAAACGGGGCTGAGGAGTCTAGATTTGTAGCTTTTTCAACACTTTTAGGTTTTAAGCCAGATATCGCGGTTAGGACTTCAGATGTGAATTTTGATGGTAAAGAAGATATAGTAGTTACCAGCGAAGGTGTCGGTTTTTAGCTTGTAGTAGTTTATTGAGTATTATTTTTTTGTTTCTTTGTATAGATCTATGATTTCCTCTGTAATAGAGTCCCAGCTGTACTCTTGCTCTATTTTTTTTCTGTTTCTTTCAGCTTGCTTATTCAAATCTTTCTTATTTTGTTTCAAAGTCTTTTTCAGAGTCTCTTGTAGGTCTTGGATATTTTTATTTTCAAACAAATATTCTGGATTGTCTATCAATTCTTTGTGCTCAGGAATATCCGATAAAATTACCGGTAATTTATAGCTCATACCCTCTAATATTGTTATAGGCAAACCTTCATTCTCTGAAGCGCTGATCATTAGCTTTGCATTACTGAATAACTGTTCTAAGCTTTCTTCAGTTTGGAATCCTGTCAGAATTATGTCATTTTTTGATTTTGCCATGTTTTTTATTTTTTCTGTGTATTTGTCATCATAGCGAGCAGAACCCACTATTACTAATTTTTTTTCTTCCATCAGCTTTGGAAATTGATTTTTTAGTTTTTTAAATGCTTCGATAACATAATGGACTCCTTTATGGCTAATTAGCCTAGATACAACTAGGATATATTCTTTTGAATTTAAGTTCCATTTTTCAATTTGATTAGTTTCTGTGTTTTTTGTGTACAAAGGGGTGCCATTAGGTATATGTTTGGTGGCAGTATCATATGCTTTGTAGGCATAATTTTTTATACCTTTTGAGACACTTATGGTTTCATGAGGAAAATTACAACTAGCCCATTCTCCAATACGGAGTACTGTTTTACCTAATATGCCCCACTTACCGTGTTTTCGATCTATGCAATGGAAAGTAGAAATTACTTTTGAATTGGAGAAGATTCTGGGTATCCAAGAAAATAGAGAAGGCCCAACTCCATGATAATGAATAATGTCGTAATCTTGAGTTAATGCATGTATAGTGGAGGTTAATGTGTGGGTAATAGTATCTAATCTTTTTGTTTTTATGGAAGGAGAGTAGATCTGTCTTATACTGGAGTGTTTTTCTTGGTTCTCATCAGATTCATTTTCAGAATACCACCTTCTGCAATATACTGACACATCAAAATCACGCTCAGCCAGATTTTGGCTTAGCCTTTCTACGTGTGTTTCCACCCCGCCATATTGAGCAGGGATGCCTTTTTGTCCTATCATTGCAATTTTCATGTAAATACCCTAGTTAATTAACATGAAAGTATATCAAAGTTATTGAAAATTGTAAAGTTCACAATAAAGCTATTTCTTTTAATACGGAAAAGACACACTAAATTTAGTCATAAAAAATATGTACGTTTTAGGAGACTTATCTCACTTCGACTCCTCTTTTTTGAGCTCTTTTGTCCTGAGGTAGAGAAGTATCTAATGAGGTGACATTTTTTGTAATACTTTTGTTTATGTAGCTATCATTGGCTTTTAGTTCGATATCTTTTAGAAGTTGTGGAGTAGTGCCGGTCTGCGACGGTGTTGGGGTTAGGCTCAACTGCATGTATAGACCTGCTTTAGAGTGAGAAGGGAGTTTATTGTAGCCCCAGCTAATAGTGTTTGTTTGGCTGTTATATTGCAAATCTTGTCCTTGGCTTACACTTGTTTTTCCAGTCCATGTTGCCGATTCAGCAAGTTTAGCTGTGAACTCAATATTTTCAATCTCGCTAGTAGTGTTTCTAAAAGTTATAAAAACCCAATACTTGGTGGTGGCTCCTACTATTGGCGGCAAAGGACCTCTTCCTAGCTGATCTCCTCCGGGGGTATAATATCTAGTGGAAGCGGAAAGACTTAGACTTGTACCTACTTTTATTGGCTCCGTTCTTATGTCCTTAGCAAATCTTTTATTTATCTTGCCTACATTAGCTGTAATACTCGGCTCCAGAGTAAGCTTGATGTCTTCACCTTCAGATATATATCTTTCTATCGGCACTTTTATGTTTATTTTTTTGCTTTGATTTGGTGCTATAGATGTTAGTTTGGCACTGGTATCTTTAGAGATTATAAAGTTTCCATTTTTTATTACAGCGTTATTTTCAGCTTTAAATCTAGGTTTATTAATGATTCTTTCTTTTACAGGTATTTTAATATTAAGATTGTTTAGGGTAATTTTGCCGTTATTTTTGAGTGATATATTTAATTGAGTAGCTTCACCGGGCTGTAGCTCTTTTTGGCTCCAGTTGCTGCTTAGCTGTAATTTAGGTGATATAATAGTAAACTCTCTGCTTATAGTTTGTTGGGGTATTAGTTTATCCTTTTGTTTTACTTTCGGAGTTAAACTATAGGTAAATTTTTCCTCGTTTGGCTTAGCATTTATATTAATATTTATATCGGCTGAAGCTTGTTCTTGCGGCGCGAGATTTTCGATTCTCCAGCTATCTCCTTTGATCTTTCCGATAGAGGAGCTTACCATGCTTATATTTTCAAGCGGAATGTAAATATCTTTTATAGAATGGTGGTAGGTATTTTTGATTGTTAGCTCGGAAGAAATCTGGTCTTTAGGTAAAGACCCTTTTCTGCTTGGCTGAATCTTGGTTTGTAGGTAGGACCCCTGGAGTATGTTTATTACGCTTGCGATTTTTTGTTCGCTTTCTTTTCGTTTTTCTTGCTTATAGTTTAAAACTGAAGTTAACCTCTCATGCACACCCGGCTCACCAAAATAGAACCCTTCTATTTTAATTTTACCCTCTGTGCCTGGTTGTAATTTAGGTAAAGAGAATGTTTTGGTGTGAGTAGTATAGAATTTCTTGGGTGTGATTGATTCAATTTCAAAAAAATCAGGAAGATCTAGTGTCAGTTTTGCATCTTCTAGAGTTACTTCGCTATTATTGCTATACTTTATTATATAAGTAATATGTTCACCGCTTTTCAGTCTTTTGCTGTTGGTTGTCTCTCCGTGCAGTTGTTTGGTAATTTTTAGTTGTATTTTTTCATCGACTCCGGGGTCGTACAAAAACCAAAAAAGAGTAAGCAAAGAGAGTGCGACCACACTTAATACCAGTATCATGTCAAAAATAAAAAGCTTTCTGGCGTGACCGTAGTTTAGCTCATATTTCCTTTCATAGTACTTTTCAGCAGCGTGTATAGGTGAAGAGATAAGTGCTAAAAACCATTTATGAGGTTTGTGTATTAGGTGGTGTTTTGTTAGAAATTTTTCTACAAAATTCATGATATTTATAAAAAGCTATCTTAATTTTAGCAGATTCTTGTACAATTTTCCAAATGTTTAGTTGAAAAACCCAAAAGAGATGCAGAACCCATTACTAAGTCCCGGCTTTGAGCTTGTCTCATTGAAGGGGTTCGGTAATGGGTTCGTTCGAATCTCGCTAAAGTTTTGCAACGGTCTCATTAGTTAATGTTGCTAAAATGAAGATTATTTCCTATACTTTATCTTTACTGAGAGGTGTTAGAGATGTCTATTCTTTTGGTGGGAGGTTTGATCGCACAAATTAGCTTTGAATACATAATTTATTCAAGAGGTGTAACGTTTTTTAAATTCATACGTCTACAAGTATGAGTCAGCTAGAAGAAAAAAAATTACTCTACAAAATTAGATCAGAGAAAGACTCAGAAGCTTTTGGCAAGCTTTACGATCATTACATCGATGATATCTATAGGTTCATCTACTATAAGGTAGGAAATGAGCAAGATGCTCAGGATCTTACCAATGAGGTCTTTTTGAAGACCTGGAAATATGTCACAGATCCAGATAAGAAAGAGGTTAATAATTTTAGAGCCTTGATCTATAAGACAGCAAGGACAAAGGTGATAGACTTCTATAGAAGCAATGTAGATCAGGAGCAACATCCGATTGATGACATTCTATCAGTAAAACCATCAGATGAGGATGTAGAACAGGAAACAAAGCAGAAGATAGAACATGAAGAACTGCTGAAAACCCTGAAAAAACTCAAGGATAATTATCAAGAAGTAATAGTCCTAAGATATCTACAAGAATTATCCACAAAGGAGACGGCAGAGGTCATGGACAAAAGTAGAAGCTCAGTACGTGTCACTCTACATCGGGCAGTTAAAAAAATAAGGGAGCTGCTGGATGAGCAAGAGTCTGAGTAATTTATTTGTGGTTGTAATAGATTATTTGTCGATAGTAATACATTAATAGTAAGGCAAATAATCACAGCCACAAGTAAATTATTATGTTTTACAACGATATAAAAGAAAAATTAAATAACTTAAAGCAGAGCGACGAGCTGAAGCCTGATCAAGATTGGAAAGAGGAAAATAAACAAGCACTTTTGTCTGAGATAGAATCAGAAACAGAAAAAGAAGAGCAAAATGCAACGATACTAGAAAAGCTCGTCAGTCTGTGTGATGTAGTACTACCTCAAAGAGTAGTGGCAGCTGGTCAGATGACAGCTTTTGTATTCTTTATTGTGTTTGCTGCTGTAGGCGGTTGGAGTGTAACTGTACAAGCTTCTTACTCCTCGGTCCCAGGAGACACATTATATAATGTAAAGCTTGCAGCTGAGCAAGCTCAGTTGACTGTTACAGAGGTAGTTGGTAGTGAGGCAGAGGAGGCGAGGCTTCACAGTGAATTTGCGGCAAGAAGAGCAGAAGAGGTAAAGAAAATTATTAAAAATGAAGATGACCCGAAAAAAGCCAAGAAAGCAATAGAGAAGATGAATAAATCACTAAATAAAGCTCAAAACTCTTTAAAACAAGCTGGAGAATCAGGCAATAACAGCACTGCTGAATCTACTCAAAAGGTTCTTAGTAACAATAAAGTCATACAAAATACTCTAAGCAGAGTGTTAGTAGATGTTTCTAACGGTTCACCAAGTCTGGTGAACGATATTATAGTTGTTCAGGGTGAGATTGCCTCTGGTAGCTTGAATATCTTAGAGTACATGGTGAGAAGCCAGCTTCAAGGCAAAGTAGACTTAAGCAAAGAAGAAACAAAAGCCTTGGTAGTCGAGACTATATCCGCTTTAAGCAAAGACAGCGTAGAGTCGGATGTAGTAGCAGAATCTTTGGATAGTGATGCAGTAAAACAAATTGCTGAAGGGGTAGTAGATAAAATAGAAGAGAAGAACGGAGGCGAGTTTGATTCTGGACTAAAAAGAGAGGTTCACAGTAAGGAAGACAAAGAAAAAAGTGATAAAAAAGAAAAAGATTCTTCGGAAATAAAATCCAGCTCAGAATCTAAAAAGACAAAAACAAATGAAGAGGAAGAGACCAAAACAAATAACCAAGATCAAGAAGAAAGCAAACAAAAGACAGATACCAGCACGAAAAAAATAGCTACTACAAGCAGTAGTAAAACTGCAAGTACATCTGTAATGAGCACTACGAGCAGTGATAAAAGTATCAATATAGCTAAAAAGCTGGCTAAGAAAGGTAAACTTCTTAAAGCAATCCAAAAAGCACAAAATATAAGCTCTCAAAACAACAAGGAGATGCTGGATATGGTTCAAAAGTCTATAGTTGACAAAAAAGAAAAAAAGAAAGGAGAAGTATTCGTAGAGCTTAATAACGGGGAGAAGGGCACCATCACTACTACTGTTCAATATAATGATAATGACAGCAGAGAAGAGGATGCTACCAGCAGTGAAAAAAACAGTACAACCAGCTCTAAGAAACAAGAAGAAAAAAGCAAAAAAGAAGATAATAAAAAGAATAAAGATACAGAAGAAACAAAAGAAAAAGACGGGCAAGAAAAAAATAAGCAAGCAGATAATCAAGACAAGAAAAATGCTAGTGAAAGCGAAAAAAACGAAGAAAAATCAAGTAATAAAAATAACTAATGAACTTTACAGCAATTTTTAGCAATTGTATAATGTACAGCCGAGATAAGGTTGAGAAGGTGTGTAAGCTAGTCTCGCTTATCGGCGAGATTAGCGTGCATACCTTTGGGTATGCATTCATTCCAGAAGAATTCCCCGTTCGGGGTGCATGTGCAACTGAAAGGTCGGGGTCCGGCAGGATCGTTGCACAAAAATATATGCTTTATTCACCAAGTTGTTTTGGCGACACGGCCAATTCAGCTTAATTCTTAATTAAACGATTATGACAGACTTATTAGACTTTTCAAAACGAACTGTCGCTTGGTCTGTCGTTGGCATTACAGCAGTAGCCAGCCTTTTGGCTGCAGCTGTGCTTTCTCCAACTGTAGCAAAGTCCGCTCAGTGTCCATCACTAGAGTCCGGTGACTTGGTACGGTTTGGTGACAGCTCTGCTGTATATATTCTAAACGACGATCTTGAGCGACTATACTTCCCAACTAGTGAAGTATTTCACAGTTGGATGGAGGGCTTCAGTGGAGTGAACAAGGTTCCGAAGTCTTGTTCTACCGTCTTTCCACCAGCAAGTTCTCTACCTACCGGAGTAGTATATCGTCCAGGCTCCGCTCTGGTAACTACACCGGTCACAAATGACGTCTTCGCAGTCGGTCCTAACAACACTTTGAGGAAGCTAGACAATCCTCAAGTAGCAAAAGCACTTTACGGAGCTGACTGGAAGAGTCAAGTAGTAGACGTTGCAGATGCTTACTTCCCTGACTTTACTAACAGAGGCGACGCTATCACAGAGAAGAAGCCTCATGACGGAATGCTAGTCACTCAGTCCGATACGGACAAGATCTATCAGGTCATGGACGGTAAGCTACACGAAGTTCAAGGACAGCTTCCTAGCTTCGTCATGAAAGATGTAGAGACCGTATCCGACTCTGTATTCAACTCCGTATCCATGGGCGGTACAGTAACCGCAGCTTCCATCACAGCTGACCCACTACAGGCAGCCAGTATGGAAGGTGAGAAAACCGGTGAAAAAACAGGAGAGAAGACCGGCGAAAAAACCGGTGAAAAAACAGGAGAGAAGACCGGCGAAAAAACCGGTGAAAAAACAGGAGAGGAGCAGGCAGCTAAAGGAGAGCTTAACATAAGCCTATCTGCAAATACTCCACAAAGCCAAACTCAACCGCAAGGTGCTTCCCACGTTGAATTCTTGAAATTCAACGCTCAAGCTGGGGATAGTAATGTAAAGCTTGATAGAATCACCTTCAAAAGATTCGGACTAGGTGATGATACAAACTTTGCTAATGTTTGGCTAGAAGCAGATGGTGTACCAATTAGCGGTACACAGAGTGTAAACAGCGATGGAACAGTAACCCTAAATCCTGAATACACTATCGGTGCAAACTCTACTAAAGAAATCACACTTGCTGTCACTTTAGCTGATGATGCAGATACAGGTCAGCAAGACGGATTTATGATCAAATCTGCTGATATGGTAGAGACCGATGGTGGAGAAGTTGACATCAGTGGAAATTTCCCGATCAAAGGAAACAAGATGGATTACTCCAGCTTTTCACTAGCAACTATCAAAATTAACGAAAAAGGTAGTGGTAGTGAGTATAACGTAGGGACAGATCAAGAAACTATCGGTGAGTTTGAGCTAGATTATTCTTCTCCAAATGACAATCCTGGACACATCCGATACCTACGCTTCAAGCAAAACGGATCAGCTAGCCTTGATGATGTCAAAAACATCAAACTATATGAACAAGGCAGTTCACTTGATGCGGAAGTAGAAAGATCGGGTGATTATATCACCTTTGATATGGGTAAGAAAGATTCCAAGATAGAAGATGGGGAGACTAGAAGATTTGATATCAAGGCTGACATCTTGGATGGTGAATCCAATGATGACTTTACTTTCCAATTGGATGACAACCGAGACCTATACGTAGAAGAAGACGAGCTCGGAGTCGGATCCAATGTGACTAATAACTTGGACGGATCCTCCAACAATGGAGAAATGTATCAATACACTGTAGATTTGGGTCAGTTCACAGTGTCACAACACGACGACAACCCAGGCAACGAAAGCTACTCTCAAGACACTAATGATGTACCAGCTCTAGTCTCCAAGCTAGACTTGGGTCAGCCGGTACAAGTAGATGGTCTAAAGGTATCATTCGATCCTAGCTCCAGCATCACAAATACATCTACTGCTGATGCTAAGAATCAAATTGAGAATGATATCGAAGAAGCAACTCTACTCTTGAACGGTAAAGAGTTGACCTCCAAGACTTCAGTAAGCAGAGATGCTGATGAAGGCTCATCTGGGGACTATGCTATAGATGCAGATGATACTGGTAAAAGTGACTCCGATACAGAGTCTGAGTTCTTCTACAATTTCTCTACTACATTTGAAGTAGAAGATGATGATAAACTAACTCTTGAACTTGACACCGACTCAGCTGCTAACGAAAACACATACAAGTTCACCTTCGATAATCAAGCATGGACTAGCCCAGAGTACGTAAGTAATGGAGACAACGTCGGATCTCCATCTGGGAGTGTAACCGGTAATGATGTAAGTATTGTGAAGGGTAGCTTGTCTGTAACTAGAAATGACGGTTATTCTTCTCCAGAAACCTTCATTACTGGATCAGATGACATCAAGCTAATGCAGACACTAATCTCTGCCGGAGACGGATCTGACATTGAGATTGATTCTCTAAACTACGACTTTGAAGAAGTAGTAGCTAACAACGAGAAGAATCAATACACCAACCTACGTCTAATGTTTGATGGTAAGCAAGTTGGTGATACCAATAATATGAGTGATGGAAGTGACGCTGATGGAGACACTGACGGTGCTGACGGTACAGTTACCTTTAATAACCTTGACTACGTCGTTAAGGAAAATGAAGATGTAGAGGTAAGTCTGCTAGTAGATACTAACACTGGTATTGGTAGCAACCGGAATGTAACTACAACTCTAGATCAGTCTGATTCTTCGATAGTAAACGAACAACAAAACTCCTTGACTGGCTGGACAAACGCTACTTCAGCGCGACTACAGTTCACTAACAATGCCACTCTAGGAGTACAGATCGATGGCGATTCTCCAAATCAGGGTCTGCACGCTGCAAATGGAAACTCCGTTACTATGGGTGTCTACAAATTCACCGCTACTGACGGAGCAATAGACTTGGATCGTGTATACATCGGAAACACTACTAGTACTCCTGCCGGATCTTCTCCTCTAGTAAGTAGCAACGACGGAAGGATTAGTAAGTATATGTTGGTAGATTCAGAAGGAAATGTATTAGATACAGATACACCTAGTGGTGGAAAAGCTAAGTTCGTTATGAGTAGTGAAGATGAGGTTAATATTCCAAAAGACGGTACAGAGAAGGTAAAGGTTAAGGCTAAACTTAACCAGATCACCAAAACTGGTCAAACCGGTAAAGAGTTTAATATCTCTCTATACGGTGTAGAAGGTTCCACTCAAGGACCTGGAACTGACTTAACTGACAGTGCCATACGAAATGACATTCGAGTAGGTGATCATGCCAATAGTACCACGCTAGATGACGCTCTAGCTAAAACTCAGGTACTACACAGAACTGTACCTACTATCAAGACAGGTTCACTACCAAGTACTGTCCTATCCGACGGTACTAAAGACATCTTCCAGTTCAAAGTAACTGCTCACCCCAACTACGATGTCACTTGGGGTGAAATCACCTTAGATATTACAGGTGACTGTAATACTAGTGATGTAGCAGACTGTCTTGGTGCTACTACCAGTATGAAGATTTATCAAGGTGGACAAGAAATTCAGAATGCTGACTTCTCCACATCTACCGGCCAGCTGCAAATTGATCTTAAGAAGAACAGCGAAAAAGAGACTGTTTCTGCTGGTTCAACCAAGACCTACACAGTAGAAGCTGACCTGACTGGATTCGCTAATAATGATTCACTTTCTGTAAGAGTTTCAGATCAGGAGAATAGCTTCACTACTGGTGGAGATACTTACGGTAACGTGAACTCTGCTCAAGAAACATTCATCTGGAGTGATAACTCAGGTATAGACGAAGATGTAAATGACCCTCACTGGTTCAACGGACATGAGGTAGAAGGTCTTGATACCAATGCGCTAACTAGATCAAGCTACTAAACTAGCAGATCTAGGTTTCAAGCAGATGTAGCATAAAACTACACCTGCATACACCCAGCCCATATCGGGCTGGGTTTTCCTTTTGTTTAAAGTGGTATATAATGTTAATAGCTGGTAAAATAAATTTAACATTGTAATCATGAATCATGTAAAAAAATACGATTTTCAAATTTCTATAGTCTTTTATCTTCTTGTTTCTCTAATTTTGTCTTCTTTTCTATTTAATACAGTACATGCTAAAAAGTATTTTTACTCTACTGAAAGTTCTAAAATAGATCTAAATTATCCCGCAACTAGAATTGTCAGTGGAGATATTAATCAGGATGGGTTATCTGATTTGGCAATCGTGCAGGAGAATAATAATTCTATTTCTATTTTTACTAATAATAAAGGTAAATTTATTAAAAAGACTGAACTAGGCACTATGAATCGCCCACAGGATATTAAGTTAGCTGATATGGATAATGATGGAAATACCGATATAATAGTTAGTGCTCATGGAGGTTCTGTAACTATTTTTTATCAAAAGAATGGTGAGTTTAATACC
Source organism: Candidatus Magasanikiibacteriota bacterium (assembly GCA_042218065.1). Lineage (GTDB taxonomy): Bacteria > Patescibacteriota > Patescibacteriia > Magasanikbacterales > UBA922 > JBDGRJ01. The sequence continues at coordinate 18,618 of JBDGRL010000033.1, read as the reverse complement.
AAAAAGAGAAGTGGTATAGGAAAAAGAAGACACAATTTAGCAATAGGCGATCTCGACCAGGATGGAGACAAGGATGTAGTAGTAGTAAACAGAGATGCGGAAAGTATTACTATTTACTTAAATAAAAACGGAAATTTAAACAAGCTAAAAGAAAAAAATAATTATATTTCTGAACCCACTGCTATAGAGGTCTCGGACTTAAATCAAGATAGTTATCCGGAGTTAATTATTACTGATAGATATAAAGATGTAGTAGTAGTAGAGAATAAGCAGCAAGGAAAAGATTTTGATAATAGCCGACAATTCTCTACCGATTCAGAAACAAAAAAAACTGAAGTAGCAGATATAAATAACAATGGTCAAAAAGATATAGTAGCAAGTGTACGAGGTGAGAATGGTGCTTATTTTTTCGTTAATACGGGTAATCTAAAATTTAGTAAAAAACAAGTAAAGACCAAAATAGAATCAAACCCACTCGATTTTTCTACAATTGATTTCAATCAATCAAGCAATCAAGATTTATTATTTTCCCAAGATAATCCAAGTGAGTTATCTTTTTTGATTAATGAAGAGAATCTTAATTTTACGAAAAAATTTTTGGACTTAAATGATGTATCACCCTCATTGACTGTTGAGGAATTAAATAATGATAATAGAGAAGACATAGCTTTAATTACAGGGTCTGAGTCCAAGCAAGTTAAGGTGCTTTTTAGAAAAGGAACTAAATTAGAATTAAAAGCTAAAGCTACGGATAATCAGGGTGAAGTTATTGCTACTAATAGTCACTCCTATCAAGTATCCGGGTTTGAGCGAACACCGGACAATATAGAGATAAATTCTTCAACTAATAATATAATCTTACAAGCAGATACCGACATAAAAAGGAGAAGCGCATTAGAATATGGCTTTTACACTACTGCTACCAGTAGTAATGATGTTGCTTTTGGTACTTCTAGTGTGAAACGAGCTTTGAAGCAGATAAATTTTACAACTTCGAGCAAAAAACAAATTACAATACCACGTCAAAGTTTCAAACAAGATTTTTATTTTGATGCAATCCTGTTTGTTAGTAATGGAGACGGTTATTCTGGGGTAGGTAATAAGTTTTCCAAAGAAGTTGATGATGTAGTACCTTTAAAATTCAAAGTTCAAATAAAAACCAAACATCAAAATGAAGAGAATAAAACAGAAGAATCTGAAAAGAATAACACTAACATCCCAAAAAAAGAACAAAATAAAGGCAACAAACAAAAGGTAAAAAAACAAAAGAATAGGATTGAAAAAACAACTACTTGTCCTCTTCCTACTGAAAGGTTTTACTCATACCCTGAGACTAGATCTGTTTGGAAAGTGACAGATAGATGTACAAAAAGGCCAGTGCAATCATCAGAAGTATATTTCACTCATGTTGATTCCTGGAATAAAGTAAATATAACTAACAAGAACAAAATTAAGCAGATACAGGATGATTCGGCAGGTTTTTTACCTTGGGGTTCGAAATGGGATCCGAAAAACGGGACAATTGTCAAAACACCTCGAAAAAATCGAGTTTATCTAATATTGAAAGGTAAAAAATACTGGATTAAGAGTGTAGAGGTTTTTATTAAATTAGGATATAAGTGGGGTTGGATTCAAGATGTATCTCAAGGTTTTTTAAGTAAGTATCAATTAGGGGAAACAATAGAGTCAAACAGTTTATACCCAACAGGAACAATAATAAAAGAGGTGAACTCAGATAAATTGTATAAACTAGAAAACCAAAATGGACGGGTAGTTAGGCGTTATATTAAAAATATGTCAATCTTTTCTGAATTGGGATACCGCAAGGACAGAATAGTTAAGGTAGAAAATATTCAAAAATACAAAACAGGCACTCCTGTAGCTACGAATATAAATCAGTAAATAACTGTAGTTAGTCGAAAGAATAGAAAACCCCGCCCTCACTTGGGCGGGGTTTTCTTATTTCACCTCAAAAATAATTTGTATAAATTATCTTTGAGGTGCCCGTAAGCAAATACTGCTTACGGGATGGAAAACTTCTTTTTAGAGTTCGAAACTTTATTCTGCAGAAACGTTTATTACATGTATACTAACGCTTCTGGATTTCTTGAACTTACAAATAAGAAACTTTTTTGTTTGTTTTACATTTATGTCTTGTTTGTTTCCTGAGTGTTTAGGCGGAGTACCACTCAAGGCTCGCTTCCATTTTTTATTATGCCGATAATATATCGCTCCTTTTGGTTTAGTTGGGTTAGCATACTGGATATCAGTACACCCGTCCCTTTCATTCCATTGATATTGTAATTTCAGCTTAGTAGTGGGACAGCTGGTTTCTATGTATAGGCAGGCTGCTATTCTCTTATTTTTGGGTTTTACTTTTTTCTGTACCGAACCTTTATTGCCTATCACCCAACCCCTGTTTACCCAAATGTGGTTAGAATCACATACTTTACTTGCATCCGGGTTTTTGCTCCAGCCTTGTATCTTCTTTATGGGGTTTTTGCAATTTGGACCACCACAATCTGTGGCAGTTTCTTTTTGGTTTCTGGTCTTATCATTGCAGGCGGGTTTTTCGCATTTTTTATTCTTGCAGACTTTACTTTTACAATCGGCATCAGAAATACAAGGTTTACCCGGAGAACAAGAGCTGCTACAGCCTGGTTGGCACTGATTATTTTTGCAGATTGTTTGTTTACAGTCAGAGTTTTTATTGCAGGTCTTTCCAACTAGACATTTCTTACATTTTTTGCCGCCGCAGTCTGTGTCGGTCTCCTTGCCGTTTTTGATGCCATCATTGCAAGCTGGTTTTTGACAAGTATTATTTGTGCAGATCTTACTTTTGCAGTCTCTTGGTTTTTTGCAAGACTTGTTGGGTTTGCATGCTTTGCACTTAGGTCCGCCGCAATCTATGTCTGTCTCTTTTGCATTTTTGGTATTGTCGTGGCAAGTAGGTTTTTTGCACTTGCTGTCACTGCCGCAGACTTTACTTTTGCAATCTTTATCTATCTTACACTTTTTTCCTGATGTACACGTCATACAGTTTGGGTCACCGCAGTCGATATCACTTTCTGATTGATTTTGTATACCATCGCTGCATGTTGCTTTTATACAAGTTCCATTTTGGCAGTGTTTGCTAAGACAATCTCTTCTTACTCTACAGTTTTCTCCATTTGGACAAGGAGGACAAGATCCACCACCGCAGTCGATTCCTGTCTCTGCTTGATTTTTGATTTGATCTGAGCACGTTGCTTGTTTACATGTTCCTGAGACGCAGTTTTTACTTATACAGTCCTTATTTTTGTTACATTTTTTTCCTGTTGAGCACGCTTTGCAGTTTCTACCTCCACAATCTTTATCTGTTTCATCTCCGTTTCTCACTCTGTCTGTGCAGGTGGGTTTTCTGCAAGTTCTGTTTCGGCAGACTTTACTTTTGCAGTCACTACCGACTTTACAATTGTCCTTTGCTTTGCAGGGCTTGCAATCTGGACCACCACAATCAATATCTGTTTCTTTACCGTTTTCTATTCTGTCGTTGCAAGTTGGTTGTTTTGTGTCTCTGTTTGAACTGTCAGTACTTGTTTCTATATCCGCTGTATCTTTTGTGTCTTGATTTTTGATGTCAGGGTTGCTTACTTCAGCATCTTGTGTGTCTTTTTGGACTATTTCTTTTTCTGTATCTTGGTTGTTGGTATCATTATTGGAGCTGTCTTTTGGGGTATCTTTTTGTGTGTCTTGTGGGGTTAAATCTTCAGTTGCGTCAATTGTTTCTGTATCTGCTTTTTTTATTTTTTGGCTAGCTTTTGTGCTTCCTGCTGCACAACCAGTTTCTGTAAAAAGAGCAAAAATAAGCAAAATGAACGTCTGCTTGTTCGTGCTTGTTATTTGTTCCATGTGCCTCTCCCGTGAGTGGAGTGGACTGAAAGATCTTGCGGTAATTATAACTTATAAGATATTTTTTGAAAAACTTTAGTCTCTATTTTTTTACTTTTATTTATCTGTTTTTTATGATAAATTA
>JBDGRL010000033.1:11209-14503 GCA_042218065.1 Candidatus Magasanikiibacteriota bacterium | reverse complement strand
TATTTTCGACGCTTTGCTCAGATAATGATCGCGCTTTCTTTTTTCATGCCTCTGATTGTGGTCCCGTCCAGCTTTATTTTTCCTTTTATAGTTCCGAAAGTTATAGCTTTTAGGGCGCTTACAGCTTTGGCTTTGGGTTCTTATTTGTTGCTTTTAGTCAGCAATTGGGAGAGGTATAAGCCAAAGATTAGCTGGATCCATGTAGGGGTGTTTTTGTTTATTTTAAGCTTTATGATATCTACTTTTACCGGAGTAGACCCATTTCGAAGCTTTTGGGACAACCATGAGCGTATGCTTGGATTGTTTAGTGTTATGCATTATGTTTTATTTTATTACATAGTTTCGTCGGTGGTTACAAAGTGGAATGAATGGAGGTGGATCTCAAGGACCGCTTTATTTGGCGGCGTTATTGTTATGTTTATAGCTTTTTTGCAGAAGTTTGTAGATCCTCAGCTTGTTTTGAATCAAGGTGGTAGTAGCGTTCACTCGACCTTAGGCAACCCGATTTACGTAGGTGGATACGGCGGTTTCTTGATCTTTTTGGGGTTGCTTATGTATACAAAAGATAAAAATATACATAAATATTGGCGCTACTTTTATCTTTTCAGTGCTTTTTCTGGTTTGTTTGGGCTTTATGCAGCTGGACAGCGAGGACCACTGCTTGGCTTGGTAGCTGGTACGGCTATTGCAGTATATGTCTATGCTTATATTTTTGATGAGAAAAAGAATGTCAGGAGGTTTGCAATTTATGGTACTATCGCAGGTTTGGTGTTAGTTGGTACTTTGTTTTATTTCCGTAAGACCAATTTTGTCCGCAGTATTCCGATAGTGGGGCAAACTATGAATATAAATCCTGATAAGGGCTCTCTGGAAACTCGCCTGATTGCTTGGGATATAGCTTACAAATCCTGGAAGGATAGACCTGTTTTTGGCTGGGGACCGAGGAATTATTATTATGCTTTTAATCAGTATTATAACCCAGAGATTCTCAGTCACGGCTTTGGAGAGACATGGTTTGATAATGCTCACAATATTTTGATGGAAACCATATCTACGAGAGGAGCCTTTGGTTTCTTGACTTATATAGCTCTGTTCTTATTTGCTTTCATTGCTATTTTCAAAGGGTATAATCGAGGTGATATAAATGCACATGAAGCTGCTTTAGCTAGCGGTTTTTTGGTAGGTCACTTTGTGCATAATCTATTGGTATTTGAGGATCCAACATCTTATCTTTACTTTATGTTCGCTTTGGCTTACATAAACCAGAGGGTTTCTAGAGGAGAAAATAGAGAAACGACTACCAAGAAAGGCAGATTGTCTTATGGTGTGGCAGGGGTGATTGCTTTGGCTACAGTGATATTTGCTTATAGCACAAATATAAACCCTCTGAAAGCCAATATGAATAGCTTTAAGACACTTAGAGAAGTTAAGACAGCAGGTGCGGGAATGTCTACTTATCAAGAAACTTTGGATATTCCAAGCCCACATAGGGATGTTATAGTCACGGATATAGCTAATGCTGTACTCAAGGTCTTGCCTAAATACAAAAAAGCTAAGAAAATGGATCAGATTGTGCCGCTGTTCAACAAGGTGTATAAAGACACCCAAGAAGTTGCTGAACTTCACCCCAGGGATATTCGTGTGCATATGAAATTGTATAGATTAAATAGACAAAAAGCTGCCTTAGAGCAAGATAAAAAATATATAAAAAGGGCTGAGAAAAACTTGGAAACGGCACTGAAATACTCCCCAAAAAGACAACAACTGCTCTACATGATGGCAAACCTGAAGATGCAGTTAGGACAAAGCAAGGAAGCTGAGAAACTGCTTATCTCAGCTAAAAATTCAGATAAAGATATATCGGAGTCTTGGTGGAGACTAGCTTTGTTCTATCAAAAAACAAATCAACCACAAAAAGCCAGAAATACGATTATCAGAGCTAAAAGAGAAGGAGTTGAGTTTAACGGCAGAGGTGGTAAAGTCTTGAAGCAGGTAGGGTTAGATACCGATAAAATAAGTGCTACCAGCAGCATCAAAACCAGCACCGGTAAGCAGTTGATAGATATAAAAAAGAAAATTAAAAAACAGATAAATAAAAGCAAGAAGCAATAAGGCCATAGTTTTTCATCCTGTCCCTAGGCAGAAAAAGCCCCGACTGTAGTAAGGTCGGGGTTATTTATTTTTTAAGAGATTTTTGTAAATTTCCTTGGTCTCTCTTATTGTTTTTTCAATTGAGAATTTATTCTTGCATCTTTTCCTTGCATTTTTACCTTTTTGTTCTATTTTTTTCGGATTAGAAAGTAATTCTTGAAAAGCGTTCTTGACATCCTCTTTACTTCCTTTTTCTACTAAAATTCCACAATCTCTTGTAACGGATTCCGGGATACCAGCTGTGTTTGTGGCAATAACGGGCAGACCACAGCTCATGGCTTCAAGAATTGATCTAGGAAACCCCTCCCATTTTGTAATTAGTGTAAAAATATGAGATTTTTTCAAATACTGGAAAACTTTCTCTCTGGAGATATCACCTGTTAATTTGATCTTATCTTTGATACTGCTGTTTTGTACGTACTGCTTAACTTCGTCTTCCTTAGGTCCTGCTCCTATTAGAGTTAACTCCAATTTGTCTTTTAATTTTTCTGGTAATGCATCTAAACTTTTGAGTAATAATATGGGGTCCTTTTGTTTTGAAAAGCGAGTTACAGACACTATCTTTATCTTATCTTTTATGGGGAATTGATCGTGGTTTATATCGGGGATTTCTGTGCCGTTGTGTATGGTGGTGAGCTTCTTTTTTTCTGCTATACCATTTTTTCGAGCAAGTTTTTTGTCAAAGTTTGATACGCAGATAATCTTGTCGGTGTATCTTGCAGCTAGTTTCTCGCTGATTTTTATTACTTTTTTCCTTAGAAAGGGTGTTCCTTTAGAAAAACCCCACCCATGAGCTGTGAATAAAACTTGAGCATTAGAATTTCTTGCTGCTAATCTTCCGACCAGACCTGCAAAAGAGCTGTGAGTGGAGATTATATCAGGCTGAAAGTCTTTTATTGCGTCTTGAGCAGTTTTTATTGCTTTCAATAGGGTTATTGGGTTATAAGAGTTTCGTAAGTGTTTATTAGGGTAGAATTTTCCATTTTTGTTTTTGATGTCCTTTTCAAGCCACCCTCCGGGGTGAGCTGATACAGCAACATTTTCTCCCTCTGAAAGTAGAGAAGAGGAGAGCTGAGAAATGTGGGTTTGTGCGCCCCCTATTGTGGATTTAGTGATTATGTAAAGTATTTTCATAGATGTTGA
>JBDGRL010000033.1:0-11109 GCA_042218065.1 Candidatus Magasanikiibacteriota bacterium | reverse complement strand
TGTCTAGATAATTTTTTTACTGGTCAAGAAGAGAATATTGAACACCTCTTGGATGATGATAATTTTGATGTAATTAAGCATGATATACGAGAGAAAATACCTTGGAATAGAGGAGATGAGCTGGACCGAATCTATCATCTAGCTTGTCCGGCTTCACCGGTTCAGTACAGGTTTGATCCTATCTTTACCATGGAAACCGGGGTAGAAGGTACCCAAAATGTATTAGAGCTGGCAAGAAAGACTGATGCCAGAGTTCTCTATAGCTCGACTTCAGAAGCTTATGGAGACCCAAAAGAACACCCTCAATCCGAGGATTATTTTGGTAATGTAGATCAATTGGGCAAAAGGGCTTGTTATGACGAGAGCAAGAGAGCTGCTGAAACTTTGTGTAAAGATTATGCAGAAAAATATGATCTGGATACGAGAATTGTGCGAATTTTCAATACCTACGGCCCCAGGATGAATTTTAATGATGGTAGGGTTATCTCTAATTTTATTTTACAAGCTTTGTTGAGTAAGGATTTAACAGTACACGGAACCGGTGAACAAACTAGAAGTTTTATCTACATTGATGATCAGATCCGAGGGTTGAGGGGAGTTATGGAGGTTGACTTAGATAAGCCGACCTATTCTCCTTTTAATATCGGAAACTCGGATGAGAGAAGTATAATTTCAGTGGCTGAGAAAATAAAAGAAAAGACTAATTCGGAAAGTGAGATTAAAAAAATCCCCATAGAAGATGTACCGGAAAGGAAGGGGGACCCCAAACAAAGGTGTCCGGATATTTCGAAAATAAATAACAAGCTCGGGTGGAGTCCGCAGGTAAGCTTTGAGCAGGGTATTGAAAAGACGATAGAAAACTTTAGGAGTCGGCTTGAAAACAGACCGAGAATACCTATATTCGTACCCACTTTCCTAGACGATAACGGCCCGGCAGAATCGGCAGTGGAAGAAATAATAGAGCAACTTCCGGAATGGGAGTTTGATATTATAACTTCTAAATTTGATGATAAACTACCGAAAGAAGAACACAAAGACAGGGTGCATATTTTTCGTTTGGGAAGCGGGTCTACTTTGGATAAGTTTTTGCTTCCGATACGTGGAGCTTTATTTGCTAGAAAAAGACATAACGAATATAATTATAAACTAGCTTGGGCGGTAATGGCTAGCTATGGAGCCTTGTCTGCTGTATTATTTTCTGTTTTTTCAGGGTTTAAGGTTCCGGTGTTATTGAGTGTATTTGAAGGTTCTACCATCAATGAGGAACTGCAAGAAAAGCCGTGGAGATCTTGGATATATAAACTTATTTTTAGAAACGCCAGCAAATGGCAGATAATCTCGGATATGACGGAACAGCAAAAAGCATGGTTGGAAGATGAAGAGCAGGTACAAATTTTAGATTTTGATTCTGAGACTGAGCTGTTAGCAAAGAGGACGAAAGAGGCTATTAGAGAGCTAGAGATTTTGTCGGATTTTAGAAAGTAAATCCAACTATTTTCTAATGTTGTCACTGGAAAATATATTTATATAATTCAATGTCTAAAAAAGTACTAATTTTTTCTACAGCTTACTTGCCACATACAGGTGGAGCTGAAATCGCTATAGAGGAGATTACGGATAGACTGTCTGATCATGATTTTGATATGGTTACTGCTCGTTTAGACAGGAGTTGGTCCAAAAAAGAGCAGATTAAAAACATAACTGTACATAGAGTAGGAATCGGGTGGCCTATCTTTGATAAGCTTTTACTTGCTTTTTTAGGTCATAGAAAAGCACTCAAACTTCATCGAGAAAAAGAATATGACCTGATCTGGTCGATAATGGCAAGCTATAACTCTTTTACAACATTATCCTTTAAAGAAAGAACGGATGTACCATATCTTTTGACTCTACAGGCTGGAAATTCGATGGATTATATGGAGAAGAAAACTCAATTAATACGTAATAGATACAAAAAAGTATTTACAAAAGCAGATGGACTTCAGGCAATAAGTACTTACCTTATGGAGTGGGGAAAGAAAATGGGGTTTGACGGCGAGGTAAAGGAAATTGTACCAAATGGTGTGGATCTTGATGTATTTGATATCGAGGTCAGTGATGAGAAAAAACAACAAGTTAGAGATGAGCTGGAAGTGAAACAAGACGATTTTGTGCTTGTTACAGCTTCTAGATTGGTCAAGAAAAACGGGATAGAATACGTGGTGAGGGCTTTAGCGGATCTTCCGGAAGAGGTAAAGTTTGTAGTCTGTGGAGAGGGTGAACTCGGCGGTAAAATAAGAGAGGTTGCACAAGATCTTGGAGTAAAAAACAGGGTATTATTCCAGGATAATGTCGATCACAATAGATTGGTCAATATTTTGCATGCAAGTGATGTGTTTATCCGCCCTTCTTTGACTGAGGGGCTAGGAAATGCCTTTTTAGAAGCTATGGCTACGGGTACGCCGATTATAGGAACGAAAGCTGGTGGTATTTCTGACTTTCTGGAAGATGGAGAAACTGGCTTCGTTTGTGAGCCGAAAGATCCGGATAGTATAGTAGAAGCTGTTGAGAGAATAAGAGGATTGGATGAAAGTGAGTTGAAGGGAATAGAATCAAGTGCTCAGGAGTTAGTTAGGAGTAAGTATAATTGGAATAATATAGCAGAAGAGGTGAATAAAATTTTTAAAACAATTTCAATTTAGAGAGTTAAAGAAATTATTGATGCTTTAAAACAAATGTATTAGACCCCATAATTCTCCATAAATTGTTAATATCTTCCTTATAGTTTTCTCTTTTTTTAAAACTTTTATTCAATTTTGTTTCTGTTTCTATCCAAAATTTTGTGAATTCTTGCTCATCAGTATCTTTTATATGTTTAGATAATCCCTTAAAATTTTCTAAGTTACTATAGAATTGATTAGTGATTTGAAAACCCTCTTCTTTTAATAATTTCTTTGTGTTATTGTAATTTACTCTTTCTTGATACCAAGACACATAACCCATCTTTGCTAAAATAGGACTTAAAAAATTATGAGTCATTATTTTAAGTTCTCTGATAACATTTTTTATATTTTTTAAATTTACTTTGTTTCTAAAATGTCCATCGTCATAGTTTAAGAAAAATTTACCGTCTTCCGCTAAAAATTTTTTTGCAGTTTTTAGGTAATCTCTTTTGTGATATACATGTTCAAATACACTAAAACTAATAATGAAATCAGCTGAAAAATCTTTGTCTTTTAGTTGGTTAGCTGTGTATAATTCTACATTGTTTACTTCTTGCAGCTCTTTTTTGCTTTTTTCTATCCTTTCTGCATCAGGTTCAGACCCTATATATTTAACATTCTGATGATCAGTTAAAAAATTTTTCCATTTGCCTGCATTTCCACAACCATGATCGAATATTGTTACTTCCTCTTCTAGATTTTGAATTTCTTCCAAGATTAATTTTATTATTTTGGATTTAGCCGCATTTCCTGTCCAGTAGAATTTATTCATTTTTAATATGTTAAAAGAGTAAAATCTTGCTTTTTTCTCTTAAAAAGATTATACTTCTTTAAAAGAATAAAATCAAACCAATGAAGCTTTTAATTTCGGCTGGAATCTATCCGCCAGATATTGGTGGTCCAGCTACATATGTCAGAGAACTACAAGAAAAACTACCAGAAGAGGGTATTGAAGTGGATGTAGTGGTTTACAGCGACTCTGAAAGTGGTTATGACGAGCAGTACGATGTTTATCGTATAAATAGAAATCAAAGTGTTTTAGAACGTTATTGGGATTACTTTAAGCAAGCATTCAGGCTGGCAAAAAATGCTGATCTAATCTATGTCCAAGGTCCAGGTGGTCCTGCTCTACCTAGCTATTTCGCTTCTCGCTTATCGCGTACTCCATACATCATGAAAATAGTAGGTGATTATGCTTGGGAGCAGTCTCGACAAAGATTCGGAGTCGATGATCTGCTAGATGAATTTCAAGAGAAAAGATACAACTGGAAAGTAGAGTTTTTTAGAAAATTACAGTCATTTGTAACTAAAAGAGCTGAAAAAATAATAACCCCAAGCAATTACCTAAAAAGTATAGTAGAGAAATGGGGGGTAGAATCAAGTAAGATTTCAGTTGTTTATAACGATGTTTCAGTAGACACTATTGACAAAACCAAAAGAGAAATTAAAAAAGAGCTGAGCTATACAGATGATGAGAAATTTACACTACTTTGTATAGCTCGTTTTGTGCCCTGGAAGGGGTTTTATAAATTAATCGATGCAGTAGATGATCTAAATCAAGAAGGTGAAAATGTGCAATTGCTTTTAATTGGTGACGGTACTATTTACAGCGAAGTGAAAAACTATGTCGACAATAATGAAATAGAAAATGTAAAGTTGTTAGGAAGGAGACCGCATGAGGAGGTGCTAAAGTATATGAAAGTAGTAGATGCATTTATCTTAAACACCGGCTATGAAGGACTGCCGCATGTACTGATAGAGGCGATGTATAACAAGTTGCCGATACTGACTACACCAGCAGGTGGAAATACTGAGTTGATTGAAGATAAGAAGAGAGGTTTGTTATTCTCTTACAATGAAAAAAAAGAGATAAAAGAAGCTATTCAAAAACTTTCAGGAGATAAGAATCTGAGAACAAAGCTAGCAAAAAATGGATACTACTTTGTAAAAGAATTAGAGAAAGAAGATATGATCGAAAATTTACTTAGTGAACTAGAAGAATATGAAAGTACTCAGTCTTAGTTTAGATTCCAAAATTATAGATCAGGAGCAGTCAGTTCTAGATAGAATGTCTAGATACAGCGAGATTGTAGATCAATATATACTGGTGGTCGCAGATGAGAGAAAAGACGAGGTAGAGATAAATGATAAAGTAAAAGCCTTCGGGTCTGGTGGCAGTAATAAGATCACTAAATTCTTTCATATCTTTTTTTTAGCGAGCAAGATTTTGAGAGAAAATATTTTTGATATTGTCACTACCCAGAATCCTTTCTTTTTGGGTTTGGTAGGATCTATGTTGAAAAATAGACATAATGTGAAACTAGAGCTACAGTTTCATGGCTGGAAAAATTCTCCGGAGTGGTTGATGAAATATAACTTAAAAGAAGCTGATAGTATCAGGGTAGTCAGTGAGAGGATAAAAAACAGACTAATAGATGAATATGAAGTCGACCCAGAAATAATTACAGTAGTCCCGATCATAGTTAAAGAAGAGATAGATGAAACCAAAGAAAACTATGAAGCCAGCAAACCTTTTACCTTTCTGTCAGTGCAGAGATTAGTAGGGGTTAAGAAGGTAGAGTTGCAGATAGAAGCCATAGAAAAATTAAAAAAACAGGGCATTGATGCTAAGCTTTTCATAGCAGGAAGTGGAGAAGAGGAGCAAAAACTGAAAAATTTAGTAAAAGAAAAAGAGCTGCAAGATAAAGTAGAATTTTTAGGCTGGCTTTCAAAAGAAGAATTAAACCAAACTTACACCAAAGCAGATTGTTATCTACTAACATCAAACAGCGAGGGTTGGGGAAGAACAGTGGTAGAAGCGGCAGGTAGAGGACTGCCTATAATCATGACAGATGTGGGTTGTGCGGGTGAGTTTATAGAAGACGAGCAAAGTGGTTTAGTTATAGAAACTAAAAATTTAGAGGAACTACAAGCAGCAATGGAGAAAATAGTAGAAGACAAAAGTCTTAGAGAAAAACTAGGCAAAGACGCTATTCAGTCCTATAAAAATCTACCAGACGAAAAAGAAATAATGGATAAATATCTTCAATCTTGGCAAAAAGCTATAAATTAATAAATAGTTATGGAAAAAGAAATAAAAGATTTAAATATTCTCACTATTACACAAACTATAGATGAGTCAGACCCAATTTTAAGTCCATTTTTAAAGTGGTTTAAGACTTTTGCTAAAAAAGCAAAGAAGTGCTTTGTAATTTGTTTATATAAAGGAAACTGGGAAGAGGTGGGTGATATGGAGGTGAATTCTTTAGGCAAAGAAAAAGGCTTAAGCAGAATCGGATATTTATTTAATCTTTACAAGTATTCTACCCCTAGACTTCTTAAAAGAAAGATTGATGTTATTTTTGTGCATATGAATTCGATCTATATTCTGCTGTTGGGGCCGTTAGCTTTCTTGACTAGAACTCCGATTGTGTGGTGGAAGGCCCATGGCAATCTAAACGATAAAGCTAAATTTGCACTAAATTTTGTAGATTATGTAGTAACTTCTTCAGAAACTGGTTTTAATATTGATACTGATAAAAGAAGAATAGTTGGACAGGGGATCGATACAGATTATTTTTCTCTTAAAGAAAAATATAGTGATGAGGTGCAAGAAATTGTATCGGTTAGCCGTATTTCTGAGGTTAAAGATCTAGAAACTTTAATAAAAGCTGTGAATATATTGGTCACAGAGCATGATAAGAAGGGTTTGAGCTGTAAGATAATAGGCAAACCAAGAACTGTAGAAGATGAGGATTATTTGCGATCTTTAAAAAATCTAGTGAAAGAGTTAGATATAGAGGAAAATGTCAATTTTGTTGGTGCAGTTCCGCATAATGAAATAAAAGACTATTATCATCAAGCGGACGTATTTGTGAATACATCTGACACTGGCAGTTTAGATAAGACAGTGTTAGAGTCTATGGCTAGCGGAACTATAGTTGCTAACTCTAACTATGGCTTTAAAGAGATGCTGAAGCCATTCGGTTTTTGTCAGTTTGAGCAAAGTAATGAGCAGAAGTTAGTTGAAAATATTTTAGAAATAGATAAATTAAACAAAGAAGAAAAGAGAGAAACCGGAAAAGAGCTCAGAGAAATCGTTTTAAAAAAGCATAACTTAAGACAACTTACTCAAAGAATCTTAGAGGTGTTTAAAGAAGCAGCTAATAAATGATATGAAACCAGATTTTATTGGCATTGGTACACAACGGGCAGGTACGTCTTGGGTTTATGCTTGTTTATATGAACACCCGGAGCTTTGCATGCCATTTAAGGAAATAAATTTCTTTAGTCGAAAGAGAAACTATAAAAAAGGCGTAGACTGGTATGAGAGCAGGTTTGATAGTTGTGATAGTGGTCAACAGATAGGTGAGTACTCAACTTCATATTTAGACAGTGAGGTAGCTGCAGAGAGAATTTATGAGTATTATCCTAATGTGAAACTGATAGTTTCACTAAGAAATCCGATCGAAAGAGCGATTTCAAACTTTAAGCATTGTAAAAAAGCAGATGAAATAGATAAAGATATGGATTTTTTTGAAGCAATAGAAGAAAGACCAAAAATAATTGAAAGAGGTTTTTACTACAAACACATTCAAAGATACCTGGAGCACTTCGACAAAGAAGATATGCTATTTTTAATCTATGAAGATTCAAAAGAAAATCCGAAAGAATTTATAAAAACTATCTATGAATTTTTAGAAGTAGATACTGATTTTACCTCTTCATTTATTGAAGAAAAAATAAATAAATCACGTATTCCAAGTTCAGTGACAGTAGATGGTATCATCTCTAAGACAGCTAGAACCCTGAGAGAATTAGGACTACAGAAACTGGTGTGGTTGATAAAGAAAACTAGAATTCCAGCTACGATCAGAGATATAAATACACAACAAAAAAAAGAAAAGGTAGATCAAGAAGTCTACAATTTTTTGTATGATAAATATAAGGAAGATGTAGAAAAATTGGAGTCTATTTTACCAAGAAATTTAACTGAAGAATGGTTAGAAAAATATGCTTAAGCAAATAAAAAACACAATTAGGGATTATTTAATTATATTATTTTTTCTTACTGGAATACCTTACTTGAGATATTTATATTTAAAAAAAACAAAAGGTCCGCTGCTTCGGGTTTTGGTTTTTCATGATGTAGAGAGTAAGTATCATTTTGAAAAACTAATTTCTTTTTTAGATAAGAAGTTTAATATAATTTCCTCAGAAGAGTTTAAACAAAATCAGTTAAGTAAAGATAAAATAAATATTTTACTGACTTTTGATGATGGATATAAAAGTTGGGTAGATAATGTACTGCCAGTTTTAGAAGGAAAAAACTTAAAAGGTATATTCTTTATATCTTCCGGATTTATCGAAGCAGGTGATAGAGGTGAAGAAAAAAAATATCTAGAAGAAAAACTAAAACTAAAGAGTGATCGAACTCCTCTGTCTTGGGGAGAGGTAAAAGAACTAGAAGATGCAAGCATGGAGATAGGTGGTCATACTGTAAACCATGTTAATTTAGCTAAAATAAGTGAAAAAGAAGGTAGAGAAGAGATTCAAAAAGATAAGAAGATGTTAGAAAAAAAGTTAGATCGGAAAATAAAATTCTTTGCTTATCCTTTTGGTCACTCAGGTGCTGTAAATGAAAACATTGTAGAATTAGTCAAAAACGCAGGGTATGAGTGTGGGTTTACTGCTAATATAAACTTTAGTATTGAAGATTCTCATGAATATAAACTAAATAGAGATTGTCTTGATGGCCAAAATAGTTTATTATTAAATATAGCTAAAATCTATGGGAGTTATGATTTCATTAAGATTTTGCTTAACTCCTTAATCTTTATAAAGACTTAAAGCATAATTAATCTTGAAAAAAAACAATAAAAAGAAAATTTTAGTGTTTGTTAATTCTTTAGGAGGAGGTGGTGCTGAAAGAGCAATGGCTAATTTATCCTTAGCTCTTACAGATAAAGCACATTTTAAGTTTGTATTACTAAAAGATAGAGTGGATTATGAGTTTAAAGGAAAAATCGAGGTGTTGAATTTTAATCGAGAAGGGTCTGGTTTTTTAAGTAGTATCCATAGGTTTTATAGTACAATAAAGCAAATTAAGAAGGTTTATAATAAATATAGTCCGGATATAGTATTGAGCTCTTTAGGTTACTTCAATTTTATAGTTTCTTTATTTGTAAAAGAAAATATTCCTGTAATACAAAATATTATTTCTGTATACAGGGGGGTTAATCTTCGGAGTATTCTGAGATATAGATTAATAAATTATTTTTCCAAAAAGATAATTGCTGCTTCAAAAGGAGTAAAAGACGATCTGATTAAAAACTTTGGTTTTCAAAAAAGAAAGATTAATGTAATCTACAATTCTATAAATGGAAAAAAGATTAAAAGATCGGCCAAAGAAGAGATAAAAAATGATAAGATTAATCAATGGACTGAAAATGGAGATACTACTACTTTAATAAATGTTGCAAGTTTGACTCCACAGAAAGGGCACTACTTTTTGCTTAAATCATTTAAACTGGCAGTGAAAAAAAACTCCTCTTTGAGATTGGTTTTACTAGGTAAAGGGAGGTTAGAAAAATCTTTAAAGAATTTGTCAGAAAGTCTAAATATAGAGGATAAAGTTTTATTTTGTGGTTTTAAAAAAAACCCTTTTAAGTTCGTTTCAAGGTCTGATATTTTTCTACTATCTTCATTATATGAGGGGTTCGGCAATGTGTTAATTGAAGCTATGGCTTGTGGTGTGCCAGTAGTTTCTGCTGATTGTAGATATGGCCCCAGAGAGATAATTGCCCCTAATACTAATTTTAAAAAGAAGGCAAAAAAGCCGGAATTTGAAGAATATGGTATTTTGATGCCAACTTTTAATAAAGATGCTCAAACAGAAAAAGAAAATTCGTATAATATTAAAGTTTGGTCAAAAGTAATAAATTATTTTTGTAAAAATGAACAACTAAAGAAAAGATACGAAAAGAAAGGTAAAAAAAGAGCAAATGATTTTGATATTAGTTCGTTAAGAGATGATTGGGTGAAAATCCTTAAATAGTAATATCTGTCTATTTTTAGCTAAAAAAATTATGAATACTGAAAATAAAGATAGGAAGTATTACTTTGTAGGTGGAAGTGGTCGTTCAGGAACTACTTTACTTAGAGCTTTACTAAATTTACATGAAAAATTGTCTGTGGCCCCTGAATTAAGATACTTCGATTTTTTTTATTCTAATAGAAAGAAGTTTGATATGAGTATTTCTACTGATCGTGCAAAGTTTGCAGAAAAGGTCATAAATAAAAAAGAAGTAAGAGGTAGGATAAATATATCCAAGGAAGATGTTTTGAGCAGAAATCCTCAAGATTTTAAGGAGTTCTTTATGGTGCTTTTAGAATTAACTAAGACCAAAAGTACTGAGTGTATAGTAGAAAAAACTCCTACCAACATTTTTTTTATTGATACAATATTTGATTTTTTTCCAAAAAGTAAATTTATTCATATTGTGAGAGATGGTAGGGAGTTTTGTGCTTCAGCCCACAAAAATGATTGGTATGAGAGCTTCTATCAATTTCCTGCCTATTGGGCTGAGGTTATCTCAAGTTATGATAGTTTTTCTAAAAAGTATGATGATAACAGGCTATTAGAAATTAAATATGCAGATTTAACAAATGATACTTTAAAAACAGTAAATAAAGTTTTTGATTTTTTGGAAGTTGAAAAGAAAAATAGATACTTTTTAGATCAATTAGATCAACTTTCTTCTTCTAACAGCTCTTTTTCTTCTACAAGAAATAAATCTGGTGTATATCATAGTAAACATTTTGAAGATTATTTTGATAAAGAAGATAAAGAGAAGATTAATATTATGTTAAAAGATAAACTTATAGAATGCGGGTATCCTGTAGATAAAACAGAAAAATCAGGAATTTTGTGCAACCTTAGTACTAAGTTGATTTTTTGGTTATATCGTATAAAAATAAAACTTTTTTTCTTTGTTAAGAAGGTGGGATATTTTTGGGTATATAGTAGATTTACGAGTAAAATAAAGTCTTTATTAACTTCTTAATATATTAGGTATAAATGAAAAAACTACGCTAGTCCTTGTTTTTAGGGGTAAATTTTATTAATATGCAGTATATCATACACACCACTAAGTAGTTATGGATACAACAAAGGAAAAACAAACCAAAAAAGTTGCTTTAATGAGTAAAATGATGGATAACAGAAAAGCAAAGGGCACTGCACTATATACTCGTAAACTAATTAGCGGATTGTTGGAAGAGAGTAATGATAACTTTTCGTATACACTTGTTCATTATGAGGAAGTTGATGACGAACTGTATGACAGAGCGGAAGAGATAATTATGCCTTACCCAGATTTAGATTTACCGATTGCAACTCGTTTTG
>JBDGRL010000032.1:0-8963 GCA_042218065.1 Candidatus Magasanikiibacteriota bacterium | reverse complement strand
GGAGCAATAACCCGGATTTTATCGCTTTGTTTTAGTTTATTTGGGACTTTCATTTTATATTTTAACATAATTCAGGTTTAAAATCCAGCTTTTTATAGCAATTTAACTAAAATTTTTACCCACAAAATAAACGCTTCCAGCCGCTAAAAAGACCGGAACAATGTAGTCGGCAAAATTCAAAAACCACAACTCACCACTATAGAAAAAGTTAAATACAATCAACTCAACAACGAAAACCGAAACCAAAGCTATCGCCATAGTAGCAAAAGTGGAAAAATAACCGAAGTAATTGAAATAAAAATAATAAACTCCGCTAAATAAAATAATAATCAGCAAGTAATGACCTAATACAAAAGCTAATCTCGGGAGACCACTTGCCTGGCCGAAACCTCTAGCTAATAAAAAATATACAGCAAGGCCGGACCAAGCTGCAAAGCTGTGTAGAAATACTATGAAGGTTTGGGTTAGAGTTTGCATGGTTTTATACTTGTTTAATTCTCAAGTTCTTCAAAAATAATATCCTTCATATTAGAATATTCCTTTTTCATACAATCCTTACTTGCTTGCAGATATTCTTCACGATTAATATCATTAAAATCAATTAAATCATACCCAACATTCAAAGCCAATAAGTTTATAAATAATCTAATAGCTCTTCCGTTACCATCTCGAAATGGGTGGATTACATTTAATTCACAGTGAAGATAAGCTAATTTTTCCGCTACTTCCTCATCTGTATCATCTGATTTAGGAATATATTGATCGAATTTTGATTTCAGCTTACCCAACTCCTGTTTAATGTACAACGGAGGCACAAACAAAGTGTCTCCTTTTGAAATATTTACTTCTCTTATCTCACCTGCCCAATCATAAAGATCACCAAGAAAATATTTATGTATACTAAATAATAAAGATAAGTTTGTCTCAATCTCTTGATTTTTACTTAAATCTATAAAATGATCATAAGTCTTTTCTAAAGCTAGAGTTTCAATGTTAGCTAATCTTTCTTCGTCTTTTATATTCATCTTATTTTTTAGCACTCCGTCATCATCTATTCCTGCGCTATCTTTACTCAGATTGTACCTGGAAGTATTTACCATGTTTTTTTAGTAACTCAACAGCCTTTTTATCTTTTTTGGCCTCTTTCAAACTCAAACCTTCCAAATTTGAAGAACCCTCAACTGCTCTCTCTATATCTTCTTGTGTAATTTTGGGCTTTGTTTTTTGTTTCATAAGTTTACTTTAGCTTTAAACTAATTGTAGTTTAACATAATTCAGGTTTAAAATCCAGCTTTTTATAGCAATTTAACTAAAATATTTACCCACAAAATAAACACTGCTAGCAGCTAGGAAAACCGGAACGATATAATCGACAAAATTCAAAAACCACAACTCACCGCTGTAGAAGAAATTAAATACCACAAGTTCAATAATAAAAACTGAAACTACCGCTATTGCCATAGTAGCAAAAGTGGAAAAATAACCGAAGTAGTTGAAATAAAAATAATAAACTCCGCTAAATAAAATTATTACCGCCAAATAATGACCTAACACAAAAGCTAATTTTGGCAAGCCACTTGCTTGGCCAAAGTCTTTGGTAAATACAAAATACACAGCCAGGCCGAACCAAGCGATTAAGCTGTGTATGAATACTATGAATGTTTGGGCTAGGTTTTGCATGGCTGTTTTAGATTACTTATGTACATCTTTATACTCTGGCAAGTCTACAATCACAAAACTATCGTTGTCTATTTTTCTATCAATGCCAAGATCAATATCATCGGAAGATAATAACAAATTAACAGCTGACTCAATAGAAGGGTTAGAAAATCCATATTCTTGCTGAGCTTTGTAATAATCTTCATAAGAATCATATGGCACTATATCTTCATCAATTTCTTTCCTTTCAACAAGAGCACACTTTGGATTAGCATCTTTTTTAACTAACTTTTCCCAATATTTTTCAAAAAAGTTTAAGACCTCCTCTCTTTCCTTTTTTGTTATATTAGGATATGCTTTTCTTTTTTCTATCTCTTTTTCATCTCGGGACATCATTTCATCACAAAACGCTTCGATATTTTTTCTAGCGGCTTCGTAATCTTTCTTATAGTAAGCTTTTTTATCATATGGTTCATCTAACCTTATATGTGGACCACCGGCAACAAACTGATTAAACCATTCCGGTGAAGCTATGGCATATCTGTAAATATTATTTGGCTCATCACCAACAAAAATATTCCCTTCAGAATTTATATGTGCCCAACCTAAAATATTTCTTTTTCCAGCATTTGAACAAATATCTTCTATACGATCCATCTCTTCTCTATTCCAATCCCTTATACTTGGGTCCAAACCATTCTCTTGGATTGACTCTTCAAAAACTCCGCTAAATCCGTGAAAAAAATAACCATCTTCAATATAATTTTCAGCTATAAATTCATATATCTTATTCTTATCTTCCATGCTTTCTACATCTCCCAGACCAAGTTTTTCTGCTACATGATCGATTATAATTTTAGATCTGCCCATTTCATGTCGAAAAGAATTAATTCTTTCTGAAGACAGATCCTGCACCTCCTCCATGTATTCACCAAGATTCGGCTCTTCTTTGAATATTGTGAGGTATTGCAAAGCTTGTCCGACCGTTTCATCTCTAATATCATCTGGAAATGTCTCTAACTGCTCTAAAAATTCGGGATTATTTATCTCACGAGATATTTTATCAGCTAAAGAAGAACCACGGTCTGGTTCGGTTTCCATTTTTGAAAATTTTTCTCCTCTTTCTTTCATTTTTTGGTTTTAGTTAATAGCTTTTTAATGAAATAAGCCTTGATTAGAAAGTTTCTCTAAAACATAATCCATCAATTTTTTAGCATAACCTTTACCTTTGCACTCTTCTCTGGTTGCAAGTCAATCCATTATTGTGTTTTCGTTTTCAAAGATTACCTGCACCACAGAAACTACCTGATCTTCCAATAAAACCAAATAAGTGTCAACATTTTGCTCATCATATTTTCTCAACTCTTTTTTTGTTAGCCCCACTTCATCTATGAATACTTCATCAAAAGAAACAACATTTTTTGGTGGGAGTGTATCTAACTCAAAAGCCTCATATCCCTGTGGTTGTTTTACATATTCACCAATTTTGCTCATTTTGTTGTGTTAGCCGCAACTATATTAATTATTGTTGCGGATAAGTAGTATATCCGAAACAATAGTTTAATGTAAATGAAACCTCTCCTCCTTGTAACTATCCATCTCAGCTCCTTTCTATTACTCTATTTCCTCCCAACCATCTACTAAATCATCCAAATCTCCCTCAATTAGAGCTTCATTCAGTTCGACTTCTCCATTATCACCAACTATCTCCTGTCTGTCCAACTTTTCCCCGGAATCATAATCTTTAAATACTAAATCTTCACCAAAGAAATACTCTCTTATACTATATTGAGCTGGATGGCGAACATTTCCGGAAACTTTCTCTACCTCAGAAAATATATCATTTTCTTGTAATTCTACTAGTAGCCTTTTGAATAAATCTTTGCCTAGACCTTGACCTCTATCTTCTTCGTTTACGTGAGTATCTTGAATGTAAAACTCATTGGAATCTTCTATTCTCCCTCTAATTACCCCTTTTTCTTTACCACCATCATCCAAAACTTTTATCTCAAGGTCAATTACTGTGTCATCTTCCAGCTCAACCCTTTTAATTACGGCATCAAAAGATAAATCTAAACTCTCTAGGTTAGAAAACTCCACGGAAGGATTATCTAAACTGTCTAATTCATCTTCATTAGCATTTCTTCTCTGTAGTTCATATTCAATTGCAGAACCTGGATTTTCTCCATGTGCAGTAAAATCACTATCCATGTAAAATAGGCTAATCAAATATTAAAATCTATTTATATTTTACAGAAGTTTTACCGCTACGATAAAAAAGACTCATATTCTATCGCCTTACCTTCGTCGGCTGAAACCCAAGACACATCTTCGTGTAATAAGCTGTTAAACACTCTTTTCAAACATAAAATCTTCAAGGCTAGATATACTATTTTTTAAGTCACTGACTACTCCGCTTAAATCCAAGGTATAAAAACCAAATTCTTGCTGTGGTTCTCTTCCTGCTTCATAGTGCTCATCACTAATTTTTACCATTTCCCTAAAAGAACCTTTCTCAGTATGGGCGTAAACTAGCAATCCATCACAATTATAATAATTTTTATAAGAAATTATTTGATACAAATTCTGACTGTGAGTTTTAAAATTTGGCGATTGTATAGATGTTGGGACTAGTGTAAAATACAATATATGTCCAACACTAGTCCAATATCCTTGACAAACAGCTGCACGAAAAGTAGGGTATATTTTCGTGCAGCCCGCCCAACGGAAGAAAGCATATTAACGGAATTGAAGGTTATTGGTCTTTTGCTAAAAGCTGGCTTTACAAGTACAGAGGAATGTCGAAAGATAACTTTCATCTGTATCTGAAAGAAACAGAGTTTAGGTTTAATTATAGAGAACGAGATTTGTTTAAATTTCTTACCGACTTACTAACTAATCTGGTCCCAAACCTTTCTTAATTACCTTATATTAAACTTATTCGCTTTGCCCTTGTTGTCCTCCATCCTGGCGTTGCCCCAACTCCTGATCGATCATGTATAGAGTACTTTTATCACCGTCAGCTAACTCAAATTTATCCAAAATATCTCTAATCATATCTTCTTCTTCTACCTGTTCATCCAAAAACCACTTCAAAAATGATTCAAAAGCATAATCATCTTCCTCTTTTGCCATCTTATAGAGCTTGTTAATTTTCTCGGTAATCATCTGTTCGTGTTCCAGCGATTTATCAAAAATATCTTGCAGATTTCCAAATTCTGTTTCAGGCTTTGGTAATGCTTGTAATTCTACTTTTTCATCTCGCTCTATCATAAAATTGTAGAATTTCATAGCATGCTGTTCTTCTTCTTGAGCTTGGGCTCTCAACCAGCTTGCTGTACCGGGCCAACCCTGATCTTCAGCGTAAGCTGACATAGCTAAATAAACATAGGCTGAGTTAAACTCTGCCTGAATCTGATCGTTAATAGCGTCTTTGATATTGTCTTTCATAAATTAGTTTATTAATTTTAATTACTACATATATTATAACAGTTTAAGCTATAAGAATTAAGGTATCAGCAATTGTTGTGTTCTTTCCATTGCTCAGGATCATGCCCTTCTGGTATTTTGTTGCAAGGATTTCCACTGCTATACCCTCTTAATTTATTATATTTCTCTACCTGCTTTTCATTAAGTATATCCAGCATCTCCAAATGAGTCTTAAGGTGAATAAATCTTAAATCTCCATAAAGATTAGCACTAGTTTTAATTTTATCTTTTAGTTCTTCTTGCTCAATAGATCTTTTTTCAAAACCATTATCTATTTTTTCTTCCTTTGTAATTATTTTCTCCCCTTTTTTGATTGCATTTTCTTTCATCCGCTTATAAACAGACTCTATTTTATTTTTTTGCTCTTTTGATACATCAAGCTTGCCTGCTTCAATCATATCCAGTAGATGTTTCGGGCCTGGAACGCCATTGAGCTCAGCCGGTTTTGCCATTCCACCAAAAGGGGTTCCGCTACCTCGTTTTAACCCTTCTATATCTTCCGGCGGCAAAGCCTTTATATCTCTGTTTTCTTGGCCGATGTAAGGAGATTTGTAATCTGGCTGTTTTGAACCCTTTTTGTGTTGCTTCCTTTCTTTGTGTTCCATTCTCTCTTTGTGATGAGGCATATTATGCTCTGCCATCTTTTGATGGTGGTTAGACATCTTTTTATTAAAGTGTGCAGGCATTATCATATCGCTTGCTTGAGTAGCTACAACTCCAGAAATCCCTCCTAATAAACCAGAAACTAAAACTAACAGAATTATAGTCTTATTATCCATAATAGAATATTAATTATTAAACTATTTTTTATAATGTTCGATAACCTTATGTAACTCTTCTTTTTGTTCTTCAGTCAACTCTCCTTGTGGAATATCATGTAATAGAAAACCCTCCAGTGTTCTCATACGCAAAGAATCACAAGACTTAGCAATAGAAGTAGCCAAAGCTGCTATCTCTTTGCACTCTTTATCACTTTTTGCATATTCTCTTAATTTCTCCAACTGGCCGATAATGCGATTGATATGGTTGATTGTGTTTTTTCTTCTGTTTTGTTTTTCTGTTTTCATACTAAGTATCATTATATAGGGTAGCCCCTATGCTGTCAAATAAAGAACCCCGCCCTCACGGACGGGGTATTAACCAGTCCGAGCAAGGCTCGTCCCACATCTTCCTAGGAAGATGTGGGAAGGGTATTCATCCCCGAGCTAAAAGCACGGGGAATTCTACCCGCCGCAGGGGGCGGGTTTATTAAAAAACAACGCTTGTTTCTAACGCTACTCATTCCACGGCATCCTAGTTAATATTTTAGCCATCATGCAGTGACCGCTCAAGCCGGCAAATAATAATCCTGCCCCCACAAAAGCTGGCAAAAATAAAAACCATCTGGAAAATAAATAAGCCAACAAGAAACCTAGCAAGATTAAGGATCCGGCTGAAATCATGACCTGGCGATTTAGAGATATACCATGGCTAACACTACCCTCTGTAGGCAACCCATGCTTTTTCCATGCAGCTAAACCACCTTCAATATTTACCATATTATCCAAACCTACCTTATCTAATTTCTTGCAAGCCTGTGAGCTTTGGTTTCCACTGTTGCAGTGGATATAGACTCTATCGTATTTTTCAAAATCTTCTTTATAATTTTCTATCTCAGACAAATGAACATTACGAGCCCCAATTATGTGCGACATACCATACTCATCTTCACTGCGCACATCGACAATAAGCGAGTCTTCAGTCTTTCCTTCTTGTATTAAGTTGTATAACTTCTTAGGTTTTATTTTCTTCATAATTTATTATTTAAATTAATTCTCACTAAAACTTCCTATCGTCATAACAGCAAAAAGAAAACTTCTCTCTTGTCGCACTACATCAAGATTTTGCTGTTTAAATAATTGTCTCATCTCCTCTTTTGAGTTTACTTTCACACATCCTGGCTCAAGCTGTTCAAACAATCTGTGAACAACAGAAAAGAAAAACTCTATATCCACCACTATTACTTTCCCACCCGGCTTTACTACTCGCTTCATCTCAGCAATCGCCTTACTTTGTCCGTAGTAATGATGAAATGCTTCGGTCGTAGTCACATAATCAAAGAAATCATTCTCAAACGGCAGCGAATGCACATCCGCAGTTTGTAAGTCTACATCTTTTAGTTTTTCTTTCGCCTGCTCTATCATATTCTCAGAAAGATCTACTCCATACAAGTCCGCCTCCCCAGCTTCACTCATTTCCTTGAGCATATTGCCAGTACCACAGCTGACATCTAATAATTTCTTACTTTTGTCTAATTCAACCTCTGAAAAGACAGGACGATAAAATCTTCTCATCCACCACTGGAAAGGCGCAAAATCATAGATCTCTGCAACTTTATCGAATATTTGTTTGTTTTCTTCTTTTTTATTGCTCATTTATTTGAATTACCAATTGATTATATTTTAATATAGTTTTACTTCAAAATCTACTAAAATGCTCAACCAAACCCATGAACACATTAACACTTTTTGTGTTTTTATGGATGTAAAATCCTTCATTTTGACAAATCTTCAATATTCTGTCATAATTAACTTAGTGAACCTCCACCATTGGGTGGAGTTCACAGAGGGATGTAACCATTTAGTTAAACCCTTCTGTAAGCTCCATCTCTTTGTTACAGGTATCTTTTAATTTCTTTTTTGCCTAATTCATCTACAAGATTATTTATTCTTGCCTCTTCTTTTATTTTTTCCCAAACTTTCCTCAATCTTATATCTTTAAAAGAGTTCATTTTTCTGTTAAAGTGAGCAAAAGTAACAAAAGACACAAAATCTGCCAATTGAATACCGCTGGAAAAACGATTTTTTGATGCAAATGTTATTGAATTAAGCCTTTTCTTTGCTTGTTTATAATACGGATTTTTTCTACTTCCTTTCTTCTTCTTTTGTTTAATGCCTAAAAATGCTTCCAACAGTTCTCTATCTTGATAAGTCCGAGAATCGGCATAAACACCGCCATAACCATCTCGTTCTTCTAAAAACTCAGTAAAATATTCCATCTGATAAAGCGAAGATAATTTATACAACAAACCCCTCTTTTCTTTATTTTCTTGAGACCCTTTTAAATCCTCATCAGTAATAGAAAAATCCTTGAGAAAATTTTTCTTGTGAGTATGCACTACCATAATGTTGAGCGGTGTTATGTCTATAAATTCACACATAGAATCTACAAACTTCTTCGCTTGCCCTGTAGTCAACCGGATGTCAGAATTGTCATTTTCCAACAAATCGTAGGTGTGAAAAGGGAAATTTTCTTCAAGGTTATACTTTCTTTTTATAAAAGAAAAATAACCGGATATCGAACCCAACTCTGAATCTTGAGCCACAATCGAGGTAAGTAAAAAATGGTTATATGATCTGTCCGTAAGATCCGCTATTCCTGATTCATCTATGAATATGGAGAAGTTTAAACGGTTGTCCATAATTTTATTATTAAAACATGATTTTGTATTATAAAAGTGTCCTTTGGTTTAATTATAGACCAAAGGGGAAATACATCCAAGAGCTATCCTCCGTGAGGAGGATAGTTATATTTTACTTTTGTTGCGCCAAATGCAACTATTTTTAATATTGTTGCGGATAAACGGTATAGCCACAACAATAAAAATAAACTGAACCCCCCACAACCTCATACCACCCGCAATACTAACAATCACTGTGTCTATCCGGCTCGGGGCTCTCTATATACCCCACGGCTCTTATTTGACTTTCTTAACTTCTTCTTTAATGTTTGTTTATTTTAATATCAACATTATCATCAGTAACTTTCATCTTAAC
>JBDGRL010000031.1:0-14183 GCA_042218065.1 Candidatus Magasanikiibacteriota bacterium | reverse complement strand
TTGGCTTTGCGTCGGGGTAAATCTCAAGTACTGCTGCCGCCAACAGATGAGCACAAGAATGTCGCAGATTATCCATGTATTCTTCATCTTTTTTATTAGACATATAATTTTTATAAATTATCTTAATACTTGAAATTTTGCTTGTTTAATTGAAAGCACTAAAATTTATCAAATCTCAAATATAAAAAGCACTGTACTCCAGTGCTTAGGGTACTAAAATTGCCGATTTTGTCAAGTTAGTCAATCTTCTTTACTACTACATTTACATGATCACTCACATGAGGAACACTATCAATCCATGCGGGCGAAAACTTTATATCTACAGAATGAACATGCTCTAATGAAAGCAAGTAACGCCTCACTTCTTCCTCAGTTTTACCAAAAAACATAACCTTATTTAACTGTTTACTATCAGGATTCAAGCTGGAGGTACCAGAGATTGATACCGTTAAAATCGCACTACGATCCTGTTCATCATATGAATCAAACTTTACCGTAGGTTTTTTATCCGAAACTTGAACTACTTCTGTGTCATTTACAGCCTTTTTCATTAATGCCTTCTCAGCTAGCTGCCTTATTTTATCCTGTTTATAGAAAACACCTACTGCTTCCGCCTCCATTTCCATATTAAACTTATCCACCTTTTCACCTATCTTAGACTCAGTCTTTGCTTGCGATTCTCTAATAAACACAACTAAATCTTTCGCAGACTGCTGCTTAGCCTTAAACTTATCTTCTGCTGCCTCTTTAACTTTTTTCTTCAGCTGTTTCCGTGCTTGTTGAATATCTGATTTACTGATAGCTCCAACTGTCTTTACTCCACCTGTCATAGGTTCTTTGCTAGTACCGTAAACTACTTTTTGCCTGGCTGAGCTTAAACCCGGAATACTAAATTTGGTAGGTCCTATATTATATCTTTCACCTTTTTGATCGGAGTAAACCTCAGCAGTTATTGTAGAGTTAGCTGGGACCTCTACATCGTTCTTTAGTCTAAATAATATATCGTCTGGAGATAAAAAGCGGGTAGTTTCTACTAAAGGTTGATCTATACTTGATTCATTATGGATAGTAATTTTACCTGTTGCTGTGGCTGATACCTTTTTCTGTCCTGTAGGACTAAAAGAACCCCTGGCAGTAATACTGGTACTAGTAACTAAGCCCCTGACCTTTTCTCCTGCCGCTGGGTTCGAACCCGAGGTAACCTCTACAGCAGTAGTAGCCTCTATCGGTTTTTCTTTACTAGTAATAGTTATAGTTGCCCTCTTAGATGACATGAAAACTATACTGCCCAACAGAAGCAAAGTGATAAAAAGAAAAGTGAGAGCTACAATTTTATAAAAACGGACTGGTCTATCTTTTGGTAAAGATGTCTCCTTTCTCCTTGAAACCATAAAAAATAATTAAAAGGTTATATTACCTGTAAAGCATTATAACATAAAACAAAAAAGAAACAGAACTTGATTATTCAATAACTCTAAATACTTCTTCTATTGAGGTAATTCCATCTAAAGTTTTTATAATACCATCATGAACCATTTTCATCATACCTTTTTGTATAGCTTTTTCCTCTATTTCATGTTCGGCGACATCTCCTTCAAGAATCATATCTTCAAACTCGTCATCAATCTCAAAAATCTCATAGATTCCAATTCTGCCACTATATCCGATCTGGTTGCATTCCTCACAACCCTCGGCACTATAAAATTTCCACTCCTTGTCTTTTACTTGTTTCTTTACCTCTTCCGGCATTTGTTTAATTTCTGATTTTACTTCTTGTTCATACTCCGAATCTAAATCGGTTTCAAATTTGCAATTTTTACATAATCTTCTAACCAACCTTTGTCCTATGACGCAGTTCAAAGCCGGTGCAAGTAAAAATGGTTTTGCTCCCATAGACAAAAATCTAGGTATAGCACCAGCAGCAGTATTAGTGTGAAGTGTTGACAACATCAAGTGTCCTGTCAATGCAGCCTGTATTGATGTTTCAGCCGTCTCAAGGTTTCTTATCTCTCCAACCATTGCTATATCCGGGTCCTGTCTCAGCATAGACTCCAAACCTTCTTGAAAAGTAAACTCTTCTCCGACTTCTGTTTGGTTGATTCCTTCCATTTTATACTCAACCGGATTTTCTAAGGTTACTATTTTTACTTCCGGCTCATTCAGCATCTGCATTGAAGAATATAAAGTGGTTGTTTTACCTGATCCGGTTGGACCTGTTGTAATAATCATACCATTTGGTCTTTTCAGCTGTCTTTCAAGTCTCTCTAGCGGTTTCGGTTGTACTCCAAGTTCTTCTAGAGTAAACGCCTCACGATCTTGTCGCAAAAGCCTCATAACAACACTTTCTCCATGCACTGTAGGCACAGTTGAAACTCGAACATCTACTTCCCCTTCATCCTCTAAGTTAATAGTAAAGCGCCCGTCTTGAGGTTCATCTGTAATATTTAACTTTAATGAAGCTACTAGCTTTATCCTGGAAACAACCTTTTCATACAAATTTTTCTCTATTATAGCGGCATCATGTAGAATCCCGTCTATCCTAAGCCTAACCTGTATTTGCTCATCCCCAGCTTCAATGTGAACATCAGAAGCATCCAACTGCAAACCGGCACCTAAAATATAGGTAACAACGTCAGTAGTGCTTTCCGCTTCTTCTATCTTATCTTGCAAAGCTGAAAAATCTCCTATGTCCGATTTTACATTCTTTAATTTATCTGGATCAATCTCTACTTCTTTTCGAACTTTTTCAACCGTAGGCATATTCTTGTATTTTTCCAGCATTTTCTCCAAACTCCTCTTAGAAATAGTATATATCTTGACAGACTCAGCCTGAGCCTCTTCTTTCAACTCATCTGCAAGTTCCTTTATCTCTTGTTTATCAGGATTTACAGCACCTATCCTTAAATTTCTATCCTGAAAATAAAAACTGACTGCTTTTAGTTCCTTTGCTCTTTCTTCACTCATGAGCTTAAGTGCATCTTGACTTACAGGAAAATCCGTCAAATCAATATGTGGATATCCTAATTGTTTAGCTTTTCTTTTAGCCTCTCTCTCCTTTTCTTTGTGCTGTATTTCATTCATTTTCGATTTAAACTCCTTCCGGGTTTCATTGGGAGCCACTTTAATATTATCCGAGTTTTGCATCTTCTCTTCATGCTCCTCTGCATTATCAACCATATCTTCTACAGAGCTGAAATCTGAATCTGAGGACATAACTTATTGTTCAAACTTATGAAGACCACTCAAATGTTTGATGCGACTCAAAAGTCCATGGTGGTGCATTTTCATAAACAGATAAGTCCAAGCAGAAGTGGTGAATACCTTGAAAATACTACCAGCAAAAGCCATAAAAACAATAAAAATCAAACTAGCCAACACCACGCCGATAGTGTATAGTGCCTTGCTTACTATTGTCACTGCTATTAACCACAACATCAAAGTAGGCATAAACAACAAAAACAAAGATGCCACAACCAAAAAGACAAAGACAAAATTCAAAGCTAGAATAACTGCTCCTATCTCAATTGAGACAAGCCAGTGGTTCTTGAATAATTTATAAGATTTCTTAATAGACTCTATCAATGAAGATTCATCTACTACTACATAGCAAGCTGCATAAACCGAAAGAAAAGAAACTATAGCTCCCAATACTACAGCTAGTAAAAAAGATACAGTGAAAATTGTAATACCGACTCCAGCAGATTTACCGATTGCTAATATAGTGCTGTACCCAACCCCCAAAGCAAAGACAAAAATGAGGACCTTCTTAATTATATTTATAGCCAGCAACCTCCAAAAATGATGCACCCCGCTATGCCAAGCCACAGAAGTGTCCGGTAATTTTTCTTCTTCTATGAACTGAGCTGCTGAGTCTATGAGCGCTCCCTGAGAGCTAACCGAGACAAAAAGCAGTACAATACCTACACCACCAAAAAGCACAATAAACCAGGCCAATAGCAGCCAACCTTGCAAAGAAAAAGCTAAAGCATTTATAGCAGAACCTAATGCAGCGTAATCAAAAGTAAACCAAGGGGGTGCATAAGAATAATCAGTACCTATCAAACCTACTTTGATAAAAAGCTCAAACAAACCCATTTGGCCCAAAAAAGCTGCAAACAAACCAAATATCCATAGAACTTTATGGTGCCAAGCTAGATCCCAACTGGCGTGAAGTGCCTTACGAAAGGTTGATTCTTTTAACATAAGTATATTATTCAAGTGTTAGTTATTTTATTATAACAATTATAACTATCGCACCCCAACAATTTCTCTAATATCTGATATATTTTCTTGAGCAATTTCTTGAGCTTCTTCTGCACCTTGAATCAGAATATCAGCCAACTTATCACGATCTTGTATTAACTCACTTCTCTTCTCTCTAAAATCAGAAAAATACTCGGAAATAGCAGAACTAACTTTTTGTTTCAGGTAGCCGTACTTTATTTCTCCAGACTTCTCTTTTTTTAGATACTTCTCATAAGTATCTTGATCACCAAATTTTTCTAAAAATAATAGTAAGTTCTTGACACCAGGTGCAATTTTTTCACCACCACCCTCAGTAGCTGTCACGGCTTTTTTCACTTTTTCCTCAATTACTTCTGGAGAATCTGCTAATTCTATCACATGATCATCTCCTTTAGACTTACTCATTTTACTCTCTGGCTCCTTCAAGCTTTTTACCCGCGGAGTTTCAGTTAGTTCTGGTTCTGGTTCAGGAAAGTAATCAGTATCGAAGCGGTTGTTAAAATTGCGAGCTATTTTTCTATTTAATTCAAGATGCTGAATCTGGTCTTCACCAACTGGTATCACTTCCCCCTTATATAACAATATATCCGCAGCCATCAAAACTGGATATGTAAATAGTCCAGAATTAGGATTTTCATCAGCTTTTGACTTATACTGTGTCATGCGCTTCAGTTCGCCTACAGAAGTTACACAATTAAAAATCCAGGCTAATTCTGTGTGGGCCGGAACATGTGACTGAACAAAAAAAGTACATTTTTCCGGATCAATCCCGGCAGCAATATATTCAGCTGCAGTTTTGTAGATTTGATCATGTCTTTTTTCAGACCCCAAATCTATAGTTAAACTATGATAATCGGCAATAAAAAAAATGCAATTATAATCACCGGATTCTTGTAGATCTATCCAGTTTTTTACTGCACCAAGATAATTTCCTATATGCATATTTCCAGTCGGCTTTATACCGGATACTAAAGTTGGTTTATCTGACATAATTTAATAATGATTACTTTGTGACAGATATAGAGTAACTTAATTTAATTATCCTTACAAGTAAGTAGCGTTATTTATCGACACGGCATCTTCTAACTGAAATTCACCTACTTTAGTTCTTAATATCTTAAAAGCAATCGCACCCACTCCTATTTTTTGACCAAGATAATGAGCTATAGAGCGGATATAAGTGCCACTAGTGGTACTACAATTAAATTTAAATATCCTTAACTTTTTGTCTGCATTTTCTTTTGCAAATTGCTCCCATCTAGAGATTATTTGCTTCTGTCTGAATTCACCCTTTACTTTTGATATCCTCTCCACTACTTCCTCCATTATTTGTCCTACCTCCATTTCATAAGAACCCAGCTGGCTTAGCTTCTTAACCTCCACCTCTTTTTGTGGAATTTTAATCTGATCCAACTTGCCTTCTCTTGCCCACCAAAATAATGGTTTACCTTCGATTCTATAAGAAGAGTAAGGTGGAAATTTTTGTTTAAATTCACCTCGAAAACCATCCAAAGATTTCTCTACTCTATTTTCTAAATCTTCTGGATAACCTGATACGTAAACCGAATCCGGCAAGCCCATAACATCATAAGTATCTGTAGAGACTCCAAATAATACCTCAAACGTGTATTCTTTATCCAAATTTTGATACTCCTCTCTCTTTTTGTTTTCTTCACCTACCAAGCACACAAGCAAACCCTCCGCCATCGGGTCCAACCTCCCTGCGTAGCTCATTTTTTTGTCTTTAAATTCTGGATTTTCTTTTTTGAATTTGTTTATAGCTTGAAGTGGAGTAAAACTTATCGGTTTTCTTAATAAAACTACTTTTTCCATTTGAAAAAGTCAGGAAAATAAAACTAAGTCACCTAATTTTGTCTTATGAATGTTACTTTACGCTTCAATAACCACCGGAAGAATCATCGGTCTACGCTCAGTCTTTGAGTAGATGAAATCCCCGATTTTATTTCGGATATCATTTTTTATCTGATTGGTATCAGTCCAGTTCTCTGGGTTAGATCTTTTTACCATTCTCTTAGCTTTATGTCTTATATCTTCTACCAACTCCTTGTTTTGTTTTAGATAAACAAAACCTCTAGAGATTATATCTGGGTTTTGTACAAGTTCCCCACTCTTTGAGTAAACAGTAGCTATTACTACCACCATACCATCTTCGGCTAGCTTGTTTCTATCCCTTAGCACTATCTCATGAGAATCAGTAACTCCCAAACCATCAACAAAGACATAATCAGTATTAGCTTGCTCGTCAGCCATTTTTGCTTGACCATCCTTGAGCTCTAAAATATCCCCATTATCTAAAATAAACACACCCTCTTCTGGATAGCCGTCATTCACCGCTACTTTCTTGGCTTCTTTCAACATATAATGGTGTGCATAGACCGGCAGTAAATAATCAGGCTGGATCATATCTACCATATCTTCTATATCCTCTCTAGTGGCGTGACCACTTACGTGTACATCCATAATTTCATTGTGGTATACATTATCACATTTTCGGTACATATTATCCTTCAACTTCTGAATAGTGATAGCGTTACCAGGAATAATAGAAGAAGAGAATATCACACTATCTTTTTTCTTCAAGGTTACATGCTTATGTCTTTCTTCTACCATGCGGTTTAATGCAGCATGTTCCTCCCCTTGGGCTCCAGTACATACTACTACTACATCTTGATCAGGATAATCATCAATATTTCTTATATTCTTCAATATACCTTTATCAAAATCTATATATCCTAGATCTTGAGCTATACTTACATTTTGCCGCATACTGTATCCATCCAAAAATACTTTTTTTCCTAATTCTTGTGCTGAATTTAATATCCACTTAATTCTTTCAATCTGAGAGGAGAAAGTTCCAATAATAGTCCTACCCGGAGCATTCTCCATAATTTCATAGAGATTATCATACATCTCTTCGTATGTAGTTCCGTGATCGTGGTGCACAGCACCTAAGCTTTCTAACATAAGGATAGTAGGACTAGGATGATCCTGTAGGTGTGTATAGTCCAAGTTAGGTTCACCGTCTCCACTACGATCTAAAGTCCAGTCACCCGGATGGATAATAGTTCCTTCCGGTGTTTCAAATATTACCCCGACCGCATCCATTATAGAGTGCTCTACCTGGAAAAACTTGGTAGTAAAATTGCCTAGGTTTATAACCTGATCAATACTATTTATCTGCAAAGTTTGAAGCTTATTTGATGTATCATCCTTATAATCTTTCATCTGACTTTTTACCAGCTCCAAAGTAAGATCTCTCCCAATCGCAAGAGGGTAATCCAACTGTTCCATTACCACAGGAGCTCCACCAATGTGATCCAGATGTCCGTGAGAGAATACAACTCCTTTAATATCATCTTCTCTACCTTCAAGGTAATCCACATTAGGCACAATATAATCCACACCCGGCATATCTTCTTCCGGAAACTGCATACCTATATCAAGAATTACAATATCCCCTTTATATTCAAAAGCAGTCATATTTCTACCTACCTCCTCTTGTCCTCCTAAAGGTATAATTCTTAAATTGTCACTACTTTTACTTCCACTCTGATTCGAGCGGTATTTCGCACTATTACGTCGTACGTTTTTTGCACACATACTAAATTTTAGTTAATTAAGTGAAGTACACGTTATATTTAAAAGTCCGAAGTATTTCCTATCATCTAAAATACAGAAACACTTCTGCACTTTTAAATGTTCATAAACACCCAGAAGAAGAAATAAGATTCTTTTATAGACTCAAGGGTAAACTCCAGTCCGTTTCAGTTTCAGTATACCAGTCAACAATACCGGAAAATCTGTTCTCAGTGGAGTAGATACTGTTTAGGTCAAATCCTTTTATTTTATTTGATTGAGCATAATTGTAGTAAGGGGTATATAAGAACACAGCAGGCTTATCTTTACTTATCTGTTCCTGAAGCTGCATATACCCTTCCTTAACTTTTTTACTAGTAGTAGCACTCCTAACTTTAGACAAAATCTCATCTACATTGTTGCTCTCATATTGAGATAGATTTAAACCAGGTGATTCAGTCTGACTAGAGTGCCAAAAAGGATATTGGTCGCCACTTGCTTCTACTACCACTCCGTATAATAATGAATCATAGTCTCTATCTTCAACAGCCTTTTGAGATAGCATCCTAGGTGACAAGAATCTAAGATCAACTTTAACTCCTATTTCTGAAAGGAAGCTCTTAATTAACTTAGCTGATTGTTTATACTCTTCCGTATCCAGCGTAGTTATACCGAAACTTAATATCTCATCTTCTTCTCCTACTCGATAAAAGGTCTGTGGGCTATCTAGCTCTTCTTTTATTTGCTCTTTTATACTATTTATTTTTTTCTTATTCGGCTCAATTTCCATTTCCATATACTCCTTCTCACTAAGAAACTGATCAACAAGTTGTATACTATCGTAAACCACTTTTTCATCTTCCCCTTTAAATTTCACAAATACCCACTTCTTTCCATCCCCAGGTGTCAGATCCCACTTTATATTTTTCTGGAATTCTCTAGTCTTATTATTTTCAAAGTCAGTATCATTTGAAATAACAATCTGATCTCCAGGGTTTCCTTGTAGATTTAAGGTTACCTGTCTTTCCGTCGTTGAATTGGATCTAGAATTTATAACTACACTCTTTTCGTAGTCCCCTGGTTCTCCGGTATATTCTTCTTCTATAATTGGATCAGACTCTTTGTAATAAGACTCTAAAGTATTTGTACTAGCAGTATTATCTATGTTTTTTTCTTTTATTAAGGATATTTTCCTTAGCTCTTTATATTTATCTTTTTCTATCTTATCAAATTCTTCGTCTAATAAACTATTAGCTTTTTTTACATTAAATTTAGTACTAGTAGCATTTTTATAATCACCAAACATTGACAAAATTGGGTCACTTATCACCTCTCCTTGTCCTTTTAGTGCTTCTTGAAGTATCCTCTGCTTGTCTATCGCCAAACTAACCGCTTTCCGAACTTTTTCATTCTTCAAAAACTTATTTTGTTTAAGGTTAAAAAATAAGGCTGTATATTGCGGTTGTTTCAGCTTGTGTATTTTTATACTCTTTTTGTCAATTTCACCTCTTTTTCTAGGGGGAACGAAACGAAGTCCATCTATAGCTTGCTCCTTTATTTCCTGAATCACCCCCTCATTGCCACTATAATTACGGTAAAACCTAAAAACTAAGCTTTGAATATAAGGAGGTTTTCTATAAAACTTGTCATTTCTCTCAAGTGTATACTTATAAATGTACCCTGTATTATCTTTTGCCAACTTTTTAAATTGATAAGGTCCTGTGCCTATAGGTTGCAAATTCTTCTGGGTTAGCCTAATTCTTTGAGGGGTAATCCCCTGCCAAATATGTTTAGGTATAACTCCCAAGGTCAAGTTATGCAAAAATCCAGGGTATGACTTCCCTAACTCAAATCTAACCTTGTACTTACCGAGCTTATCTACCTGCACATCTTTAAAAGTAACATATTCTGGGCTGTTTATCTTCTTATCTTTAATCTTATTGTAAGTAAAAATTACATCTTCAGCAGTAAATTTCTTCCCATCATGCCATGTTACACCTTTCCTTAATTCAAATGTAAAAGTCTTTCCGTCATTGCTTATTTGATAATCTTTTGCAAGATCAGTAACTAACTTTTGGTCTGAGTCATAACGCATTAGCCCTGAATAAACTAGGCTTGATATATCTTTATCTACACTATTCAAACTAGAAAACAGCGGGTTAATCAACTGAGGGGAGCCTACCACTCCTTCAACATATTTTCCACCAACAGCTGGAACCTGAGTTCTATAATCTTTTGTCCAGACAACCCCGCCCCATGCTAAACCGATCAAAAGTAAAATAATAGCAACATTAAATAATTTCTTTTCCTGTGAGGAAAACACTCTTCTTATATGCTTTATTTGTCGCCAAGAAGGTACTTTTTTCCCTTTTAAATCCTTTAATAATTTTTGATTTAGCTGGGTTGAGCTGGACTTATCCTTAGAAAAATAAGGGAAATTCTTCTTGACAAAATCTATAATTCTTTGGAACACAAAATTACACTGAAAAAGACTGAAATATAATAAAAAAACTAAAGTTTAAACTACAAAAACACTTAAATTATTACAATAAGCAAAGAAGTAGTAAAGAAAAGTATCGAAACTACTATTGTAATATTGTAAAGAGTCTTTTCTACACCTCTTCTTGTGGTCTTAAAACCTCCGCCAGTATCACCAAATCCAGCCCCCATGCCAGCACCTTGCTGTTGTAGCAAAATAGCAATAGTCATTACCACTGCTGAAACTAATTGTGATACTCTAAGAACTGATTCAATCATTTTTAGTTATTATTAAGCAGAATAAAGGATAAGTGAAATATAACTATATGTCAAGAGTATAGAGATTAATTCAAGTTTATGATACTATAATTCCTAAGTCTTTACAAATCACCGTGACTGTAATTATCACTCGACTTGCAAGAGTGATAATCTATTGTTATAATTAAAATAGATATAAATAACAAAAAAATATGCCAAAAAATCAAAAATGCGACGTTTGTCAAAACAAACCAGCAACAAAACAGATAACCGTTATCCAGAACGGTACAAAAAAGAGGTTAAATCTGTGTAAAGAGGACTACTATAAATACAAACAACAAAAGAGTAGCTCACCTTTTGATCAGCTATTCTCCGGTGGATCTCTTTTTGATGAGTTCTTCAATCAAGCACAAGATGTGGGTAATCTCTCCTCAGAAATGGGTTATCCATTTAAAAGACAAAAGGAGTCTGCAAATATTTCCGACTATTTCTCAGATCAGACAAAGGAACTAATACAAGAAGCAGCACGAGAGGCAGTAGATTTTGGACGTGAAGAAGTTGATACAGAACATCTTCTGTATGTAATTAGTGAGAATGAAGTAGTAAAGAAAATTTTAGAGCAGCTTGATATAGATATCAAAGACTTAAGAAAGCATATAGAAGAAAATGCTCCTCAAGGTGACAAAGATTTTGAAAGTGGAGAAAAAGTAAATGTATCTGTTTCTCCTAGAATTAAAAATGTTCTAGAGCAGGCGTTCCAAGTTGCTAGAAGTATGGACCACAGCTACATCGGTCCAGAACACTTACTAATCGGGCTCGCTGAAGAAGATGAGGGCTTAGCAGGGAACCTACTAGAGAAATATGGAGTTTCTTCTGAATCTCTACGACAAAAGACTGTCAATGTAGTTGGGAAAGGCGCGGAGGAAGGAGATGTAGATGAAGCCTCAGATACACCCACACTTGATAAATATGTAAGAGATCTTAGTCAGTTAGCAAAAGAAGGGCAACTAGACCCAGTTATTGGGAGATTTGATGAGATTGAAACTACTATCGAAATATTATCCCGAAGAACAAAAAATAACCCGGTACTAATAGGAGAAGCAGGGGTAGGAAAAACAGCTATAGTAGAAGGCTTAGCTCAAAAAATAGAAAATGATGAGGTTCCAGAAGTATTAGAAGATAAACGGGTAGTCGAACTTAGTATAAACTCTTTAGTAGCAGGCTCTAAATACAGAGGAGAATTTGAAGAAAGAATAGAAAAAGTTGTAGATGAAATTAAAGAACACAAAGACGAATTGATAGTTTTTGTGGATGAACTGCATACAATAGTTGGCTCTGGCAGTTCACAAGAAGAGGGCGGTCTTGATGTAGCTAATGTATTAAAACCAGCTCTAGCAAGAGGGGAACTGAATATAATAGGAGCAACTACTCTGGATGAATACCAAAAACACATTGAAGACGACGCAGCACTAGAAAGAAGGTTTCAGCCAATCATGATAGACGAACCTACCATTGAACAAACTATTGAAATTTTAAGAGGCCTTCGAGATCGGTATGAAGCACACCATAAAATAAAAATAACAGATGAAGCAATAAATGCAGCTGCTGAAATGTCAGACAGATATATCACCGATCGTTTTTTACCCGACAAAGCAATAGATCTAATTGATCAAGCCTCTGCTAGAGTTCGACTATCTTCTACCACTCGCTCCAAAGAGCTTCAGGAAATAGATGAAAAACTAGAAAGACTAAAAAGAGAAAGAGATTATGCAGAATCCCATGATAATGAAGAAAAATCTGAAAAGTTAGACCAAGAAATAGAGGAACTTCAGGAAAAAAGAAAGAAAGAAGAAGAAAAATGGAAAGAAGAACAAAGCACTACCTCAGGAGAAGTCACAAAAGAAGATGTAATGGAGGTAGTATCCAAGATTACAGGCATACCAGTAGCCAAACTAACAGAGACCGAAAAAGAGAAACTCTTAAACCTAGAAGAAAAACTACACGAAAGAGTTGTAGGACAAGAACACGCAGTTCAGTCAGTCTCTGATGCAGTACGCAGATCTTCTGCCGGGCTCTCAGAGGAGAATAAACCAATAGCTACCTTGATGTTCTTAGGTCCTACTGGTGTCGGTAAGACTGAACTAGCAAAATCTTTAGCCTGGGCTGTATTTGGAGATGAAGAAGCAATGACCAGAATAGACATGTCAGAATACATGGAAAAACATGCGGTTTCTAGACTCGTCGGATCACCACCTGGATATGTAGGACACGAAGAAGGTGGACAACTAACTGAAACAGTTAGAAGAAATCCTTACTCTGTGATATTGTTAGATGAACTTGAAAAAGCACACCCTGAAGTGCATAATATGCTGTTGCAAATATTCGATGACGGACGCCTAACTGACAGCAAAGGGCGTGTAGTAGATTTTTCTAACACTATTATAATATCTACAAGTAACGTAGGTTCAGATATAATTCAAGAACAACTCCAAGACCAAGAAAAGATTAGTGAAAATATAAAAGAAGTCGAAGACGATGTTATGGAAAGGCTAAAAGGCCACTTTAAGCCAGAATTTCTAAATAGAATTGATGAAGTAATAGTATTCCATGCACTCTCTGAAGAGCAAATGAAACCAATAGTAGAGATACAATTAGAAAGAGTAA
This sequence comes from Candidatus Magasanikiibacteriota bacterium, assembly GCA_042218065.1. Lineage (GTDB taxonomy): Bacteria > Patescibacteriota > Patescibacteriia > Magasanikbacterales > UBA922 > JBDGRJ01. The sequence continues at coordinate 941 of JBDGRL010000031.1, read as the reverse complement.
AACAAACTGCAAAAGGTCAAGATATAGGAATCGAGTTCTCTGAAAATATAATAGAGCACCTAGCAGAAATTGGATACAAACCTGAATTTGGAGCAAGAGAACTTAAAAGAGTAATAAGAAACGAGATACAAAATGACCTAGCCAGAAAACTATTAAGCGGAGAAGCTGAAGAGGGTGATAAAGTAAAAGTTGATTATGATAAAGAAAAAGAAGAGGTAGTATTCGAAATATCAGAATAATTGACAAAGATTGCTAAAGATGGTACAATTTCATCCGTTAAAAATAAGTAAACAATATGAAGGAAAATACACACCCAGAAACTCACCCAGTAATCTTTCGCGATGTTTCCAATGGTGAGGAGTTCATGACCAAATCTACCCTAACTTCAGAAGAAACTAAAACCGTAGATGGGACTGAATATTATGTGATAGATATAGAAGTTTCTTCTGCCTCTCACCCATTCTACACAGGCGAACAAAGATTTGTAGATACAGAAGGTCAGGTCGATAAATTCAAGGCTAAGATGGAAAAAGTCAAAGAAAAGAAAGAAGAAAGAGAAGAAATTGAACAAAGGCAGCAACAAAAGGAAGAAAAAGAAGATAAACAAGACGAAGGCAACGACTTGGAAGATCTAAAAGATGCAGTATCTGAAGAAGAAACAAAAAGCAAAGAGGGCTCTAAAGAAGAAGGGGCCAAAAAACAAACAAAAGATATAGATTATAAACAAATAGTCTCTCAAAACATCCCCGAAGTAAAATCAGCTGTGCAAGAACAAGATCTTGATACCGAACAAGTATTAGCTGCAGAAAAAGACAACAAAGACCGAAAGACACTCAAATCTTGGCTAAAAGACAAGTCTGAATCAGAAAATTAGAAAAGTACAAGATCCCGACAAGCCAGCTTAGTAGGCTGGCGTCTTTTTATTTAATAAACCCTTAGAT
>JBDGRL010000030.1:0-2097 GCA_042218065.1 Candidatus Magasanikiibacteriota bacterium | reverse complement strand
CATAAGATTATTTCAAGACGCTTTTATTATATCGAACAAATGTTCGAAAGGCAAACATGAACCAAAATAAAAAAGCAAACAACTAACACTGCCTGCTTATAAACATCAAAGCCTTAGCTTCTTTGGGTGTACTTACTTGTTTTATTGCTCGTTTTTATTTATAATTCAGTAAAATTCAGCTTATTTCCCATTTTTATGAGTCGTTTTGACTTAAGTATAATTATCCCAGTCTATAACGAAGAAAGCACTTTAGATGAAATCTTAGAACAAATCAATAAAATTACCGAAAGAAGCGATATTAATATCGAAGTAGTGGTAGTAGATGATGGTTCAAAAGACAACTCTCAAGAAATATTAAAAAAATCAAAACTACAAAACCAAGATCGCTTTACTTTTATATCCCACAAGAGCAACCGAGGTAAGGGTGCGGCAGTAAAAACAGGGCTAAAGCATGTAAGTGGAGAGTATGTAGTTATACAAGATGCAGACTTGGAGTATGAACCCGAAGATATAATCCGCTTATACAACCATGCCGATACAAAAAATTTAGATGCAGTTTACGGATCGAGAAATTTAAAACAAGACAATCAGAGAGGTCCGTTTTGGTTTTATGTTGGAGGAAGAGCTGTTACTTCAGTAAGCAACTTCCTGTTTAATCAAAGCCTAACTGATGAACCTACATGCTATAAACTAATTAAAAGAGAGATTCTTGAAGATATTAGTTTTAGTGCCACCGGTTTCGAATTTTGCGCAGAGCTGACAGCTAAGTTAGCTAAAAGGGGAATAAAAATAGATGAAATCCCGATATCGTATACTCCGCGAACAAAAGATGAGGGTAAAAAAATTGACTGGCTAGATGGTGTAAAATCAATCTGGTATTTTTTCAAAATAAGGTTTACTATCAACTCTTGTTTGTGGCTTGGTGGTTTGGTTTTCTTGTTTTTTCTTGCTTTGTATGGGCTTACATGGCATAAAGCCTTTTATGCTTATGAAAAAGAAACGGTACAAGTTGCTCGGGACCTGCTGCAGGGGGAGTACAATATTAAGAGAGCAGGGCTGGGGTCAGTATTACTATATCTACCCTTTACTGCCGTATTTGAGTTATTTAATCTATCGGACCTTACTTATTTGAGCTTTGTGCCCATAATATACTCAGCACTTTCAGTATCAATTTTGTATTTTATTCTTTATCACCTCTCCACAAATAAGTATATAAGTTTAATAACTTCAACAGTTATAGGCACAACCAGTTTTTTGTGGCCATATTCGGTGTTTGGTATAGAGTACGCCACCACCTTCTATTTATTATTGTTGCTTTTAGGGTTGGTGTTATGGAGAAAAAAGAAAGCCAGTTTATGGATAGTAGGATCTATATTCGGCTTGCTAGCTATCGCTAGGTCTTACGGGCCCGTATTCGGCCTACCTTTGATTATATTCTTTCTAGTAAGCTTATATGAACAAGATAAGGCCATACTTGGCCTTCCTACCGTTAAAAAAATATTTGAATTATTGCTCCCTGCAGCTCTAATTTTTTCTTTTGCTCTAGGGTTAAAATATATTAACCTCGGCTCATTTTCCGGGGCTTATTCACTTGCACACGAATTCAAAATAGATACCCTGTGGACGGGTTTCTATGGATCTTTGTTTTCTTTTGGAAAAGGTATATTATTTTATTCTCCTTTACTATTTTTAGTCCCATTTTGTTTAACTGACTTTTATCACAAACACAGAGCCCCCTTTTGCTTCATACTAATTTCGCTCATGCTACTTTTGCTCATAAACAACCCCTTTAAGTACTGGTCTGATGAGATGTGGTCTACCAGGAAGCTGGTTCCCGTGGCTGTATTAATGCATATACCGCTAATTTCTTGGTTTAGCAAGCTGATTGAGGAAAAAAGCAAAAGCCTTATAACCAGTACAAAAATGGCAGCCACCGCTGCAGTTATAATAGCTGGAATATATATTCAAATAATAGGTGTCGCGTATAAGCCCGGTAAACAACTAGCTGCACTAAGGACGTCAAACCTGGACTCACTTAAGAAAATGAGATACATGCCTCAGCTGTCACATTTGAATATAAACAACCAGATGATGTTG
>JBDGRL010000003.1:0-1594 GCA_042218065.1 Candidatus Magasanikiibacteriota bacterium | reverse complement strand
AGCAAAACGGTGCTAATAGATTTACTTTAAGCTCGAAGGGGAAAATAGGAATAAATACCACTTCCCCCGATGCAGCGCTTGAAGTAAATGGAGACGTGTCAGTATCAAACACTCTCTTTACAGATGTTGCTAATCAAAGAGTAGCTATAAATACTTCTAGCCCATCAACAGGCTTTCACGTCAACGCAACTGAAATGAGAGTAGAAAATAGTGGCGGACACTTCACTATACAAGACGAAGATAACAGCAATAGTAGTATATACTTTCTCAGGGGTGGAGCAATGGCTTTTAGAAACTCTGCTGGCCCTAATTTTGGGTTTAGTTTTGATGACCCTGCAGGAAATACGGAGTTTGAGATTAAGAATAATGGTAATGTAGAGCTGCCTAATGATAATCAAAATTTCCTCTTAGGGGCAGGTCAAGACAGCTCAATAACTTTTGATGGTAGTAATACAATTATGGATTATGACAAGCAAAACGCAGGCACTACTGGATTTAGATTGCAACAAAATGGAACAAACAGACTGGTTGCAGGCACTGGTGGAAATATTGGTATAAATACTACCTCACCAGATCAAGCACTAGAAATTAAGGGTGACCTAAATGTAAGCAGTACACTTTTTGCCCAGACTAAAGCTGGTAATGGCAAAGTGGGGATAAATACCAATTCTCCCGGTGAAACTCTTCATCTGGTAGATGATGCAACTCTTTCAGGAATAAGATTTGAAAATACCGGAGGCAGCGGCAGAACTTATGTTGCGGGTTCAGTCAATGATGGCATCCCCAATCCTCAACTCGATGGCGGTGAGTTTATAATTAGTGATAATACTGCTCCTGCTACTCGATTCATTATGGAAACTAATGGTAGTGTAAGCATAGGTAGTACCACACCCGAATCTATACTACCAAAGGGGTCACTTCATGTGACTAATGGGGCGGTATGCGTTACGAGTGATAATAATTGTAGTCCTGATTCAATATCATCTGGTCAAATCGCAGCAGAAGCTAGCCTAAATACCAATGCAGACTTGGCTGAGAAATATAAAAGTAGCCAGGATCTAAATCAAGGTGAACTTGTGAAGCTAGATAAAGGTAGTAGCTTAAAAGTTGAGAGAACTTCTTCTTCATATGATAGAGTAATTGGTGTAGTCTCGACGGAGCCGGGAGTGTTGCTGAGCGCTACACAGAGTGGGTATCCTGTGGCCCTGTCGGGTCGTGTTCCAACTTTGGTTTCAGATGCAAATGGCCCTATAGATGTCGGAGACCCAATAGCAGCCAGCTCCGATCCCGGTGTAGGTATGAAAGCGACCAGTAGCGGTCAGGTGGTTGGCTTTGCCTTAGAATCATTTACCGGCTCAGGTACGAGCACTATTGAGGTATTCGTTACTCCTGAGTACAGATATCCCGAAAAGCAGTTCAAAATTACTCAAAACGGAAATATAGGTATAGGCACTACTACTCCTGATGCCAAGCTGGATGTAGCCGGCAAGATTCAAGCGGATAATCTCAAAGGCGGTGCCACCAGCTTATCAGTGGACAGTCAAGGAAATATTATCAGAAGCCCTTCAGATAAGAGGTTGAAAGAAGATATAAA
>JBDGRL010000029.1:0-3913 GCA_042218065.1 Candidatus Magasanikiibacteriota bacterium | reverse complement strand
TCTTGCTAGCAAGAGTTTTATTTTATTGGCGCAATAATAAATTGATGGTTACTACTCATGGTATTATAGATGTTCACTACGAAAATGCCTTTAATAAAGTAGTATCGCGGGTTTCTTATGACGAGATGGATGATATATCCGGTGAAATTTGTGGAATAGGTGGCACGATATTTCGTTATGGAACAGTAACTATAAATACCGGATCTGGTTCAGTTAAGATTATAAATGAAGATATAAAGGATCCAGTAGGTCTTCAGGCTGAACTCAAAAGCTTTAAAAGAAAATATAAAAGGAGATCTGGTAAAGGTCCTATGAAATCAATTATGGATGATTTACAGCACTTGGAAAAAGAAGATTTGATTAAAGTAATAAAAGCGTGTGAAGAGCTAATTGAAAAAAGAGAATCGTAAATTAATTATATTTTATTTTTGTGATATAATTAATAATCAGACTTATAGCTATCTAAATATTTTTTAATGCAAGAGGAGGACAAAAACAAATCTATCAAGAAAATTTTTAATTCTAAGTTATTTTTGATATCATTAATTCTAGTTGCTTTGTTTGTAGGTGCCGCCGCTTTTCGGTCTTTCTATAGAGATTATCAGGTTAACCAAGAGATAGAAAGACTAAAAGCCAAGGTGGATAGCCTGGAGCGGGAGAAAATAGAGTCTATGAAGCTTTTAGACTATGTAGCAAGTAAAAGATTTGTTGAGAAGAAAGCTAGGTCAGACTTAAATCTGAAAAAGAAAGGGGAAAAAGCGATGATTATCAAGGATTCTGATATTAATTCCAAAAATTCTGATGATAAAGAAACAAACCAAGTTTCAAATCCAGTAAAATGGTGGTATTATTTCACAAATAAAAATTTATCTAATTAATAAAATTATATGAGTGACAATCAAGATTCTGAGCCAAATAAAAAGGTTCAAGACGAAGAAACACAAAAGAAGGAAGACGCTAAAGACGAAGATATCACAACAGAAACGAACCAAGATGAGGATTCTAATTCAACCGAAAAAAGCACTTCTGATGAAGTGCTTAGCAGCAAAAGGAGTTTTGTTTATGGACTTATAGTAGTAATAGTAATTTTACTGCTTGGAGGCTGGGGTTTTGTCAAGTACTCAGTAAATAATCTTTCTGAAAACCCCACTATAGTAAAAGCGTCCAAGGTTTTAGGTATACCTGCTGCCACAGTTAATGGAGAGGAGATTCCATATTCTGAATATGTAAACCACAAAAAGACTTTAGAGAAATTTTATGAAAGCCAGCCGAAGAATTTTAATGCTAAGTTAAGAGAAGATCAAGTTTCTAAACAGGTACTTTCTCGTTTGATTGCAAATGAGGTATTATTTCAAGTTGCGGAAGAAAGAGGGGTTAAAGTAACAGAAAGTGACATAAATTCCACAAAGGAGAAATTAATGAAAAAGTTTAAGAATGAAAAACAGATGAAAGAAACATTGCAGAAAAGATATGGCTGGAACATGGATCAATACATAAAGAATGTGATAAGGCCAACGGTCATGAAAAGAAAAGTAAAAGAGGATTATCTAAAAGAAGTGGGTGCTGATAAGTCAGTAAAAAAAGAGGCTGAAAAGGTACTTGAGAAAGCAAAGAATGGGGAAGATTTTGAAAAATTAGCTAAAAACAACGGCAGTAAGACCACCCAGCAAAGAGCCGGTAAATTAGGTTGGTTTGGAAAGGGGGTGATGGTGCCGAAGTTTGAAAAAGTAGCATTTAGTCTTGAACCTGGTGAGGTGTCAAAGGATTTGGTTAAGACTAAGTTTGGTTACCACATAATTAAGGTAGAGGATAAGAGAACTACAACAACAGAAAAAGGAAAGGAGAAGCAACAAATAAAAGCAAGACATATTTTATTTCAAAATCAGAACTCTGGAAAATTCCGGCAATTTATGAATAAGAAACTGAGCCAAGCTGATATCGAGATGAATATACCTATCTCAAACCCATTTGCAGCTCCATCAAAAAATACAAAAAATAAAAAGCAGAAAATAAAAGAAAAAATTAAAAAGCAAATTCAAAAAAAGAAGAAGCAGAAAGGTGATGAAATGAAACAAGACAATCAAAAGAACAACCAAGACGAAGCTTCGTCCGAAAAGCAATAAACCAGAAAGTCAAAAAACAACGAAAACTCAAGTTAAACTCTAAGACCGGATGATAACGCATCCGGTCTTTTTATTGTTGTATTTTAATTTGGTATAATAATTAAGAAATTATTTCTTTTTTATGATTAACCTGAAAGAAGTAACAAAAGAATATCCAGATGGAAATATAGGAGTGAAAGATGTTTCATTGAACATAGACCCTGGAGAATTTGTTTCTATTGTAGGTCCAAGCGGTACTGGCAAAACCACTTTAGTGAAGCTTTTGATTGCAGAAGAAAGACCAACTAAAGGCAAAATAGAGATAGGTGGATGGGATATTACTAATATACCGCAAAGGCATGTTCCACAATTGCGCAGACAAATAGGTGTAGTATTTCAAGATTTTAAATTGCTGCCGAAAAAGACGGCTTATGAAAATGTGGCTTTTGCACTACAGGTAGCTGGAGAGAAACCGAGTGAAATTGAAGAGATAGTACCTAGAGTTTTAGATATAGTAGGTCTTTCGGATCAGATGGATGAATACCCGAGTGAAATGTCAACAGGACAACAGCAGAGAGTGGTTATAGCCCGTTCATTAGTTCATAAACCAAAGATATTAGTAGCAGATGAACCTACCGGCAATCTCGATACATTGAATACATATGAAATTACTGAGATCTTAGAAAAGATTAATCAGTTCGGAACTACTATTGTACTCGTAACTCACGATAAAGAAGTGGTAAACAGGCTAAAAAAGCGTGTAATTACACTAGAAGATGGCAGAGTTAAATCAGACATAGCTCAGGGGAAATATAGATTATAATTTATGATTTCTTTCTTTCGTATAATAAAATTTGCATTTCAGGATATATATAGGAACTTGAGTCTGTCTTTTATGACTGTGCTGATATTGGTATTGATGCTACTTTCAATAAATACGTTGGTTGTAGTTAATGTATTTACAAATGAAGCTACAACTTTGGTAAAAAATCAGATTGATGTAAGTGTATATTTCAAAAAACAAGCTAGTGAAGATAAAATACAGGAGGTAAAGGAGTATATCGGCAATTTTTCTGGCATAGAGTCAGTTAAGCTTAAATCCCCTGAGGAGAACCTAAAAGAATTTAAAAAAGATCATAAAGGAAATAAAAAAATACTCCAATCTTTAAAAGAGTTAGAAAAAAACCCATTAGGCGCTACTTTGATAATAGAAACCAAGGATCCGAAGTATTACAAGGAGATCATCGAGGCCCTAAATGTTCCGGAGTACAAAAAAATTATAGAAACAAAAACTTTTGCCAACACACAAAAGGCAATAGAAAGAATACAGAAGGTTACAAAACAGGTAGAGAAGTTTAGTTTGGGGCTGAGTGTGTTATTTGCTGTGATAGCCTTTATTATTATTTTTAATACGGTTCGTGTTGCTATTTATACCCAAAAGACAGAGATAAGTATAAAAAAGTTAGTTGGAGCTACAAACTGGTTTGTAAGAGGCCCTTACTTAGTACAGGGTTTGGTATTTTCAGTGTTAAGTGTAGCCATTGCAGCAGGTTTAGTACTGCTTTCAGCTAAGTTTATTGATCCTTATATAGCAACTGTATTTCAAAAACAACAGATGTTGACAAATTACTTTAGATCTAATATAATATTCCTGTTCGGTATTCAGTTTGGTGCAGTATTAGTGCTAACTTGGATATCGAGCTTCTTTGCGATGAGGAGGCACCTCAAAGCATAATTATTCGGGAGTCGTCTAATGGTAGGACGTCAGGTTTTGGTCCTGGAAATCCTGGTTCGAATCCAGGCTCCCGAGC
>JBDGRL010000028.1:21325-24238 GCA_042218065.1 Candidatus Magasanikiibacteriota bacterium | reverse complement strand
ACTACTTAAAAACCATAATCCAAAGAAAAACCAAGAGCTATCATGATAATAAAACCGACAACAGTTCCTACAGCAAAAGGTATACGCCAATCATCTAGATCCTCGCCCTCCTCTGCAGCCTCTTCTACAAACTCCGTCAACACAAGATAAATCATAGCACCTGCCGCAAAAGCAAAACCGACGGGAACAAACTGCTTTACCTGGCGAACAAACAAAAAAGCAACCACAGCACCTATAGGCTGAGGCAGACTAGAAAATATAGTGGCTCCCAGCATCTTCCACTTATTCATACCCATAGCTTTGAGGGGAATAGAGATAGCCACTCCTTCTGGTATGTTATGTATCGAGATCGAGATCGTCATTATTATCGCCAATGGCGGTATCATAAACCCATAAAACGGAATACCGGAGTCAAAACCAAGCTCAGCAAAAGAAACACCTATCGCTACACCTTCCGGAAAGCTATGCACAGTCAATACTCCTAGTATCAATATCATTTTCTTGAAGGTTGCTTCCTCAAATACACCCGGCTCCAGCTCATATCTCTCCAATGCTTTTTTACCAAGTATGACCAAAGCTACTCCCAAAGCCAAACCAAACAATATCTCAAACCAAGTTCCGGTGCTGATAGCTTCAGGCATCAAACCAAATATCGAAGCCGACAGCATTATGCCCGAAGCTAAACCCCACATAATCACCAGCCAGTAGCTCTCTATCTTTTTTTGAAAGAAAAATGGAATAGCACCCAAACCGGTAGCCAAGTCAGTGATAAGACCGGCGATAAATACCAGGAGTAAATTTTGTAATAAACTCATTAGATGTAAAACTTATCTTTCCGTATCTGTTTACTGATTATTTTCGTCTTCAGAAGAGTTTTTATCGGAATTGTTTTTGTTTTGAACCATCTTCTCATTCATCTCATCAAATCTTCCATCAGTAATAGCTTTTGTAACTTCTCCTTGCTCTACTATTACAGTCATTTCATGAGGTGTTATTACTTGTGTAACCATCTTATCAGATCTGTCACCATAGCCCCCATGAGAAGACTCAAATTCATATACGAGCTCATAACAATCCTGGCAATCCTCTTTATCCATCTTTGAGCTTTCTTTTAGCTTTAATTTTGAGCCATCAAAGGTATATGTCGGGGACTCATTTTGGATCCACTCTTTTGCTATTTGTTTTGATTCTTCGAGGGTATAGGCTTGTTTTTGATTTTTATCGTTCTTCTGGTTATCTTTATTAGGCGCTTTAGCATTTTGACCACATCCGGCGCCGATAAGTACGAAAGCCAACACGAAAGCCGAGATTACAGATATTGCTTTTCTCATAAGATTTTGATTAATTTAAAGTGAAAATAACATAATTTAGATAAGTGGCGAAACAAACCCAGGCTAAGTAAGGTATAAGTAGAATCGCTGCCAACCTGGACTTGCTCCATATCCAGTATATCAATAATCCGACCGTCAGTGCAATGAGCCCGGACCAAATTACTGCAAAACCTACAAACCCGGATCCGAAAAATAAAAAACTCCATGAGAAATTCAAAAAACCGTTTAAGATAAAGACAGCAATAATTTTTTTAAACCTAGTATCCCTACTGCACTTATTCCATACAATTAAAGCGGAAATGGCTGTCAATACAAATATGGTTGTCCACACTAAACTTATCGTACTACCTGAAGGTGTCCATGCGGGTTTGGTTATTGTCTCATACCAACCGGACTGGATACCGGCAGTGGTAAACATTCTGCCTAGATAAGCAACTGTGAAAGTTAAAAGTGGGATTGTGAAATAGTTTGGTTTTAACTTCATAGCAGAATTTTATTGTAAAAAACTCATCAAAAGCTTCAGTTGTATTATAATAAATTAAACTCTAATCTAGAAGAATTTTTTCTCCTATTTTCTCCCCTTCAGAGCAAGCCTGTCCACTATTTTTATTGAGCAATAACATATCTTGTTCAGCAATAATTTTTTTAGGGTTAGAGCTATCTGGTCTATAAACCTTTATAAAGCAATCCCCTGCTTCAATTTTTTCGCCACCGTCATATTTCCAGACGTAATACCCACCGTAAGGTGCTTTGATGTCTTTAAGCTTCTCTTTAGCTACCATTTGATCTGGATCATGTTTTTTTACTTCACTCTCTCCAAATACATAATCTAAGAAATCAATGAGCTGTTTCTTTCTTGTCTCAACCAGATCCTCATCTATAACATTGTGGGTTCCAACCTCCCATGTGCAGGCGTGGACATCTTTTATATCATCATAGTTTTCATTTTGATAATTTTCAAAAGATCTTTTTATGCCCCTCTCCTCTGTTTCTATGTGTATATTAGCCTCTAGATTAGAAAAAATCTCGTGATTTTGTGAGTTCGTAAAAAGATAAGGCACAGACTCCATCCCTGAAGTATGTATATCTACCAAGTAATCAGCTCCACAACTCAAAAGTTTAAGCATATATGCCAATTTCTCCTCTACCGGCAAGTTTTGCTCTAATTGCTCTTTAAAATATTCTCGAGCTTCTTTTATATTTTGATACTTATCTTTATCCAGCTCAAAAATTCTATTCCAATTTGTTCCAGTAATTGGGCTAAACCTTCCCTGGATGCCGTTATAGCTTTTATCTATGAGTGCTATAGGGTTAGCACAAGGTATTATTTTAATTTTTCCTTGTTCATACGGATTTTCTTCTAGATAGCTTATCACTTCTTTTAAAATAACTGTGCCTATAATCTCAGAGCCATGCAGATTGGAGTGAATGTAAATCCTAGGACCATTATTTGCAAATTCAAATTCATAACAATCTATAGTAAGATCATCTCCGGAGGGTAATGTTTGAAGCGTATGCTGGATATGTTTCGGTGTCATTGTGAAAACTTAAAATTATTTACTGGATTATGACAAAAATCATC
>JBDGRL010000028.1:0-21225 GCA_042218065.1 Candidatus Magasanikiibacteriota bacterium | reverse complement strand
TTTCAATACATTCACTCATTTTAGTGAGGCTACAAACAATCAAGAAAGTATCAATATCAGAAGTATCAAGAAAAAACTCAATTCGTTCCTCAACAACCTCTCCATCTACCATTTCAGCAAAAGTAATCTGGTGGTCTCTCTCTTCAAAGATTTTATCATGCTCTATCTCTCCCTCAAGACAATCATTGCATCGAGCACCCTTTTTGTTGAGATAATCCGCTAAAAACTGAATGCTGTATTTTAGCTCTTTATTATACTCAAGCTGACCTATCTGGTATCCTGTTACAAAAACATTGCCAAAAATGTCGGGCAAAGGTGGAACCTGTTCTGGTATTAAGTATCTAATCTCTTCCCTGAATTCATAAAATTCATACTCAGGGTGGCTTTCAGCCCACTCTTTTTTAAGCTCTTCAAAATTTTCTCCTTGTTTTGACAATCCTTCATTTTCTTCCGTAATGTGATCAAGAACTCTGCACGGAAAATTACGTTTCAGTGTAACAACTACTTGCGATGGTCTTCCCATTTTTTTCTCCTGTGAATTGAGTGACTTTAGAGAACACAAAGCTATTTTATTACACTCAATCTGTAAGTCAAGTTTAAATCCAAAATAAAAAAATGCAGAGCCCCCCAGCTCTGCTTAGCCCCTCTCGGTTTCGTTACGAATACCTGATTTCACTTTCTCAAAACTCCCCTCCATTACTGTTCTTGAATCTTCCTGTATTTTATATGTACCCGAAATTGATTGACATATTAATTTTATTGTCCTACTTTCAGTTTCTACTACTATCTCTCCTTTGGTCTTCAATTCATCTAGAGTAAACTTAGTAAATTCTTTTTCATTTTTAGATTGTGGAAGCCTATCTAAAATACGCCCATCTTCTCGTAAATAGTATTCTTTGTAAGGTTCGCTTTCTAGGTAATTCGCCACTGCCTCTCTCCCTGGCTGAAAAGAACACTAAAGACTCCTGCTGAGCTAGATATTAAAACACAATTTAAAAAAATTTTCAAGTTAGAATTAATTATTCGAAATCCGCTAAAGCTTAGGCTTTAAAATAATATTTCACAAACATTTGCAATGATTTTGTAAATAAATTTTTATTTTGTTATCTTTACACAGCGTTCATTTAGCACTTTCTGTACCCTACACACCACAACCAAGGATGGTTAAAGGCGGCACGGAAAAGCTCGAAGTACAAGAGAAGTCAGTTCTAGTTCCTCCTTTCTTTTACTATGCAGCTGAGACAGTGTTTCATGGGTGTGAATCTCTTGATGATATACATCAAAGAATAGATTTGTTTAGCAGCAGTGGTGGAAGTAAAATCGAGCCTGAAGTGTTTGGATTAGAGCCCGATTGCCCGACAGATCAGCATCACATCATTCCGAAGGCTAAAAACGGACCAGATGAAAGCAAAAATATAGTTAAACCAATACCAAAAGAGGCTCACAAAAAGTTCCACTGGATTTTTGAGGATTTACTTCCTTATCCTCAGCACTACTTTATAGAGTTGATATTTCAGCAATACAGAGTAAGTGGAAGAGAGATTGAAAAATTAAGAAACACTATCGCATTAGATAAAAACTCCGCCAAAAGAATCTCAAGATTTTGACTGAAGGACACCCCACTTTCAGTGCAGAAAGTGGGGGTTTTTTAATTTTTAAAAGAATCATCTATTTTCTACCATCGATTACGATCGTAAACTCCCCTTTTGTTTCTATGTTTTGCTCTAAAATTTCTTCAATATTACCACGATAAATGCTTTCATATTTTTTTGTAAGTTCTCTGCAGATACATATTTTTCTCTGCGGATCTATCAGATCTCGAAGCTGTTGTAGGGTCTTCTCTATCCTGTGTTTTGACTCATAAAAAACTACAGTTTTATTATACTCTGAAGCTTGTCGAAAAAATTTTTTGCGGCCAGATTTATTAGGAACAAACCCTAAAAATACAAACTCATTTGCAGGAAAACCGCTAACACTTAAAGCAGTGGTCACTGCAGAAGGGCCAGGTATTGGGGCTACATCTATTTCTTTATTTCTCTGGTTAATATATTCTACTAATTTTCCACCAGGATCACTAATACCCGGCGTACCTGCATCAGAAACCAAAGCAATATCCTCATCGCTTTCAAGTCTATCTACTGTATCTAGCATCTTTTTTTGTCTAGTGTGCTGATTATACTCTTGAGTTTTTGTACCTATATCAAAATGGTTAAGCATATTTTGTGTCTCACTAGGGGTCTCACACAAGATTAAATCCACTTGCTGCAATATTTCTTTGGCTCGTTGAGATATATCACCTAAATTCCCAATGGGTGTAGCTGTTATGTAAAGTTTTCCTAAATTCATAGATCAGTTATTAGTTATTCAAAGTGTAGTACAAAAAATAGATAAAAGCAACCTTGACTAAAGCCAAAAATATGATAAAATCTGGATGTCGCTGTAGCTAGGAGTTTCCTATCACGAGGAGTAACAATGGATTGGATTTGGTGGGCAATAATCTGGATTAGCTCTCTAATAATAGCCATTAATCTTGCAGTGTATTGTTCTCCTTTCACAATAGTAGTGTGTTTTACCTTAGCCCTGGTCTTGAATGTATTTTTAGCAGCAGAACACATTGACAAGTTCGATATTATGAATAGATTTACCAAAAATTCATACCAGGTAGTGAAATACAAAACCGAAGGAGCTATGAAAGAGGGTTTTGAGCCGGGTATGAGAAACATAGTTATACGAGCAGATGAAAAATTCTCAGCTATGATAGGATTTCGGTTGTGGGGTCTGTTTGATCATTACGGGTACGTAGAATCAGATGAAAATGGAAGGGCTGTAGTTTCTACATATATGGGGCATCGAGAAACTGAATTTCTCATATTCGTAAGCAGAGACAAGAGATATTGCGGAGTGACAGCTGTCTCTCGAGAAGAAGACCAAGATTTGGAATGTGATGAGAGATGTCCTCCACATTGGTATCAGATAGTAGAGACCCGGTGTTACCCTACATACCTTAAGTGTAAGAAGTTCTTGAAGCCTTACTTTAAAACTGTGCTGCAATGGTTCAAAAGTTCATTTAAGTAAAACAAGGAGGACCAATCCCCGGTGCAATTGTCGCCGGGGTTAAATCATTAGTAAGTTGACAACTAATAAAAAGTATGATAAAATTGGTATGAAATTGAGCAAATTCGAATCCCATGTAAGGAGGCCCCTATGACGGATGAAGCAATAGAAGAGCTAGAAGAATTTCTAAATAAATTGTCAGAAGCACAAGATGAAGAGTTAGGAGACGAAGATATCTCTAAAAAAGAAGCTCTTTTACTCAAAAAGTTCCTTGAAGACAACACAGAAGAAAGACAACAACAAACTGTATACCCAGATTCGGACACTGATCAGTTGATGCAAATGATCTATCCATGGCAGATGCAGTAAACAGAGCACTCAGAAATTATTTTTCAAAATACGGTATTCTAGAAAATGATTAACTGAAGGAGGATCATTAAACGGCTGGCAGGATTTAAAATCCTCCAGCCTTTTTTCTTTTCAAAATATCCAAAAACAGGTACAATGATAATGTATTTTTAACCTCGATATTATCTCAAAATTAACGACTTGGATAATAATTTTCTCTTTTTTAATCTTAGCTCCCCCTGTTTCAGATGCAGCGGTTAATTCAGAAGCTTCTACTTCTACTGAATCAAAAGAAGTATTTACTTTAGATTACATCATATCAGATAAAGAAATGCAGAACTGGGACAGCATGAGCACTGAACAGATCCAAGCTTTCCTAGAAGGTAAAGATAGTTTTTTAGCGAAATATAAAACAAAAGGTAAAGATGGAGAGAAAAAGCTGGCATCCGAAATCATATACGATGCTGCAAAAGAACACAAAATAAACCCCAAGTACCTATTGGTAAAGCTGCAAAAAGAACAAAGCTTAATTGAAGACAAAAACCCCTCTCAACAACAACTGAACTGGGCTACCGGTTATGGGGTTTGTGATGGCTGTAGATTATCTGAGGCTGATGTGCAACAACATAAAGGGTTCGCACACCAAGTAGACAGCGCCGCTGCTATAATCAGATGGTACTATAATAACGACGAAAAAAAAGATTATATCAAACAGCCTGCATTCAACTACAAAATAGATGGAAAAAAGGTAAAACCAACTAATTTTGCTACCGCCTTTCTATACACCTACACCCCCCACATCCAAGGAAACAGAAACTTTTGGAAGATATGGCAAAAATGGTTTGATCAAAAATACCCAGACGGTTCACTTCTCAAAGCCTACAGTGACAATGATGTATATCTAATACAAAATGGCAAAAAAAGAAAATTTGCAAATTACTCCGCTTTTTCAAGTAGATTTAATGCCAGCGAAATAATAAAAGTTCCTCAAGATGAGCTGGATAGATATGAAACCGGCAGAGAGGTCTCATTGCCAAATTATGCAGTACTAAAATCAAACTCAAATTATTATCTTCTAGACAATGATACTCTACGGCCTTTTGCTAGCAAAAGTACAGTTCGTTATTTTGGATATCATCCAGCAGAGATAATAGAGGTAGACAAAAAAGACATACAGCACTACAAAAAAGGTGAAGAGATTACCAAGAACATTAACAATATTAAAGGAAGATTGGTTGAATTTTTCGGGGGTCTCTACTATATTAAGGATGGAAAATTTCATTCTATATTAGACAAATCCATTGCGAAAGTAAATTTTCCTAATTTATTCATAGAACAAGGTGATGCTTCTGATTTCAAAAATTTAAAGCAAGGAAATCCGGTCCAACTTGAAGATGGTTCTCTTTTCGGAATTGAAGGATCAAATAAAATCTATGTAGTAGAAAATGGCAAAAAAAGGCACATACCTGATGAAAACACATTTAATAATTTAGGTTATCACTGGGGCGAAATAGTATGGCTAAACCCACAAGCAGCAGCGCTACATCCGACCGGCGAGCCAATCTTTAGAAAAACCAGTACTAAAAATAAATAATATATGTCTCTTGTATTCTCAGCAATAACTCCCAACACTCCTCTGTTATTAAAAAATGTAGCCCAAGAAGATAGCGAGAAGTTAGAACAAACCAGAACAGCCCTCGAAGAGATAGAGAAAAAAATCTACCTATCAAAACCTGAGACAATTATAGTGGTTTCATCTTCAGACCAAGATGACAGAGATCGTTTTTATTATAATGTAGAGCCGAGCTTTGAGTCTGATTTTACCGAGTTTGGAGATGTATCTACCTCCATGAACTGGAACTGTGATAACGTATTAGCTGCAGAAATTGAACAGAATATAGAAAAAATTCCATTTGAACCTATGAGTCGTAAAAAATTAAATAAGGACATCTCGGTACCTCTACATTTTTTAACCACTAACATGGAACAAATAAAAATACTCCCGATCCGCACCTGCAACCTATCAAAGAATCCACACCTGAAACTAGGAAAAAAATTACAAGATGTAATTGAGAAGAAGAATAAACGAGTTGCAGTCATAGCTTCAGGAAGTTTGTCTCACAGCTTAACAGAAGAGTCGCCAGCTGATTTTCATGAAGACGGAGCTGTTTTCGACAGCAGAATTAAGAAATTTCTCGAACAAAAAGACAGAGAATCCATACTAAAAATGGACGAAAGCACTATAGAGAACGCAAATGAGTATTTATATAAACCACTTTTAGTGCTGCTGGGAATTCTATCGGGTAAAGATTTTAGTTATCAAGAAACCTCTTATCAGCAATCTTTCGGTATTGGACACTTGGTAGCTAACCTAGAGCTCCCATAAACCACATTTCACACTTAAACTTCACATATTTATGATAGCCCAAGTTGCTCCACTCAGGAGAATGCCTTCAGATCTGAATCTCTTTGATTATGAAACAAAAGAAATTGAACAAGAAGTAAAAGCAGGCCAACTTGTAAAAATTCCATTTAAAGGGTCTGAAATTTTTGGGATCACTTTTAATTTAAAACAAAAATCCGATGTTGAGTTTGATTTAAAAAGTATCAGCAGTATAGTTCACTCTACTCCATTTTTTTCTAAGCAAAGACTAAATCTGTTTCAAGAAGTAAGCCAAATTTACAATATATCCTGTGCCACACAGACAAAGATTAGTTTCTTACCCATACAAAAAAGAAAACTGAAGCAGCTAGAACTAAAATCAACTCCATATCTAAATCAATTTGAATCTACTCATCCCGAACAAGATTCTAACTCAGAAACTGACAATAATAAGCAAGATAAAACAAGCCTAACCAATACCACAAAAGAAAACCCCCCAAAATTCAAGCTCTACCAAACCCAGGATGAACATAAGGAAATTTTCGAAAATGCTTCTAAGCCGAGCTTGGTACTGCTGCCCCAGTTGCAATATATAGAGGAAATAGAAAAATATCTGGATCTTAAAGATGAAAATCTAATTACTTGGCACAGCAAGCTTTCACAAAAAGAGCAGTTTAAGAGATGGCTGCAAGTTAGAAATAAAGAAGTAAGCTATGTCATAGGAACCCGAAGTGCGGTTTTTTTACCTTTCCAACAATTAGATGAAATCATAGTCGATCTAGAACACAAAGAAAACCACAAGCACTGGGATCAAGATCCAAGATTTCACAGCCTGGATATAGCTAAGAAACTAAAAACAATGCATAGTGCCAACTTAACTCTCAGCTCTTTTTCGCCAAGCTGTAGAAGCTATTTTAATATTTATAAGGAAAACTATGACTATAATGATGGCACAAAAGACAAGATTCAAAATATAGCTGACAAAACTACTGAAATAATAAATATGAAACAAGAAAGAAAAGCAGGTAACTATGATATTTTTTCCGAAAAAGCAAAAAAGAATATTAAATCAGCTGAAGAAGATGTTTTCATATTCATAAACCGGCTAGGTTATTCCAGGTCAGTTAGATGCAATGAGTGCGGATTTACCGCAGAATGCCCCCAGTGTGGTTTAACTTTCGTGTACCATAAGCAGGACAATGAGTTGAAGTGTCATTATTGTGATATTACCCAAAAATCATTTGCTGCTTGTCCAGAGTGTGAACAGCAAATCGTAGAACACCAAGGAGCTGGAGATGAATTGATCGAGGAAAAAACCAAAGAAATAACCCCTGATAAAGAAATTATTAGGATTAATAAAAGAACTGCACAAAGCCCTATTCCCGAAAAAGAAGAGAACAAAATAATCATAGGAACAGAAAAAGCATTAGAATATATAAACTGGAGCAATACTGAGGTTATAGTTTTTCCAAATATAGATTCACAGCTTAGTTTTCCTGAGTTTATGGTTTCTGAAAATGTATGGAACTTAATCCAAGAAATAAACCACTACCGCACACAGTCTAGTGAATTTTACATTCAGTCTATGAACCCTGATCAGCTGGTGCTTAAATCAATTAAAGAACCGGATAGGTTTTATAGAATGGAGCTAAACAGTAGAAAAAACTTAAATTATCCTCCATATAAATTTTTAGTGAGACTATTTTATGGAAGTAAACAACAGCAAAAAACAAAAAAAGAAGTAGAAAAAATTTATTCTAAACTTAGTGAAAAGTTGACAGAAAATTACAAAACTAATATAATAATTTCCAGACCTACTGAGATGCATCCTAAATTCTACCGCTCGAAGTACTGGCAGACAATATTGCTTAAGCTTCCTAAAGACAACTGGGAAAAAGAGTTAAAATGGATAAATGAATTTATAGATAAAGATTGGAAAGTAGATCCTCGTCCTATCTCTGTCTTATCTCCATAATTTTGTTAAAAATTGCTATCTATATATAAAACAACCTAAAATGAAATTAGACATAATTAAGCATCCGGACGATATCTTACAACAAAAAACAAAAGAAGTAGATGCAGAAGAGCTGCAATCAGAAGAGGTACAAACAAGAATAGACAATATGATCGAAACTATGCATGCCGCTGACGGAGTGGGGCTAGCAGCTCCCCAAGTCGGAAAATCCAAACGGTTCACCATCATCGGTAAACATGCACTAAAAGATAAAAATATTGACTTACCAACAGAAGAATCGGGAGATCTACCTCTAATAAACCCCTACTGGAATAAACTGAATAAAAAGAAAACAGTAGACAAAGAAGGTTGTCTATCAATATCAAACACCTTCGGCACAGTTAAACGCTGGAAAAAAATAGAAGTAAAAGCATTAGATAGAAATGGCAATGAACTAAGCTTCGTAGCTGAAGATTATTTAGCAAGAGTAATACAACACGAAGTAGACCACTTGGAAGGTACACTATTTATTGAGAAAGCTACCGATATAGAAGAGGTTGACCCGATAGAACAGGCAGTAAAAAATAGATAATTAAAAAAATATGCCAGACAAGATTAAAACAATTTTTTTCGGTACTGATGATTTTGCAAAAATAATACTATCGAAGCTTATAGATTCAGAAGAATTTTTTATAGATCTGGTCATCACAAAACCCGACAAAAAAATAGGAAGATCTCAATCCAAGCAAGAAAATCCAGTAAAAGAGTTAGCCCAAAAACAAAAGCTAGCTATCAAACAACCAGAAAACCTCAACCACTTGCAGCTGGCTGGTGATATTGATTTGGGTGTAACTGCGCAATTCGGTAAGATTATACCTAAACAGCTATTGAATGCTCCTGAGCACGGAATTTTAAACATACATACTTCTCTACTCCCTAAATACCGTGGACCTGCACCTATCCAAACAGCATTGCTTGAGGGTGAAAATGAAACCGGGGTTACTATCATGAAAATGGATGAGGGTCTAGATACAGGTCCGATAATATTTCAAAAAACTCAAGAAATTAGCTCCACTGATAAATATCCTGATTTGAATGAAAAATTAGCTCAACTTGGAGCAGAGGCTCTACTAGAATCTGCTCCAAAATATGTTGAAGGAGAGCTAGAACCAAGGCAGCAGGACGACAAAAATGCAACAAGTACTAGCAAGTTTGACCGTGAAGATGGAAAAATAGATTGGCAAAATAGTGCAGAAAACATTTATAATAAATATAGGGCATTTACTCCCTGGCCCGGTATCTGGACAGAATGGAACGGCGATAGGTTTAAGTTGCATGAAATTACACCAGAAGATCAACAAATACAACCAGGTAAAGTCAAAATAGCAGGTAAAAAAATGTTTATCGGTTGCGGTAAAAATTCGATATCTGTACAAAAAATTCAGCCGTCAGGAAAACAGAAGATGGATATAGTGGATTTCATAAACGGCTATGGTGATAGAATTCATGAAGAAGTTTTATCTTAAAATATGTTTGATTTTGAAAATATTTCTAACAAATTAAAAACATACTCCATATTCCATAAGTGGGAAACCGCTATCCTGTTCCTTTTATTTTTCATATTTAGATTCGCATCATTTTATTTATTTCAAGAATTTGTAATTCAGGGGATTTTAACTGCACTGATATTAGTATTATTTGTTTACATGTATTTTAGAGATCCGAGAAATGCTTGGTATATACTAATTGGAGAAATATTGCTAGCAGGGTCTGGCCAGTTCCTTGCATTAGCAGACATTTCTATCCGTTCGATTTTACTTATAAGCTTTCTTCTTCTGACCTGTTTGCATCAAATAGGTGAAGAATATTTTTACACCAAACAAAGGATTAGTAACAAAGCATTAGCGGGTATAATCCTAGTTTTTGTAACAGTAGGATTTTATACTCTATTAGGCATATCTAACGGACACGGTATCAGAGCAGTAAGAGATGCTATACCATTTGCTTATCTGTTATTATTTTTTCCGGCTTATTATATCTGCCAGAAAAAAGAAGATAATGAACACTTAATCCGAATGATAATTGTATTTATCTTAGGTTCTGCTGTATTTTCTTTGTTCACTTTCTTTCTCTTTTCATCAGGCATGGTTGAACTACAAGAACCTTTCTACAAGTGGTTTAGAGATGTAAACTTAGGCAAAATTACTGACATGGGACAAGGATTTTACAGAATTGTTGAGCCGTCACATCTGTTAATAACACCACTGATTTTAATCATTTCCTCTCTACTAATGAAAGATGAAAAGCATCATCATATGTGGAGGTTACTGCTATTCTCTGCTTTAATAGTGTTTGTATTAAATTTTTCTAGAAGCTATCTACTTGCTCTCATAGGAGGTCTGGTAATACTATTTTATAAGCACGACTGGAAAAGATGGCTGAAAGTATCCAGCTATACAGTTGCTCAAGCTTTCTTGATATTTATTTTCCTACATTTTTTAGCTAGCGGTGCCTCTAGTTTAGGATTGGGTTTTTTTGAACACAGGGTTAGCAGTATAGTCCAACCAGAAACAGAAAGAAGTGCTTCTATTAGAATGGCGTTATTGCCAGAAATATTTGAAAAGTTTCAAAAAAGACCCATACTCGGATACGGATTAGGTTCAACTGTAACTATAGATAAATTTAATAATAAAACCACTACAGAATTTGACTGGGGATATTTTGAAATGCTTGTAGAATTTGGTGTATTAGGTACTGTAATCCTATTAGGCGCTTTATTCTTCTTAGTGGTGGCCTTAATAAAGAAGATACACCACTTCCGCGAATATCAAGATTTACATGTCGGCTTGTTGGCTGGATTAGTTGCCTTAGGTATCATCAATATTACCGCCCCTGCTCTATTTCATATTTACGGAATTCTCTATATAGTTCTTACTACAGTGATTACATTAAAAACTCCAGAGATCTTTGAGGAGCTGATTATCATGATTTACAGGATTTTTCATAAAGTCGAGGATAAGGTAGATTTTTAGGTTTCTTAGTTTTAAACTCTTTGGTTTATTTAAATAAAATTACTCAAAATAAACTAAAAAAACTATTATTTAATAATTAATATCAAAATTATGCTTCTCAACAACCTTTTCTCTCGCCCGCTCGTACTTCTCAACTTTTGACTTTATACCAGGAACATACCTAAAAGGTGGTTTATAAAAAAAGCTAGGCATCCATTCACTCATTCCTCCATTTTTAGAGAGTATTTTAAATAAATACTCATCCACCCAAACACCCTTTCTATCTTGCTCCAACAAAGAAAGCCAATAATCCCAGTCTTGAAATCGATTCAGATCCTCATCCCATAAAATCGCATCTTTTGTTTGAATTAAAGAAGTAGTATGGATATAATTTTTCTTTTTTAATGCTTTAGGGTCAAATTCTTGAGCCGGCATTTTTTTCCACCCAATTTTATAGTTACAATATGAGTAACTCGCCTTCGGGTTTTTCTCTAGCTCATTTTTCAAAGTTTTTAACATCTCCGGCTCGGCAATTATATCTCCGTCCCAAAAAATTATATAATCACCGGAACTTGCTTTATATCCCTTATTTCGCGCAGATGGTGCACCTTTATTTTCTTGTCGGATAATTTTATCTATCTTCTCTTTTTCTTCTGTTTTTAAAAAATCTGACACAGGAGTTGAGCTGCCGTCATCTACTACAATTATTTCCAAATTTTTATAGGTCTGACCAAAAACCGTGTGTAGAGAATCTTTTAACTTCTGAAGGTGGTTGTATACGGGTATAACTACTGATATTGTTTTCATACTTATTTAAAAATTCTTTACCTCCAAGTTTGAATTTTCTTTAATTGCTTCTTCCAAATAAACTTTTCTTCAATTCTCTCTTTTGCTTTCTGCCCCATCTCCCGAGCTAACTCTCTATCATCCAGAAGCTTGGTTATCTTTTCGGTAACTTCTTCATCTCGGAAAGTACCTACTACATAACCGGTCTCTTTATCTACCACGGCTTCCTCTACTCCGCCGCTTTCCCCTGCCACCACAGGTAGGCCAGCTGCAGCTGCTTCTAAAAAAACCAGACCTAACCCTTCTTCTACTCCATGGTGGGGGTGAGTCAACTCTACGAAAAGATCAGCAAGATAATAATAAGGAGGCAGTTCATCATGTTCTTTCTCTCCTACGAATCTTACTACATTTTGTAAATTATACTTCCGAATTAATTCCTCCATATTTTCTCTCTCCGGACCATCACCTACAATAACCCACACTAAATGAGGTCTTTCTTTCAAAATTTCCGGCATCAATTTTACCAAATGCTCTATACCTTTCCCTTTTACCAGCCTTGCAACAGTCAACATTACCTGCTTTCCTTCCACTCCCAGCCTATTCTCCAGCTCATTTATCTTCTTTTGTGCAGGTTTAGTTTTAAATTTGTCCTCGGGGCATGGATACAGGACAGTAGTTTTTTCTTCCGGTATCTCTTCCACTCTTTGTAGTAATCTTTCATTTAAGGATTCACTATTTGTAATTATTTGCTCAGATGCATCGATAACTTTATTTACCCAATATTTTTTCCAGTCAGTTCTAGTAGCACTTATGATATCTATTCCATGAGAAAAAATGAGAAATGGAAGCTGATAAATCTTTTTAAATAAATAAGCAACATATCCTATAGGTATGATATGATGCAGATAGAGAATATCTATATCTTCCTGTTTTACCACGGAACGAATCGATAAAAATAACATCATCCATCTCGGCCAGATGAATTTTGGAAATAAGAACTTTTTCCTATAAATATTATAATCTTTTTTGCTGTCATGTTCTTCAGCACCCTCTTTAGGCGGAGCTAATACACAAACCTGCTCTGGATCTAAGGCAGAGGCAAACTGATCTACATATGATGCGATACCACCCACCTCTGGTGGAAATTCAAGTGATACTATAAGTATTTTTTTCATTTTAATATCTGTTAAATACTTCGTATAACTTAACTTTAACAAGCTCCAAGAAAGTTTTAAAGTAATCTTTTATATTTATATCGCTTCCTTTTTTACTACTCCACTCTACAGGAGCTTCTTTTATAGGTATACCCTCCTTTTTAGCTAACATTAATATTTCAAAATCAAAACCATAACCATCAATTTTTTGCTTATCAAATAGTTTTCTCGCTGTCTTTTTTGTAAACATTTTAAAACCACATTGAGTATCTTTTACATTTATTTGAAGCAAATTTCTAATTAAAGTATTACTTAACCTAGCTAATAAACTTTTGTGCCAAACTCTCTGGACTTGAGATTTTTGTTTTGCTCTAGAACCTACGATTACATTAAACTCTTCACTAAATTCTAAGAAAGTTTCTATACACTCAAGAGAGGTAGATAGATCAGCATCTAAAAATAATATTCGCTTTCCTTCAGCCATATTAACCCCCTCTCTAACAGAATAGCCCTTGCCTTTATTTTGTCTTTTTTTGTTTATCTTTACTGGAAAATTTTCTGCAATCTGTCTGCTTTTATCTTGTGATCCATCATCTACTACTATTACCTCGCTTTCTATCTCATTTTCACTTAAGTATTCCAAAAGTTTATTCAAAGAAACTTCGAGTATTTCCTCTTCATTGTAAACTGGAATTATAACAGATAGCATGTATTATTTTCTTTTGTATAATACAGCACCATCTTCTGTACTTAACTCTGAAACAAAAAAATCTAATAAAGGGTTCTTTCTAAAATTATTTTTTGGTGTAACCTTCAATCTATCATATTTCGGCACATCTGCTTTGGCAGGATCTAATTTACTTTGGACCTCTTTAAAATCAACACCATTTTGATCTAAATAATCTCTATATCTTAAGGGTAGCAAAATAGGATCCATATTACTAGTTTCTTCCCAGTCAGGATGGTAATAAAAATACTTTACATCATATTTATCTAACAGGCCTTTGATTTTCTGTTTGTCTTTTCCATAAAACATCACTGCAGCGTCAGCTGCTCTCTCATTTAAGTCCATAAATGGGCTGAAATGAGTCCTGCGACTTATTACTATTTTTCTTCCAGTTAAGGCATTAATTGCAAAGGAGATTTCATTATTGGACAAAACTACATCAGTTACCTTTGAGTTGTTTTTAAGCCACTTGCTAACTCTAGAATGTTTTACAGGCTCACTCTTTTTTGCAGAAGTAATCCACTGACTCTTGTACCCACCTAAATTTTTCCCTAATAATAAATTATGAAAACCTTGGTAGCTAAATAATATATTTACAGGTATAGACAATAATATTGCAACAAAAATGACAAGCTTTAATTTTCTATAATTATCACGACTTATCTTTTTCTTCAAAAATAAAATTCCATAAAAAACTAATATCAAAGAAATTATGTAAGTCAAATAAAAAGGAAACTGCCAATAAACCCAATAATAATTAAATAAAGGCTGAGTAACTAAGTAGTGAAATGATCCAAAGAAAAAAGATGTCAATAAAGCAAACATCACTGATCTGATCTTACTCTCTCTGTTATTTTTAAAAATAAAATAATAAATTCCAAGAATACTCAGCGGTATAAATAGAAAGTTAAACAAGCTTCCACGGTTCACAAATAAATGAAATATTTGTTTGAAAAAATAATAAATATCTGGTTTCGGTGTACTATACGAAGTTACCGGATTTAAGGTTTGCAAATCATAATAAAATAAAATTGTACCCAGAAGCGGAAGAGAGATTAAAATTGTAAGAACAGCAGGTAAAATTAAGTTTTTTCCTGCTTGTTTTAAAAACTGAACTTTATTTTCAACTACCCAAAACCTGTATAAATAAAAAATAACCAAAAATAAAGAAACAACAATGAAACCAAATAGATGAGTTAATCCAGTGAGTCCATAAATAACACCAAAAAATACTTGATTTAAAATCCTGCCGTCTCTTTGAAGCCTTAAAAAAGACCAAACTAATAAAGGCAAAAGCGTAGAACCAGCAAAAATCCTAGGGTGAGTAAATAAAAAAGAATGAAATATACCTACCCAACTCAAGACAAACAAAAACTGATAAAATTTATTATTCTTAAATAATTGTTTGCCCAACAAAAAACTAGCTAGCGCCGAAGTAAGTATTTCTATCAAAGGTAAAAATTTGAACGCCATTTTAGAAGATACGCCGGTAAGGTGAGCAATCTTAGCAAAAAAATAAGGAAACAAGCTATAAAAAATAAAACCCTCTTTTGTTACAGGGCTGGATAATAATTCTCCTCCAAAATAATAATGATTGAACATGCCAAAATGATAGTACAGGTCTCCTCCATAAATAGCAGAAGGAATATTATTAAAAGTAGATATTAAGTATCCATATATTAAAATCAAGGCAAAAATTAAAAAAGTTAAAGCTTTTTTGTTTAAAAACCTATCTGACAAACCCATTATTTTTTAACTAAAGCTATAGCCTCTTTTGCTTGTTTTATAGTCAAAGTTTTAGTTAAAAACAGCACCAATGGATATACAACTGCACCAACTGCGATAGATACAAGAAAATGAAAGTAAATATTTGAATACCAAACCAAAACCGCCATAACCGAAACTGAGAATATTATTTTTACTATCGATATAATCAAAAAGTTATGTGAAATTTCAGTAATTTTAGGTATAAAGTAATAACCTACGATCGCCAAAATTGCATTTCCAATCAAAGCAGCAATCGAAGCTCCTAATATCCCATATTCTGGTATCAATATCAGGTTTAAAATTATATTTACTACCATAGTTACCCCTACGATAGCAGTCTGTGTTTTCTGTTTCTCACAGGCATTTAACATGCCGCCAGTTAAAAAACCGACAAAAGAAAATATCATAGCTACCATCAAAACTCTAAGCGGCAAAATTGAGTTTAGATATTCCTTTGTATAGATCTGCACTATAATATCTGGAGCCAAAATCATAATCCCTACAGCTATAGGAAAAGCAATGATAAGTAGGTACTTCATTCCCCGCTCAAACAAATATGAAAGTTTTTCTTTGTTATTTTTAAAATGTTCACTAAAACGAGGGTAAATAGCGGCAATTAAGGCGGAAGGGAAGAATCTAAATGCATTTGAAATTTTTTTAGGGATTGAATACCAACCTACTGACTCATTTCCAGCCATTTTTGATAAAATTACTGTATCTACATTTGAATAAACTCTTTCAAAAATAGCTGCTAAAGCAAATGGCACTGCAATCTTTCCTAAATGAACAAAAGTAGGTTTATGAAATTTAGGCTTAAATTTAATATTATAATTCAAAAACAAAACTGTTCCAGAGTAAATTACATTGATTATACTAGGAATAGTAAAAGCTAAGATTAAAAAAATAAGAGGAAAATCAAAAAAGAGAAAATAACTGCCAAGAGATAATGTCAAAACCTGACTGCCGACAATACCCATAGCCTCCCAACGCAGATCACCAATAGCACGCAAAGTGCCGTAAATGGACTGATGAAAAGAGTCAAAAACCATTGTCACTGCTGACAAATAAACTAAATGCCTGGTCTGTTCAGGATACCCCATCAAATTTATAGTTACTATCGTTGCTATATAAGTCAAAACTGCAAATAACATCTTGGCAGAGATCACCGTAGAAAAAAAGCACTGCATTTTGTCTTTCATCTTTGCTGCTTCTCTAATCAGGACATTATTGAAGCCCATATCAACAAAGATCACAAAGATAGTAGTAAAAGACAAAGCAAAGAAATACTTACCTGTGCCTTCAGCTCCTATATATCTGGCAATTAGGGTAAAATACACAAAAGCTATCACCTTCTGTAAAATTGAGGCGATAGTCATATAAGCTGTATTTTTGGCTACTTTTTCACTCATAATGGGTGTATTTTACAGAAAAATCAGAATGCTTTAAAGATATGCACTTATTAATATAAAAACAACCCTTGTTCAGGGTTGTTAAATAGACTGCAACAATTTGGAGAAATAAATTAACGCTTTCTCCACTGCTTGCTCCGCCTTGCTTTTCTTTTTCCGTATTTCTTTCTCTCTTTTTCTCTTGAGTCACGTGTTAGATAACCTTTAGCTTTCAACTGAGGTTTGAAATCCTCATCCCATTCTACTAAAGCTCTCGCAATGCCGTGCTGAATAGCTTCAGCTTGTCCATGATGGCCTCCACCTTCTACTTTTACAGAAATATCAAAGTCTTCTGTTTTACTAGCATCTTCTAGAGGTTTCATAATTTCATCAACCCACCAAGTTACAGAGAAATAATCTTCAAGATCCTTATCATTCACGACAAAATCACCATCTCCAACTTCCAAACGCACTCTTGCGGAAGCCTCCTTTCTTCTGCCTACGGATCTAACTACGATTTTATCATCATCTTGAGGATGTGGTTCTTTTCTAGCCATATTTTTTTATTAATTTTCATTAGCTTCTTGAGCAAAAACCTGCAAGCGCTTCATACGCTCGTCACGATGTTTATTTTTTGGAAGCATTCCAAAAACTGCTTTTTCTACTACCTCAGCAGGATTTTCTTCAAAAACATGCTTCATCGGTTTTCGCTTCAGTCCGCCCGGATAATCAGTGTGACTAAAATAGTCTTTTTGAACAAGTTTCCTGCCGCTAAACTTCAACTCTTCTGCATTTTCTATAATCACAAAATCACCTACATCTACATGCTTTTTATAGGTAGGCTTATTCTTTCCCTGCAGAATATGAGAGGCTTTTGAAGCTACCTCACCTACACTCTTACCTTGTGCATCTATAGTAATTTTTTCGCGTGTGATATCGTAAGCCATAATGTTTTATTCTACGAATTCAATTAATGCCCGTTCTGCAGCGTCATGATCTCGGTGGGGCAACTTTATAATTCGAGTATAGCCTCCTGGTCTATCCTCAAAAGTAGGTCCTAACTCCTCAATCAACTTATCTACAGCTTCAGTCTTATCGCCTAATTTAGAAAATAGGTATCTTCTGGCATTTTCATCTCCTTCTGAAGCTTTTGTAATAAGAGGCTCAATAAACTTCTGAAGTTCTTTCGCCTTAGCTTTAGTGGTCTTAATTGATTCATTCAAAATTAATTGCTCAGACAAATTTCTAAGTAGTTGTTTTCTGTGTGCTTTATCTCTTCCTAAAGTTTTTGTCTTTTTTCTGTGTCTCATAACTGAGTGTTAATAAGTAAGTTCTAAGTAATTATTCTAATTTATCTAAAATATCATCTTTTGTATCCCCATCTTCTACTTCTACACCTTCAGCTTCAGCATACTCAATTAGTTCATCTTTCAACCAACTAGATTTAGGGCCTTCTTCCCATTTATTTATTTTATCTAAAATATCCTTTTTATTCGCAGTAGAAGAAACCGGTATGTCATTTTCTTCTGCATACTCTACTAAATCATCTTTGAGCCACTCCATTGAAGGTTCCTTTCTAATTTCTTCATTATCACTCTCTTCTGTTTCTTCTTCTGACTCTTCGGTTTCAACCTCCATGCCGCCTTCTTCTGCTGCTTCTCCTATCAACTCAAAGTGTTCTTCCAATATCTCACTTGCTTGCTCTATAGCCTCCTCTCCTGTCACGGTACCGTCAGTTTCTATGGTTAATGTAACTTTGTCATAATCAGTTATGTCTCCTACTCTTGTTTTTTCTACATCATATCCTACATTACGAATAGGACTATAATGAGAGTCTACAGCGATTGTTCCTATAGGCCAATCTTCTGTATTTTTTTCATCAGACTGAACATAACCGGTTCCAGGTCCGAATGTAATTTCCATATTTACTTCTCCATCCTCAACCAAAGTTAAAATTTTATGATCATCATTAACTATATCTACCTGAGGGCTGTCCTCAATAGCATCTGCAGTAACCTCTCCCTCACCTTCGGCATTTAACTCTAGAATAATTGATTCATCAGAGTGTACTTTTACAGCAAGCTCTTTTAAATTCAGAATTATTTCAATCACATCTTCAAGTACACCATCTACAGTTGTAAACTCATGTTGAACTCCCTCAATTTTGACAGATTCTACTGCTCCACCTGGCAAAGAAGAAAGCAATACCCTACGATATGCATTCCCAATTGTGTGTCCGTATCCTCTTTCAAATGGGCTAATTACAGCCTTTATTTCATTTTCTTCTTCGCCCTCTTGAAATTTTACCTCTGTAGGCAGTTGAAAATTTTCCATGTTTAATTTTTAAATAGATTATCTAGCTGAATAGAACTCAATGATAAGCTGAACATCGAAAACTTGTTCAAAGTCATCGTCTTCAGGCATATGCAAAACTTTACCTTCTTTATTAGTTGGGTCAACAGAAAGCCAAGAAGGTAAATCATTATTTTGCAGCTGTTCTGTAATTTCCAAAAATGGGCCTTTGTCCTCTTTGGTATCTTTCAGCTCAATTTTATCATCTATGTCTACTTGGTGAGAAGGAATGTCAATGCTTCTATCATTTACCTTGAACATTCCATGGTTTACAAACTGACGAGCCTGAGCTCTAGTCACAGCAAAACCAAGTCGGTAAACTACATTGTCTAACCTACGTTCAAGCAGTTCTTGTAGTTTAATACCGGTGTTACCTTCAGACTGAATAGCTTCTTCAACATAGTTCTTAAACTTATTTTCACGAATTCCGTACATAAACCTAGCTTTTTGTTTTTCGTCCAACTGTCTGCCATAAACTGATCTTCCTCTTTTTCTCTTATTTCCGTGTTCACCCGGAGGTTGATCCAATCTCCTAGATACTTTTGAAGAATCGGTCTTTAGACCGAGGTTAACTCCATATTTTCTTGCAATTTTATTTTTTGGTCCTGTATATCTTCCCATATAATTTTATTAAACTCTTCTTTCTTTTGGTGGTCTACAACCGTTGTGTGGAATAGGTGTTCTTTCCTCTACAGCTGTTACATTAATATCATTTTTATTCAAAGCTCTAATAGCAGCTTCTCTTCCGCCTCCAATGCCTTTTATAAACACCTCTACTTCTTGAAGGCCAACTTTTTTCACTGCCTCAGCAAGCTGTTTTACAGTTTGCCTAGCTGCATAAGGAGTGGATTTCTTTGGTCCTCTAAATCCACAAAGACCGGCTGAAGCCCAAGCAATAGTATCACCATTTTTATCTGTAATGGTGATAATAGTATTATTAAATGTCGCTTGAATGTATGCTTGACCTTTAGTTATCTTTTTATCTGGTGTATCTGACATAAAAATAAATTATTATTTCTTCTCCATACCTTTCTGCCTACCGCTAGGAGCAGTAGTATCTCGAACATTACCTCTCTGGGTTCTACAATTAGTCCTGGTTCTTTGTCCTCGAACAGGAAGATCTTTTTCATGTCTCTCACCTCTATAACTACCTATTTCTTTTAATCTCTTAATATTTTCATTGACCTTTTTTCGCAAATCACCCTCAACTTCGTAATTTTTTTCTATTAACTGTCTAATAGTAGTCTTTTCATCTTTAGTCAGGTTTTTTGTTCTCTTTTCTTTAATCTCGTTTTCATCATTTTCTGGATGAACATTTTTTAGGATCTCTTCTGCTCTAGATCTTCCTATGCCATATACATAGGTTAAAGCTACTTTAATTTTTTTATCTTTTGGTATTGATTCTCCTGCTACTCGCATAATTATTATTAATTATTAACCTGCGTTAACTCTTTGTTTGTCGCCTTGTCGTTGTTTATGGCGAGGATTTTCGCAAATCACATAAACAGCACCCCGACGACGAACAATTTTACATTTTGGGCATCTTTTTTTAACTGAGGACTTTACTTTCATAATATATAATTAAAAAAAATTAGTACCTGTAGATAATTCTACCTTTCTCTAAGTCGTAAGGAGACATTTCTACTTTCACTTCATCACCTACACTGATACGAATGTTATTTACTCTCATCTTTCCTGATAAATGAGCAATCACCTCATGATCATTTTCTAACTGGACTTTAAATTTAGCTCCGGGCATTGTCTCTTCTACAGTGCCTTTCGCTTCTATTTTTCCGTCATCATTTTTCGTGTTTTTCTCTTGATTATCCTCTTCTTCAGACATTTAGAAGTGTTATATGAAATTACTTTATTTGAGTATTAAAGTTGACTCAAGTGGTTCTTCTTATTAGCGCCCCTTCATTGTACATTATTCATAAATATATGTCAAATGGTCCTATTCCTTGTAAACCCAATACTTATATAATAAGAAATTCCAGCTTACCATAATTGCTACAGTAGAAGCTTTTACTAGATATTTATGAAAGCCAATTTGTTCGTGAAAGAAATACATTGAAACCACCGCAAACACATAATTAAAACCGGCTACAATCAAAAATCTTACCAACTGTTTATGTGCTTTTTTATCACTTTGAAAGGACCAGTATTTATTTAGAGTGAAATTGTACCCTATAGCTACCGCTTTAGCGATAGCTTCAGAAATCCAAGCTGTAATGAGTATAAAATCGGCAAACAAGGCAAACACAGCAAAATCCAAAAACAAACCACTAACCCCAACTACAA
>JBDGRL010000027.1:0-1955 GCA_042218065.1 Candidatus Magasanikiibacteriota bacterium | reverse complement strand
ACATTTTTTCTTGTCTCCCCAGCAAAATGAAACCCTGCGGATGGGCATGTGGTTGGTGAAGCCTAAATTATTCTAAGTCTTCTAGTATATTCTCAACTTCAGCTTTAAATTTAGGTAGTTGTTTTTGAGTGGTTTTCCAAGTTGAATCTAAATCTATATTGTCATAATCATGAACCACAATATCACGCATGCCTGCGATTCTTCTCCAAGGTATATTATCGTATTCGTTCCTAACTTCATCCGGAACTCTTTTTACCACCTCACCTATAATAGTAAATCTTCTCACAACCACATCTTGAATAGTGATGGATTCAAAGAACTCACTTTTATCTATACCTTCAACGTGTTCTTCGATTATCTTGATACTATCCAATATATCTCTTAGATAATCAATAACCTTTTCTTCATTAAAATTACTCATAGGCTATAATTAGATCTTTTTCAATATGCTTTCTGAATCTAGGACGAAGAGATCTTTGAGTAAGCAAATCAACATCTAAACCCGTTTTATCTTCTAAATCGATCTTTACGGCTGCCAAATCTAAAAGATCCTTATCATCCTCAAAATCAATAACTAAATCCAAATCACTTCCATTATCCACCTCTTCTCTGGCATAACTACCGAAAATACCCGCTTTAGTGACTTTGTGTTTTTCTAAAATCGGTTTTATCTGTTCAATAACCTCTTCTTTAGTTTTGGGTTGTTTTGTTTTTTGTGACATATTTTCTTATTACAAGCTTATATTAACATAACTTTAACTTTACAGTCAATCAATAAATACTTGAGCTTTTTCTACTTAATTTAAACAAAAACCAACTTACTTGTGGAAAACACATGTTGACAATCAGCTTTATCTGTGTTACTTTTTCTTGTTATCCTAAGATTAGGATAAAGCTCTTTAGAATAAAGGAGGAAAATGCGTGTGGAGTAAAACCTGCGGCGTTGATGCCCGCTCCTTCGTGGGCGGGTTCCATCGCCGCAGGTTAAACCTGCTTCGTTTCAATCCTCACTCCATTATGGAGGTATAATCATGTGGATCAACGAAAAGAAAAAGACTGAAGTCAAGCTGACTCTCTTGTTTGCGATTTTGTTGCTGTTGACCTTCTGGCTGCCAGTCATCTTCCTTTCCGGATGCAATGGCAGCAGTTCCGGAAATGGAAACAACAACGGACACAAAGACGTGTCCGTGGATTCCGGCAATGATGATGTCGTTGCCGATGTGGGAATCGATACTTCCGGAGATACGAACGTCGTTGAAGACGGTTCCGATGGGATGAGCAAAGAAGAGTTTTGCGACTTTTGTCGCAAAAAAGGATTGGACTGTCCCGAAACTATGCCGAGTAATCCGGGAAGTCTGTCCAAAGAAGATTGTATCGATCCCAACAAACCCGGAACGTTGAAAGTGACGGCTGAAACGACTGCCGAGAGTCCGTCGGTCTTTATCGACGGAAAAGATTCCGGCAAAGACGCTCCTGCCAGCATTGAAAAGAAGCCCGGCAAGTACAGAGTTGCTCTACGGGCTGATGGTTACTTGATGCGGGTGGACTTGATGGATAAAAAACCCGAGCAAGTGCAAGTAAAGCCCGGGAAAGAAAAGAAAGTGAAGATTAAGTTGTATCGGGATGGGCGTGGTACGTGGCAGAGTCAGGAAAATCCAGAGAAACAGCCTGTCGTGAAGATGCATACCAAAGATTTTGGTGACGGAACTGAGTGTCAAGAGGATGTGTATCTGAAGAATATCGATGATGCAAACGTTTCTTACTGTTTACATTCCGATGATAGTTTCAACTTGTGCTCAAAACAAGAGACGTGTCGAGGAAGGTGGTACAAAGGGAGATTTATTAACGAAAAAAAAATGGAGTATATCGCTTGTTCCAAAGTGGCAGACGGTTGCTATAAACCGGAAATATTCAAAAAAATCTCCGGCTAGCTAGTTTCCGACTGTTGAGTCGGA
>JBDGRL010000026.1:0-22626 GCA_042218065.1 Candidatus Magasanikiibacteriota bacterium | reverse complement strand
AAATCTTTTATTTAATCCATAAACTTGGGTTGATAAAACTGAACTAGTTTTCTAAACTTAGGGTAAAAGTGCTGAATTAAATTAACTACACTGGAAAATACTATAATTTGACCCTCTCCAAATCCGACTACATAAAATATCTAAAACATCCAGCCTGGCTGTGGTTGAAAAAACATAAACCACATCTGCTGCCCCTGAGCCTGATGAGGATGATGAAGCTGCTTTTGATGCAGGTGATAGGTTTGAGAGAATTGTATATGAGCTGTTCCCAGATGCAGTAAATGCTGACTTTGATGATTACGAGCAGATGTCTGAGAAGACTAAAAGACTAGTAGAAAGTGAAGCTGAAACTATTTTACAACCCAAGTTTCAGACGGGCAGGCTTACTTGCACCTGTGATATCTTGAAGAGAGTAGAAGATAATATTTTTCATCTATTTGAGATAAAATCAACAACTTCGGTTAAACCGGAGCATAAGCACGGTTTGGCTTTCCAAACTTTACTTTTGGAAACATGCGGACTGGAGATTCGTGGTATTGGGGTGATTCATGTAGACAGAAATTATGTCAGAGAAAAGGAAATAGATCCAACCGGTATATCTAAACTAAAGGAAGTTACCACTCAAGTAAGAGAAAAAATTGAGGATACAAAAGAAAAAGCCAAACAGGCAACTGAAGTTATCGAAGCACAATCCATGCCGGATCCGTTTATTTGTAGCCTTATAGTATCAGTAATTTCAATTATATACCTTAAAACCTCATCTTGACAGCTTTTTTTTAAATTTTTTATAATTACAAACACAAATAATATCTTCTCATGCTACAACTAAATAATGTATCCAAACAATTCGGTGACGTCACCGCGGTTGATGATATTTCTTTTTCCATTGAAGAAGGCGAGGTAGTTGGTTTTTTGGGTCCGAATGGAGCAGGGAAGACTACCACGATGGAGATGGTAGCATCTCTGTTAGATCGCACTTCGGGGGAAATTACATTTAATGGTAAAGATGTCGAAGAAGATCCGTTAAATATTAAGCAAAATTTAGGTTTTTTGCCGGAAGATAACCCCTTGTATGAAGATATGCTAGTCAGCGAATATTTAGATTTTGCAGCGGATAGTAAAGATTTGTCTGGTACAGAAAGAAAACAGGCACTCAACAAAGCCATCGAAGCTACCGGGATTGAAGATATGTATTATAAGCCGATCTCAGAAATTTCTCGAGGTTACAAACAAAGGGTAGGCTTAGCTCAGGCAATAATGCATAAACCCGAAATTTTAATTCTTGACGAGCCTACTCAAGGACTAGATCCAAATCAAAGAGTAGAGATTCGTGATTTGATTAAAGATCTAGGTGAAGATAAAACTGTAATTTTATCTACTCACGTACTTCCAGAAGCTACCGCTACTTGCGATCGTTTGATCATTATTGACCAGGGAAAAATTGTAGCGGATGACTCGACTGAGCAATTACAAAATCGAACTAAAAGCAAAAGTATAGTTACTTTAGGTACAAAAGGCTTAGAAGATAAAAATAAGCTAATAGACGAAATTGAAGCGATCGAAAAAATAAACCATCAAGAAAAAATCGATGAAGACAAAGACAAATTTGAAATTGAGGCTGCGCAAGAAGACATTGAACTTGAAATTTTTGATCTGGCAGCTCAGCAAGATTGGAAAATCTGGGAGCTACATCAAGAGGAGTTTGATCTTGAGCATATTTTCCGTGACTTAACTACTGAATCTTAATTAATAAACTCTATGCTTTCGATCATAAAGAAGGAGCTTAAGCAATATTTTGATCACCCAACTGCTTATGTTCTTATTGTAGTATTTTTGTTGATTAATAGTTTCTTCTTTTTTCGTAGTGTATTGATTCAGCAGGCTGCGACGATGCGGCCAATGTTTGATTTTTTGCCTTGGATTCTGTTGTTTTTTGTCCCGGCAATCACTATGAAGATGATAGCAGCAGAGAGAAAAAATGATACACTAGATTTAATGTTAATCCAGCCATTTAAATTGTGGCAAATTTTATTAGGTAAATTATTATCCGCTCTAATTGTAGTCGCCGTTCCTCTTGCTTTAACTATAATTATTCCTTTGTCTCTAAGCTCGGCTGGTGCTTTTGATTGGGGGCAAATTACTGCACAATATATTGGTGCTATCTTTTTATCACTCGGTCTCTCGGCTATTGGTCTATTTGCATCTTCTTTGACTAAGAATCAAGTTGTTTCCTATATCTCTTCCTTAGCTATATCTTTTTTCTTTTTGATTGTTGGTTTTCCGGTAGTGCTTATGGAGCTTAGTGGAACTTTGCGTTTAGTTTTTCGTCAGCTATCTTTGTTTTCCCATTATAGAAATATTATCAAAGGCGTAATTGATCTGAGAAATGTCATCTATTTTTTAAGCTTTGCTGGTAGCTTCTTAGCTGTTACTTACTACTTGTTGAGAAGACCGCGAGCAAACAAAAAGAAAAAAGAGTTCCGACAGCTAAAAATTGGTGTAGCTTTATTGGTTGGTATTTCTATAGTAGTCAATTTATTGAGTTATAATATCCCCGGAAGATTAGATTTAACTGAAGAAAATCTTTATACACTGTCTCCTTCTACTAGCAAAATGCTGACCAACCTGGATGATATTGTAACTATAAAATTATACACCTCTCAGACCCTACCGGCTCAAGTGGGTATGAAGAAAAGGGAAGTAAAAAGTATGATGCGAAATTTTCATCGAGCTTCTGAAGATAATATCAAGATCAAATTCAAAACCGTAGGTTCAGACGAAACTTCAAGGAGAGATGCATTATCAGCAGGAATCAAACCGGTAAGATTTAATGTGCTGAAACAGAATCAGTACAGCGTAAAGAAAGGATACTTCGGGCTAACCGTTGAATATGCCGGCAGTCAAGAAACTATACCTTTCATCAAAGATTTATCAAACTTGGAGTATAAACTAGCTAGCTCAATCAATAAATTAACTACAGATAAGAAAAAGAAAATAGCATTTATTTCCGGTCACGGTGAAAAAAAGATCTCCGGCAAACTTTCAACATTAAAGAAAAAATTATCTAATCGTTATCAAGTAGAAGAAATTACTCTTACTAAATCTAGCTCTAAATCGGGTAATAAAGATAGTAAATCTAACCAAAAAACTAGCAAGAAGATCAAACCGATCGATACCAGCTATAAAGCGGTAATTATAGCTGGACCAACCGAATCTTACAACAAAAAAGAAAGAAAAGAACTACAAAACTATCTAGCACAAGGTGGAAGTTTGCTGGTACTGCAAGATGGAGTAAATGTAAGTTTAAAAAGAAGGCGACCATCTACTCCAACTGATTCCAAGCTAAATAAATTTTTGGATAATTATGGTCTAAAAGTAAAACAAAATCTAGTCTTTGATCTAAAGGCAAATCGAAATGTTTCTCTTGGTGGTGGCTCCATTTTCGGCTTTACTAGACCTTATCCCTTTTGGGTAATAACTCAGCCTAAAAATACCAGCAATCCAATTACTTCTGGTATAGAATCAGTAACCTTACCTTGGGCTAGCACGGTAGAAGTTACTTCAAGTACAAATAGTACAAAAAGCTATAAGCTGTTAGAAACTACTAGATTCGCTTCCGTTCAAACTAATCGTTTCAATCCTTCACCAAAGCAAGATTTCGAAAAACAAGCGCAACAGACCGGCATGAAGCCAAGATTAGTTGCTGCCGCTAAGAAACTATCAGAGAAAAATAATGGTAAAAATCATAGTAAATTAGCAGTGATAGGAGATTCCGATTTCGTAACCAATCAATATCTCTCCAGCAAAGAACTGAAAAAAACTAATCTGGCATTTTTCCAGAATAGTCTGGATTGGTTAGTAGGAAATAAGCTGCTAATTCAAACTAGAGCTAAGGATAGGCAGCCGGAACCTCTTGTTTTTTCAAGTAAGTTGCAGGTTGCTGCGATTCGCTGGGGTAATATGTTGGGAGTTCCTTTGTTAGTAGCATTGTATGGCGGAATTAGTCTTTATCGTCGTCGACGTAAAAGTAAGCAAGAATTTAATTTAACTTAACTATGAACACAAAAACATTAGGCACAATTGCGGTAATCTTCTTAGCTTTACTCGGAGTATGGGGTTTATCTCAGGCTAATTACTTTAACCAAGAGAAAAAAATTAAATTGGGCTTTGAGAAAATATCTACCAGCAGTGTAAGTAAGATTAATATAGATAATTCTAAAAAAATTGAACTGACAAAATCCGACTCAACCTGGAAAGTAAATGAATATGAGGCTGTAAGCGGTAAGATTAACTCGGCTCTATCTGCTTTGAAGCAAGGAAATATCTCCGGCCCGGTTTCTACTAATAAGAAAAATTTTTCTAAATTAGGGGTAGGAAAGAATGATTTGAAGATTACAATTAACCAGGATAGTGAGAAAATAAGTTTCTTCTTAGGCGATCAGGGTAGTAATTTTAACTCTACCTACATAAGGAAAAATGGCTCAAATAAGGTTTATAAAATAGATAAGAATTTAGTTTCTAAATTTGGCAGTAAGGTAGATTTTTGGAGAAATAAGACTATCTTAGCTTTGGGTAAAAATGAGGTTAGACAGATAAAGTTCGATTACCCGCAAACAAGCTTTAGTTTAAGCAAAAATAAACAAAAATGGCAGGCGCAACAAGGTAATAAAACTACCAGCACCGATAAACAGTTTATCAGCACTTTCTTTGCTAACTTGGATCCACTAAAAGCAGATGGTTTCGTAGATAAAAAGAAGTTCACTCAAGCACAGACCAAAAAAATCGTTACCTTTAAGACTCAAGCTAAAAAAATAACATTAACCCTAAAAAAGAAAAAAGATAGCAATAACTGGTATGTGAACACTTCCGAAAAACCTAAGGTATACTATAAGTTTCCCAGCTATAAAGCTAATCAGCTGTTAGTTAAGCCAAAAGAGTTGTTTTAGTTAATTTTCATTATCTGAGATAAATTTTCTAATATACTGAGCAAAATCTATATTGTCTGCGAATATCTCGCCCAAAATAGCAAAAGGTATAGCAATCAGCATAATAATTCCTATTACTTCTAGAGTAATTTTTTCACCACTTACTAGTTTGACTGCTATAATATCCTCGACTACTCCTATCACTACACCAAATAAAAAGAATTCCAGTGTAACTTCGATTTTTTTGGCTTTGTCCATAATTTTATTAGTTCAATTTTTGTCAATTCTTTAATCGAGACCGTTGAAAAACTAATTACGTAATTATGTTTTTCACTTGTTTTAGTCAAAACGTGTTTTACGGGCGAAATAAGAATTGACTAAATTTAGCCAAAGCTTTAAAACGCCTTTTAGTTTTTCAACGGTCTCTAATCGAATAAATTACTCGCCAGATTGTTGCGAGGTTAGAAATGTGCTAGCTTTTTGTTTGAGCGTAGAAAAGCCACCAGATAGCTAGGGCTTGCCCCGATGGGGGTTCATTTTATATTTATCAATATTATTCCCATATCGCCACCCTTTTGTTTATCTTCTGATCGTTTTACTATTTCCAATAACGCATCATCTAGATTATCTTCTTGTAAGATAATATCCTTTATTTCTTGCTCTAATAATGTTTCTGCTGAACAAACTCCATCTGTAGCTAAAACTAAATAATCATTATTGTCTAATTTAAAATCTTCAGTATTAATTTTTTCTGCAAAGTTAGCCATGCTTATTCCCAGAGCCCCGGTGATCGCTTCTGATTGTAAGATGTTTTTAATCTTTTGGTAAACTGAAATTTTTTAAACTCTTGCTTTTAATTTTCATTTTAGTCTATCTGTTTTTCAATTAACTCTTTGTATTTCTCAAAATCTTGGTAATTTTCTCGGAACTCTCTAATGAACAATTCATGGTCAATCTTTTCGTAGCCATGAACAATTCTATTTCTTATACCCACTACCGGAGCAATTTTTTCAGCAAAATCTTCCGGTAGAAAGTCATTTTCTGCTAAGGTATAGAAAGTAGATTGAAAATCGTCTTGTTCTTCTAAGTTATATGACTTAATAAAGTGTTGATTTATATTAATCATAGATTCTACAGCAAGTTCCAGCATTCTTTCTGCTGCATGTTTCTTTTCGAAATTATTCAAAATGTCTTCGTTGGAGTATTTGTCAAAAAATTCTTCAATTTCATCTATATATTGAGATAAATTTGAAAGTTTGCCTTCTACGAACTCTTGTTCTAATTGGGTCATGTTATTTATTTTTAAGTTTTTCTCGTTTTCTTTTGCGAAGCGGCTTTGTTTCTACATACTTTTTAAAAGCGTAAACATAAAGCTCGTGATTAAGCATAGGATCGTTGGTATATATCACCTCTCCGTCTTTCATTATTTTGTAAAATAAAAGCGGGCTGGCAGTGTGTAGATTCACCAAATCCACCCTGTCATTACCAAAGACGCCGGTAAGTTCACTGTTCAGTCTTGCTCTTTCTCTAAACTCCAGCTTTTCCTCTGCTTCAAAACCGATATCAACATCACTTTCGCTGTGAGTTCTGCCATCAACTTGAGAACCGAACAGTATGAAAAAATTTATATTATATTTTTCAGCTAGCTCTTTAATTTTTTCTTCTTGTTTTTGATTTAATTCCATGTTATTTTGTTTGTAATCTAATAATATCAGTAATTTTAGTTAAATGCAATTATATTAATCTTAAACTAAAAAATTACAACAAAAATACAGTCATACCCCAATATTTGTAAACAATTTTGATGAAACCGAAGAATTTTTTAAAAAGTGTGGTTTTGAGGAAAATAAATTTGGTCAATTAGTTTGGCATGAATAAACACGAACAAAATCAAAAAAACTTCCTCACCGACAAACTAAACGAATACACCGACACCCGAAAAGCAAAAGTACTCGAGATCGGCATCGGCACGGGCCGGATAGGCCGTAAGATCGCAGATAAGGTAAGAGAATATAAAGGAATCGATCCGATAGAAGAAAAAGTAGAGAAAGCGAGAGAAAACAAACCCAAAGAAGCAAAAGTAGAATACAAGCAAGGAAATGCAGTCGATGTACCATTTGAAGAACAGTTTGATGTGATTTTGTACATAAACTCTTGGCATTATATAAAAGACCACGACCAAGCGATAAGCGAAGCAAAGAGACTTTTAAGCTCGGATGGGGTGGTGATCATCACAGAGCCGACAGAATACACTACAAACTGGGATGCACCACAACTAAAAAAAGATTCAGAAGAGTTCGATAAAGAAATCTACAACCAAAAGATGAAAAACATCAAGGATAGTGAGGAAAACCTGAGAAATCAAAAGGTGTTTGATATAAAAGAAGAAGGGTTTTTGGGTAAGAAAAATAATAAATTTTATATTTTAAAATAATGCAACTCTCCAAATCCGATTACATAAAATTTCTCAAACACCCCGCCTGGCTTTGGTTAAAAAAACACAAACCACATCTGCTGCCTGAGCCTGATGAGGATGATGAGGCTGCTTTTGATGCAGGTGATAGGTTTGAACAGAAAGTATATGAGATATTTCCCGAGGCAGTGGAGGTTGATTTTGATGACTATGAGCAAATGTCTGAGAAGACTAAAAGAATAGTGGAGAGTGAAGCTGAAACTATTTTGCAACCCAAGTTTCAGGCAGGCAGGCTTACTTGCATCTGTGATATCTTAAAGAGAGTAGAAGATAATACTTTTCACTTGTTTGAGATAAAATCAACTACTTCAGTCAAACCGGAACACAAACACGGACTAGCTTTCCAAACTTTACTTTTGGAAACATGTGGGCTGGAGGTTCGTGGTATCGGTGTGATTCACGTAGACAGAAATTATGTCAGAGAGAAAGAAATAGATCCTACCGGTGTATCTAAGCTGGAGGAGGTTACCACTCAAGTAAGAGATCAAATAAATGATACAAAAAAAGAGATAAAACAGGCAGCTAAAGTTGTCGAGTCACAATCTATGCCGGATCCATCACCAAGACATGTACAGGTAGGAAAAACGGAGGACTGGATGGAGATTTACAGACACATTCATGATCTAGAGTCGGATAGTATTTATCATTTAACTAATTCAAGAAAAAAGCTTACCAAGCTAGAGGATAAAGGGGTAGAGACGGTTGGTGAAATTCCTCAGGATGATTTAAATCTATCTGACAGACAAAGCTGGTATGTAGAAACAGTTAAAGATGACAAAAGAATCATAGAACGCGAAAAGATAAGAAAATTTTTGGACTCACTTACCTTTCCGCTTTGTTTTTTGGATTATGAAACTGCAAGAGATGTAGTACCTCCTTATGAAAAAACTAGACCCTACCAGCAAATACCGTTTCAGTATTCGATGCATATCTTAGGTGAGCCAGACGGAGAGCTGGAGCATAGGCATTATTTGCACAAAGACGAAACACATCCGGTAGCTTCGCTTGTAGAGAAAATGAAACAAGATATACCCGAGGAGGGTAGTATAATAGTTTGGAATGAGTGGTTTGAACAGAGATGTAATGATAATATGGCACAAATTCATCCGGAGTACACCGAGTTTCTTCAAGGGGTAAATGAAAGAATAGTAGATCTAATGACTCCTTTTGAAAAGGGTTGGTTTGTCAATAAAAAGTTTCGCGGTAGTGCTTCCATCAAGAACGTACTTCCCGTACTAGTTGATGATATGGATTATGATAAGTTGGATATACAAGATGGAAGAGCGGCACAGAGAAGGTGGATGAATGCAGTCCTTAGAGAACAAAGGATAGACAAAGAAAAGCTGTTTGCAGAACTAGAGCAGTATTGCAGATTGGATACGTTGGCTATGGTGGAAATCTGGAGGGTTTTAAAAAAGGAGGTAGATTAGGTATAATTAAAATTGCTTTGTTGCATTACATTACTATTGTTGTTCAACTAAAATGCGTTAAAAAATTAACAATTAAATAACATGACCAAGATAACCAACCCTAATAGAGAAGAGCGGATTAAAGAGTTTCACGGGCACAGATCCGATTATATGGATGAATATTTTGATTTGGTGGAAACTGAGATGACTTGGGAAAAATTCATAGAAGAGATGAGGAGGTTGATTGAAAAAGATGATAAATTTTTTGACCCTTACTTGGATTTGGCTGAAGCTTTAAAAGCCAGAAACAAGGAAGATGAGGCGCGGAAGATACTTAAAGAAGGTTATGAAAAAGCAATGAAAATGATAGTTGATAAAGAAGGTCGCTGGCCCGAACGTATGGAATGGGTTGTTTTATCCAACCGCCATATTATGCGTATGATTCGGGGTTGGGCATATCAATTGTGGGAAGAACAAAAAGAGGACGAAGCTTTGGGAATTTTGAGAAAACTATTTCGTGCTAATCCCAATGATAATCAAGGTTGTCGTTATGATATTCTAGCAATTAGAATGGGGTTGGGTACGGACTGGGACGAGCCCTTTGTAGTTGAAGAGGGGCCGATGGCGGGAGAAGCTCTGAAAGCGGGGGAGCTTTCCGAGTGGTTTGAGGAGAACAAGAATGACTATCCTGACGAGTTTGAGTGGTGGGAGGAAGAGATGGAAAGACGAGAAAAAGAAACTCAAGAAGCTATTGATGAACTTAATGAGTCATAAGTTAAACCCGCTCCAGCTCGATAATTCTGCGAATCTTAAAGTTTCTCTCCGCCTCTCTCATATGACAGTAGCAACGCACTCCCAAAAATTCAGTACCTCGGTAGCTCAACATCCCGACCTCTTTTGGGGAGATAGTCCTGGTGGATTCTTTGTCGCTTGTTTTAAGATAAGTTATTTTTACTTTTTCTTCATTCTCCACCGCTTGTTGTAGTATCTTTTGTTTCTGCTCCGTGCTTAGATCTTCCTCAGCCTGTTGGTATTGATACTCTGAGATAAAATCAGCTACTCGCCAATCTGACCATATGTGTTTCTTTTTGATCGGCTTTTTTAATACCAATCCTTCCAAGCTGGTGGCTCGGCTCAAAGCAACGTAGGCTTGTCCGTGAGCAAAGGTTCCTTTATCTGTATCCAATACCACCTTATCGAAGGTTTTGCCCTGCGATTTATGAATAGTTACCGCCCAAGCCAATTTAATAGGATACTGGGTAAATTTACCTTTGGTTTTGGGTGTCAGC
Source organism: Candidatus Magasanikiibacteriota bacterium (assembly GCA_042218065.1). Classification (GTDB taxonomy): domain Bacteria; phylum Patescibacteriota; class Patescibacteriia; order Magasanikbacterales; family UBA922; genus JBDGRJ01. The sequence goes on along the minus strand of JBDGRL010000026.1, from coordinate 12,530 downwards.
TCATCTTTATTTTCATCATATTCCAGCTCATGCATCTCCCAAGTGTAGGGAGTAACTGTTACTTCCTTGCCGTGTTCTGTTTTTACTACTATTTCATCTTCTTCGTCATTTTTTTGATTTACATCCAGGATTGTACCTATAGTACCGTTTACCCATCTGCCTTTCGTATCGTTATTTACCAGCATTATCTGCGAGTCGATTTTCAACTCCAGGTTTTCCCGTGTCGGTAAAGCGGTTTGCTTGAACTCTCCCGATATGTCTCCTTGAAATGTGTACTTGGCGGTATCCAGCTTTGCTAATCTTTCTTCGTTGATTTTATCGACTTTGGAGTTTGTCGGTGTAATGTGTACGTACATCTCCGAATGTTCCGGGTCGAACTCGGGTTTAACTTGTTTGTTAAGTTGTTCTAGCTGTTGGTCCGTGATCTCTTTGTTTCGTACAGCATTTAGTATCTCGATGAAGTCTTGGTCTTGTTGGCGGTATATTTTCTCCAGCTCGACCATCTTAAACTCGGATTGCCGGAAACTGTCGCTGTCGAAAAAATAAGGGCTGTCATACCTTTGCTCGAATATTTCTTTTTCTTCGGATTTTACCACCGGAGGCAGTTGATACATATCACCAAAGAAGATCATCTGAATACCTCCGAAAGGTTCTAGAGGATTAGGTCCGTTTTGGCGTAGAAAAGTATCGATACAATCCATCAAATCAGCCCGCACCATTGAGATCTCATCGATTACGATCGCATCCAGTTGTTCAAATAATTCACGGCGATGGCTGTTTTGAAACTCTCGCTTTACCTTCTCTACAGTAATATCAGCACCGAACCCGAACAAAGAGTGGATAGTAATCCCACCTATATTTACCGCAGCGATTCCGGTCGGAGCTAATACAGCAATCTCTTTGTCCGTATGAACTCGAAAATACTGCAGCAGAGTTGATTTGCCAGTACCGGCTCTACCGGTAATAAATACACTTTCTCCTTTATCAATCAGATCCAAAGCCTGCTCGAAGTCTTGGTTTATTTCTATGTTTTCTAAGGTTAAGGTCATGGGTTGTGTTTTTTATTTTTTTCAATTTCTTCTAAATATTGAGATAAATTTGATAGCTTCTCTTTCACAAACTCTTTTTCAATTTTGGTCATATTTTTATTCTTTAAGTTTTTTATACTTCCGTTCTCGAAGCGGCTTTGTTTCCACATATTTTTTAAATGCGTATGTAGAAAGTTCATGATAACGCAAAGGATTATCAGTATATATTACCTTGCCCTCCTGCATAATTTTATAAAACAAAAGCGGGCTGGCGGTGTGTAGGTTCACCAGATCCACCCTATCATTGCCAAAGACGCCGGTAAGTTCACTATTCAATCTGGCTCTTTCCTTAAATTCCAGCTTTTCTTCAGCTTCAAAACCGATATAAACATCACTTTCGCTGTGAGTTCTGCCATCAACTTGAGAACCGAACAGTATGAAAAAATTTATATTATATTTTTCAGCTAGCTCTTTAATTTTTTCTTCTTGTTTTTGATTTAATTCCATGTTATTTTGTTTGTAATCTAATAATATCAGTAATTTTAGTTAAATGCAATGAAAAAAGACAGTTGTCTATTCTGCAACAAAAACAGCGACGAGAATGAGATAATTTGTGAGAATGAGCTTTTTTATGCTCGTTATGATAATTTTCCGGTGGTGAAAGGTCACTGTGAAATTGTGCCGAAAGAGCATACTGAATCTTTGTTCGATTTAGAATCAGATGAACTAAAAAAGATGTTTGAGCTATTGAAGAAAACAAAAGAAAAACTACAGGATAAGTACAGCCCCGATGCTTATAATATTGGAGTTAATGATGGTAAGGAGGCCGGCAGAACCATTGATCACTTACATGTTCATCTAATCCCTAGGTATGAGGGCGATGTGAAAAACCGTGCGGGTGGAATCAGGAATATGTTTCCGAGTGAGGATGAGTATGCGGAGGAGTCATAAAGTATTCTTAATTTTATGAATTATTCTGTAACCACTAAAAATATAAACCCCCAAGAAGCAATAGATCTATACTCCAAACTCGGCTGGGGCGATAAAGAGGATTATTCGCAAGAAGAGATGAGAGAGGCACTGGAAAACACCACATTTATAGCAGCGGCTAGAAAAGAGAGTAAACTGGTAGGATTATTGCGTGCATTTAGCGATGATATTTATCATACGGTTTTAGTAGATGTAGTAGTGGATCCAGAATATCAAGATCAGGGAGTGGGTTCTAAGCTTGTAAAAAAATTACAACAAAAATACAGCCACACCCCAATATTTGTAAACAATTTTGATGAAACCGAAGAATTTTTTAAAAAGTGTGGTTTTGAGGAAAATAAATTTGGTCAATTAGTTTGGCATGAATAAACACGAACAAAACCAAAAAAAACCTCCTCACTGAGAAACTAAACGAATACACAGACACCCAACAAGCAAAAGTACTCGAGATCGGCATCGGTACGGACTGGATCTCGGTTTGAGATAAAAGAGGAAGGTTTTTTTTGATGAGAAAAATAATAGCTTTTACATCTTAGAAAATTGACTAAAGCTTCTAAATTTACTATATTTTAGTTAAATTTTAACCTAAATTTACTTCAACTTTTTATGAGTAAATTCAAAATCTATACTAGAGGTATAGTATTCAACTCATCTGATGAGGTTTTGTTAATTAAAAAACAAAACGACCAAGAAATTGCAGGAGGTGAGTGGTTATTGCCGGGAGGAACAGTTGAATATGAAGAAAATGTGGAGCAGACTTTGGTTAGAGAACTTAAAGAAGAAACCAATTTAGAAACCAAAAGTTTAAATTTGATCACAACAAAAAAGATGATGATAGGAGAATCTCACTGGTTGGGGGTTTATTATCGAGTCAGAGTGAAAGATGAAAAGAAATTAAAGAATAGAGAGCCGGAAAAGCATGAACGAGTGGATTTTTATGAACTAGACAATATCCCCGAGTTTAAAGACTATAATGTAGTAAAATTTGTAAATAATGTTGAAAATAAGAAAGAATTTTTTGAGATAAATACACCAACAAAAGAAAATCATGCAATGGAAGACGCGCTAGAAAGATATACTAGAAAAAAGATACACCATGAAATAAAAGAAAATAACAACCAGATCTCTAGCATAAAAATAATCGGTAATCATGATCGAAGTACTAAGGTTTACAAGGATGAAAAAAGAGATAAAAAATTTAACCATCAAAGACCTACTTGCTTTTTAGAGGAAGATAATTTGTACTTATGCTGTTTTCCGGGCAAAGATTATGTGTACCATTATGCAAAGTTAGTTAAATACTATACAGAATTAGAAAACTTAGATATAACTGTTTCTTATCTTCCTCCATCTGATCAGGCAGTCAAAAAAGAGTTTTTGTCTACCAATATAACGGAAATTCCCGATGCTGATGTAGTTATTTTTGGCAATATAGACAGAATAGGATTATTTGAAAACAAGGAATTTAAGGGTAAAGGAGACTTTGAGTGGAAAAAGGGGGTTATAAATAATAAAGAAGTGTTGCTTTTGGGTTGTAAATTCAGTATTTGGGGAGATAATGGTTATCAATTAATTAAAAATCTTGATTCGGTTTGTAATTTTTCAACATTTATCTACACGGGAAAGCTGGGAGTCCTGAATTCAGATATAAAACCAAACAAATACTTGGCAACAGGAGACTCAAGCATTGTGAATAAAGGGGAAATAGAGTGGAACAATTTATTTGATCAACAGCCCAATCAAAAAGAAAATATACTACAAGGAAAACACTTTACTTGCAGATCAGTAATGGATGAAACAAAAGACAAAATAAACTCAATAAAAGAAAAAGTAAGTTTTATTGATCCTGAGATAGGGAATATGGCAAAAGCAGCCCAGGAGTTTGATAAAAATTTCTCCTACCTCCATGTAATTTCAGATAATGTAATAAACCACCAAAGAGAGAATTTATCCAATGAAAGAACAAGAAATATCAGAGAAAAAAGAGATAAACTTTTCAATGAAATTGGTGAGATTATAAGACAAGAAATATGACCCTCTCCAAATCCGACTACATAAAATTTCTCAAACACCCCGCCTGGCTGTGGCTGAAGAAGCACCAAAAGCACAAGCTCCCTGATCCGGATGCAAACCTTCAGGCCATCTTTGAAGCCGGGAATAGATTTGAGCAGATAGTATATGATAGATTCCCGGATGGAGTGGAAATAGGATTTGACGAAGATGATCTCAAAACTTACGAGCAAATGACAGAGAAAACTCAACAAGCTATAGCAAATGGAGCTGAGACCATGTTTCAGCCCAGATTTGAGACAAATGATCTCACCTGTATTCCTGATATTATCCAAAGAGTAGAAGGCAATACCTTTGACCTTTATGAAATAAAGTCCTCTACAAGTGTAAAATCAGAACATAAGCATGACTTGGCTTTTCAGACCATCGTACTAGAAGATAGTGGTTTAGAGGTCAACGACATCTTTGTAATTCATGTAAACAATGATTACAAAAAAGATGGCGAGATAGAACCAGCCGAGATATCAAACATAGAAAAAATCACAGACAAAACAAAAGCTAAGATAGATAAAACCAAAGAAAACATACAACAAGCCTTCGAAGTGATGAGCTCAGAGCAGATGCCGGATCCGTCTCCAGCCAACAAGCAGATGGGCAAAATGGAGGACTGGATGGATATCTACGAGCATATCTTTGAGATAGAACAACACAGCATCTACAAGCTAACCGGATCTACAAAAATATTAAAGCAGCTAGAAGAGCAAAACATTCAAACCGTAGAAGGAGTACCTGAGAATATAGATCTAAACAGCAAAAATCAAAAACACTATGTAAAAGCAGCAAAACAAGATAAACGTCTGACCGACAAGAAAAGATAAAAGAGTTTTTAGACGATCTTACTTTCCCTCTGTATTTTCTGGATTATGAGACAGCAAGCGATGTGATCCCACCATTTGAGAAAACTAAACCATATCAACAGATACCATTTCAATACTCGCTTCATATACTAGAAAGCCCTGACGGCGAGCTGGAGCACAAGGAGTACCTGCACCAAGATCAGACTCACCCTATTCCACCACTAGTAGAACAACTCCATGAAGATGTGGAAGATAAAGGAAATGTGATCGTGTGGCACGAAAGTTTTGAGAAGGGTCGCAATGAAGATATGGCTGAGATACATCCGGAATACAGCGAGTTTCTAGAAGATCTGAATGAAAGAATAGTAGATCTGAAGATACCGTTTTCCGAGGGTTGGTTTGTAGATAAAGAGTTTTTCGGCAGTGCATCGATAAAAAATGTACTTCCGGTACTGGTACCGGAGCTGAGCTATAGTGAGCTGGAAGTACAAGACGGCCAAGCAGCACAAAGAAAATGGATGGATGCAGTGCTGAGAGATAAGGAGATCGATAAAGAAGAATTATTTGATGAGCTGATAGAATACTGCGAGCTGGATACTTTGGCTATGGTGGAGATTTGGAGGGTTTTGAGAAAAACAGTGAATTGATATAATTAGACTGCTTTATATTTTTATACAACAATGCAGGAAAAAGAAGTAAAACAAAAAGCAGCAGAATATATTAAAAACAACAAAGATGAGCTGATAAAAAAGTTTGCACCTGAGGATGAGTATCCACCGGAAGAAAATCCAATCTCTATATTTATGGCAGGCTGTTTTGGTGCCGGAAAGACTGAGTTTACCAATAGATATAGACAGAAAGTCAGAGATTTGGTTTTAATAGATGCAGATGAGGTTAGAAATCTTTGTCCTAACTATAATGGCGAAAAAGCTTATTTGTTTAATTATGCATCTTCGATCGGGGTCAGTGTATTACACAACTATGTCCTCAAAAATGATATCAGTTTTATTTTTGACGGCAGTTTCAGAAGTGATAAAAGTATTCAGAATATACAAAGGTCAACAAAAAGAGATCGTCCTGCAACTATAATTTATGTTCACCAAGACCCAAAGATTGCTTGGTTGTTTACTCAGATTCGGGCTGAAATCACGGGTAGACATATTTCAAAAGATGCCTTTATCAGCAGTGTATATAAACCAAAGGAAAATATAGCAAAGATTAAAGAAAAATTTGGAGATAAGGTCAATATAACTTTGGTGGAGAAAGATTTGGATAAAAAACTGAGTGATATAGATATCAATATTAAAGAGGCGACTAATGAAGAGCTAGAAGAGCTGAAAAACCTGATAACTTACAAGGATATCCGGGATATAAAAGACATTGACAAGGAAATAGAGTTTGAATATACTAAAGAAGAGTTAAAACAGTCATTATGATCAAAGAAATAATCAACACAATTAAAAATAAGTTTTCTGAGGAGAAAGAAAAAGAGTTTTTACTTGCAGGAGACAGCAAAGAGGAAGAAAAAGAAATACTGAAAAAAGTAGTAGAGCTTTCTAATCAGGATCAGAGAGAAGTAATTGATGAGTACAAAGAAAAACACGTAAATTAAAATAAACCAAAAATAAACACCAAAGCCCACCGAGAGGTGGGTTTTTGTAAATAATTATTACTAAACTAACCAAACACGAACAAAATTTAAGAGAACAAGAGCAGTTTGAGATAAAAGAAGAAGGGTTTTTGGATGGTAAAAACAACAAATTTTATATTCTTAAATAATCTACTTTAAAAAACCTGCACAATAAAAGCACCATTTCTTCTTAATTCTACATAATGAAAATAAGCTACACACAATTTTTACCTAATTTCTTAGAACTAGAAAGCAATATTGAGAAAGTTAGGGCTATTTTAGAAGATAATAAATCTCAAGTTGAAAATTCTGATGTCTTTGTCTTTCCCGAATATTTTTTAAGCGGCAGTCTTAATATAGATTTTTTAGAAGAATACAAGCAAAAAGGTGGCAGTGATTATATTAAAAAAGAGCTAAAGCAAATATCTTCTCAATATCCAGACACTTATTTTGTATTTGGCAGTTTAGTCAACAACAAGGAAGAGAATTATTACAACACTACTGTTGTGGTTAAAAAAGGGAAAATATTAGGAGAATATAATAAAAAAGCGTTAATTTATCATGAGCAGTATTATTTAGAAGCAGATAATGAAATATTTTACTTTAAAGCTGAAAATGATTTAAAAGTCGGGGTAGCAATATGTTGGGATATAATGTATCCGGAGATTTTTAGAAAATATATAGGTAAGGTCGATTTAATGGTGGTTCCCTCTTTTTGGGGTATCGGGGGCAATCCACTGCAACAAAAATATTCTATTCAGTTAGAAAAAAGATATTACGATTCTTTGGGGGTGGCTCGGGCTTACGAAAATGGAACAACTGTCCTGTTTGTCAATTCAGTAGGAAAATACGAATCTGAGTTTTATAGTGACAGAATGATGGGTGGCTCTTATTTTGTTCATCCACCAAAAGGTATAATTCATAAAAATACTGACAAAGATCCATATAAAGTTTATTCAGTTGAATTTGATAAAAACTTATTACAAGAATACAGAGAAAATTATGCTCCAGAAGAGGATTTTGAGAATTATAAAGAACAAGGGTTGTTTCTTTAAAAAATGTGGTTTTGAAAAGAACGAGTTTGGACAGCTTATTTACTATGAATAAAATTTACGCTCAAAAAAAGAAGAACATCAAAGACAGTGAAAAGAATCTGATAAGCCAAGAGCAGTTTGAGATAAAAGAAGAAGGTTTTTCGGATGGTAGGAATAATAAATTTTACTTACTTGACACTTTATAACATAGTCAATATAATAAAAACACCAAGTCAAGAAGGCTGGGCTCGTAACGAGTACCGGCCTTTTGTATTTTTAGTGGGTAATTTTTTGTGTATCTATATAATCAAAAAGATCGTCGAAATCCTTTTCAGGTTTTGTGAAGAATTTTTCTTTTACTGCTCCAGAGATCCAGTCAGAAAGTTGAAGTAAGTCCACATATCTTGAATCGGCTTGATTAATTAACAATATCTGAGGAAGTTTATTATCTGGATCAATTCTCAAATACTTTCTTAGTTTTCTTTCTTGATCTTCGTTTGTATAGAATCTATCTATTATCAGCTCTAATTCATTTGATTGAAGTTCACAATTTTTAAAATGAGACTCTAAAAGTCTTCTAATCATAAAGTGTCTAAATCTATTTGCATCTTTAGGGTGGTCTGGTTTTTCTTCTAAATAAGGACCGTAGTAATCTTCTTTATTTACACAGATTGCACTTGCTTGGGAGAAATCATTATCAAAAACAGACATTCTCAATATATTTAAAAGCTGTTCTTGTTTTCTAGGATCTAAGGTAGTAGACTTTAGTTCTTTCCCGGTGGCTCCAAAATATCGTAATGCACTTAAATGAATATTGATATTTTTCAAGGATTTGTCTGTAATGTGTATCAACCCTTGAATGTAATAATCGGAAAATGTTCCAGGATCACCGGATTCATCTATAAAAATAAAATCTCTTTTTGGTTTGTTTTTACTCATTAATAATTTAATTTTTATAAAACGATCCCCGCCTGTTGGCGGGGTCTCGGAGTCTTGCGACCATTTCCTATTTATTTTACATTCTCATAGACAATAACTCAAGCTTAATTTTACTTTAACAAAACCATTATTTTTGCTAAAATAAGCCTAATTAATTAAGAAATAATGCAACTCTCCAAATCCGACTACATAAAATTTCTCAAACACCCCGCCTGGCTGTGGCTGAAGAAGCACCAAAAGCACAAGCTCCCTGATCCGGATGCAAACCTTCAGGCCATCTTTGAAGCCGGGAATAGATTTGAGCAGATAGTATATGATAGATTCCCGGATGGAGTGGAAATAGGATTTGACGAAGATGATCTCAAAACTTACGAGCAAATGACAGAGAAAACTCAACAAGCTATAGCAAATGGAGCTGAGACCATGTTTCAGCCCAGATTTGAGACAAATGATCTCACCTGTATTCCTGATATTATCCAAAGAGTAGAAGGCAATACCTTTGACCTTTATGAAATAAAGTCCTCTACAAGTGTAAAATCAGAACATAAGCATGACTTGGCTTTTCAGACCATCGTACTAGAAGATAGTGGTTTAGAGGTCAACGACATCTTTGTAATTCATGTAAACAATGATTACAAAAAAGATGGCGAGATAGAACCAGCCGAGATATCAAACATAGAAAAAATCACAGACAAAACAAAAGCTAAGATAGATAAAACCAAAGAAAACATACAACAAGCCTTCGAAGTGATGAGCTCAGAGCAGATGCCGGATCCGTCTCCAGCCAACAAGCAGATGGGCAAAATGGAGGACTGGATGGATATCTACGAGCATATCTTTGAGATAGAACAACACAGCATCTACAAGCTAACCGGATCTACAAAAATATTAAAGCAGCTAGAAGAGCAAAACATTCAAACCGTAGAAGGAGTACCTGAGAATATAGATCTAAACAGCAAAAATCAAAAACACTATGTAAAAGCAGCAAAACAAGATAAACGTCTGACCGACAAGAAAAGATAAAAGAGTTTTTAGACGATCTTACTTTCCCTCTGTATTTTCTGGATTATGAGACAGCAAGCGATGTGATCCCACCATTTGAGAAAACTAAACCATATCAACAGATACCATTTCAATACTCGCTTCATATACTAGAAAGCCCTGACGGCGAGCTGGAGCACAAGGAGTACCTGCACCAAGATCAGACTCACCCTATTCCACCACTAGTAGAACAACTCCATGAAGATGTGGAAGATAAAGGAAATGTGATCGTGTGGCACGAAAGTTTTGAGAAGGGTCGCAATGAAGATATGGCTGAGATACATCCGGAATACAGCGAGTTTCTAGAAGATCTGAATGAAAGAATAGTAGATCTGAAGATACCGTTTTCCGAGGGTTGGTTTGTAGATAAAGAGTTTTTCGGCAGTGCATCGATAAAAAATGTACTTCCGGTACTGGTACCGGAGCTGAGCTATAGTGAGCTGGAAGTACAAGACGGCCAAGCAGCACAAAGAAAATGGATGGATGCAGTGCTGAGAGATAAGGAGATCGATAAAGAAGAATTATTTGATGAGCTGATAGAATACTGCGAGCTGGATACTTTGGCTATGGTGGAGATTTGGAGGGTTTTGAGAGAAACCGCCGGCTTATTAGTATAATTATGTTAGAGCTGAGCTTTAATGATTTTTGATGAAAGAAAATATAAGCAAATTAAAACTTTACCTAAATTAAATAATTTAAAGCTATTTGCAAGATTTAGAGAGCTTTTAGGAGCAATCAGAAGCAATTTAAACAGTCAATTAATTTGTTATAATTATAATAACTTATTAACTTCGTAGGTCTAATTAATTATTGTGAGTAAAAAAGAGGTAAAGAAATTATTAAAAAACCAAGAAGGTCGTAATTTGGAATTTAAAGAAGCTAAGAATCAATTTGATGAAAGCCGTGATTTACCGGATTATTGTTCAGCTTTAGCCAATGAAGGTGGCGGTAAATTGATTCTAGGTGTTGCTAATGATGGTAGTGTTGTCGGCACTAATGCTTTTAAAAATACCTACCAAAAATTACCTGATAATTTATTAGAAAAATTGGGGGTTAGGGTAAAGGTGGATGAGTATAAAATTTCAGATAAAAGGGTTTTAGTTTTTGATGTTAGTTCAAGAAGAAAAGGAGAGGTGATCGAATCAACAGGGAATTACAAACATCCCATGAGAGCTGGTGAATCATTAAAAGAAATGGATCAACAAACACTCAAACGCATTTTAAATGAAACCGAACCCGATTTTTCTGCAAAAACAATCAAAAAACTTGATTTGAAAGATATCGATGATGAAGCTGTAGAAATTTTAAAAGAAAAATGGAGTCGAAAGTCCGGTAGAGAAGTTTATCTTTCTCTTTCAAAAAAAGAAGTTCTTAAAAAACTTGGATTATTAAAAGAGGGGAAGATTACTTATGCCGCTTTGGTTATCTTAGGCAAACAAGAATCAATAGAACATTATTTACCGGGTGCTGAGATCATTTTTGAATGGAGGCAGGACAAAAATCAGACTGCACACGACTTTAGAAAAACTTGGAAGCAGCCGTTTATGAAAATTTTTGATGAGATTTGGCAAACTATAAACAATAGGAATATTAGACTCCCTCTGCAAGAAGGTTTTTTTCAAAGAGAGATTCACGCGTTTAACGAGAAAACAACCAGAGAAGCCATTTTAAATGCGGTTACCCATAGAGATTACAGGATAAATGATAAATCAATATTAATTAAGTCATCTCCGGGAGAGTTTTTTATCGAAAGTCCGGGAGGTTTACCACCGGGTATTACTACTGATAATATAATTCACGAAACAAAATGGAGAAATCGCAAAATAGCGGAAGTTTTTGAAAAGACCGGCTTAGTAGAAAGATCAGGTCAAGGTATGGATGATATTTACAAGCATACCATAAAGGAAGGCAAGGGTATCCCCACAATAGAAGCTGACGATTTTTCCGTAAAGTTAATTATACCCGCAAAAGTGGTAGATAAGAACTTTATAACCTTTTTGGAAAAGGTTTCACAAGAAAAAGAACTTACTTTGTCTGTTGATGAGATAGTAGAATTAGAGCGTATTAGAGAAAAAAGACAGGTTAAAGACTTGAAGTTCAAAGAAAAGTTTTTGGATATGGGAATAGTAGAAAAATTAGGCAGAACTAAAGGAACTAAATATATACTTTCTCATAAGTATTATGAACACAAAGATAAAACCGGCATTCACACAAAATTAAAAGGCATATCAAGAGACAGAAAAAAAGAATTAATTATTCAACACATAGAAGAGAATGGTTCCGGACAAATGAGTGAGTTTAAAGATATTTTCCCTAATTTAAAACAAGAAGAGATATCTAATTTATTGAGAGATTTAAAGAAAGAAGAGTTGATTAAATTTAAAGGACATCCTAAGACCGGTCGGTGGATTTTATTGAATGAATCCAATTAGTTTTTAAATTTATAATACTTATTATCTTTTTGCTAAATTTAGTTTGATCTAAATAAAATCCAAAAAACATCTAAATTACATCTAAATAAGGATATTCTTCAAAAAAACATCTATTTTATTACTTAAATTAGCAGAATCAAATTACATCTAAAATAAATCTAAATTGAAGTTAATTATATAAGCAAATAAATTTGATCAAAAAATAGATCAGATCTATACTTTAGATCCAACCATTTTGGCAGGATACGAAGTTTGATAAGATTTTTTGTTATCCGCTCGGCGGAGAGTATAAAAAAGAAAAAGAATACTTTTATCTTCAAGCAAATGAGCAGTAATCTCGAGGAGTACAATATAGAAAATAAGCAAGAGTTTAATAACTTTGTATTGAAAGAATTTGAGAAAACTAGTCAGCATGCCAGTGTAGAAGAGCTGGCTGAGTTTGCGTTTGGTGATTAATATGATTACTGAGAGATAAGTAAATCAGCATCTAATTTTCATTGAATGTGTTATAATCTTAAACACTAATTAAAAAATAAAAACTAATGACTACTGCAACCAAAACTAAAACA
>JBDGRL010000025.1:0-5691 GCA_042218065.1 Candidatus Magasanikiibacteriota bacterium | reverse complement strand
GAAGAGTCGGAAGACTCGGACTCCGACGGTGAACCGGCAGAGTTGGACGACGATACAGTCACCCAACTCGAGAATGCCCTGAACGGTGGAGACGTCGAGAACGGGTCCGTGCAATCGAGCGACTCCGACGACGCCGAAGACGGCTCTGACTCTTCGGGAGACGAGGCGCAAGCCGAGTCCGGAGACGAAGAGTCCACCTTGGACGACGAGTCGGATTCCGACGCTGACGCGCAAGCCGACGCCGACGAGTCCGATGACTCCGAGGAGGAGTCGAAGTATCAGGAGCAGCTGGACAAGCCCCAGCTGCGACCTGACGAGATCCGCCGGATGGCTGGTCTCGGGGTGCAGATACATTTCTGCCACGATCCCGAGATCGAGGGGTACGAGCCGGAGGAGCTGACCATGGGCCTTCGCCGAGAAACGGTGTACTACTACCGGAAGGCGAAGAAAATGTACCACGGCAGTGCCCCTGCTCTCGACAACTTCGATGAGCAGGAAGTCACCAAGTGGTACTCCCACCTCGAGAAGCTCCTCGACTACACCACGAAGATGGCGACCCGTTATCACCAAGTGGATCCGTACGATCCGGAGAACCACGTGGATGACGAGGTCGTCGAAGAGGTGTATGCTCGTCTCGAAAGCTTCCCGGATGTTCAGAACCTTCTGGACTTTCCGGAGGGAGCCGACGAGCTCGAGCACGGCTTCTACAGCCACCGCCTCGAGTCCGACCCTCTTCGGGATGCCGACGAAGAGGAGGCGCTCGACATCGTCGAGTCCATCCTCGGAGTACGGATCCCGGAACTCCTGGAGGAGCAGTGGTACTGCTACGCGTTTCGCGGTGCAATGTACTACGCGAGCAGCGCCACCAAGGGCGACGATCTCACGCCCGAGCAGGAGCAGATGCTCGAGCTCCAGGAAGAGACCTTTGGGCTGTTGACCCGCCTCCTCGAAAAGTACTGGGAGGTCGATCCCAGGAACAAGGAGAACTACGCCGGAGAGGGGCAAATGTGGGAGTTCGGGAGTTTTCTCATGAAGGAGTACCCCGAGCTCTGCGATCGCCTCTTTCCGGACTGGGTCATCTGGCCGTTCGGGAAAGGACTTCCCGAGCTGGATATGGCCCAGGACGACGAGGTACGCGAGCGAGACGTCCGAGAGGCAGTCTCACTGCTTTTCGACGTCGAGGCTCCCGAACTGCTTTTCGAAGGGATCAGGCCCGCCGCCGCTTTCTGGAAATACATCCAGGGCGGCATTAACCGGCGTGAAGACGCCCTGGAGCTCTTCGAGGATGACGACGAGGAGTCTCTCTCCGAGGCTCACGTCAATGCCCTCGAGGAGGAGATTTCCAGGTTGGAAACCTGGAAACACACCTCCGAGTTCGTCGCCCGTAACTACTACGGGGTTGACGGACTGTGGGATAAGGTCGGAGGCGTCGGCGAGGTGACCCAAGACCGGGTCCAGACCGTGATGCGTCGGGACTTCGGCTGGGTCTTCGGCTTGGCGGGCCTCCCCGAGGACCTCGTCGAACGGGTCGACGAGAAGTTCTTCGACTGAGGATAAGTAACCCTTGAGAACCAAGGAGGGTCTCAAGGGTGTACCGATGAGGGCGGAGCGTCTTGTACGTTCCGCCCTTAACTTTTACTTTTATGTGTCAAGTTTTTAGTTATTTTAAAATTTTGTTACAATATAACCGTTAAATTACTAAAAAATATTATGTTAAATCAAAATTTGCTTGAAGAAAATTTAGTTACTATGCTCGGAATAGAAAATCTTCCCGATGAAGAAAAATCACAGATTCTAACCAAAGCTACCAGAATTGCCGAGAAAAGGATAGTACTAAGAGTTTTAGATTTATTAGATGAAGAGAAACAAGAAGAATTCGGTCAAGCTGTAAGTTCTCAAGACCAAGAAGAGATTCAGTCTATCTTACAAGAGGAGGTAGATAACTTTCAGGAACTGGCACAGGAAGAGGTAGTAAAGGTAAAACAACAGCTGAAAGAAGCTGTATCTCAAAACGATTAAGTTATTACTAACCAATAAATTATGTCAAACGGTGAACACCCACCATCTCCAGAAGTTTTAGGAAGAGAAAGGAATGTGGAAGTAGGTGAATCTGTCTCAGAAGAACTTGAACATGATGATAGTTATGATAATCTCACTGTTACTTTAGATAGTGGTAGAACTATTTTTGTCAGAGGCTTACGTAATGATGGGGGGTATGAAGGAAATGAAGAAGAAGTAGAGATTTATGGGTTATGGGAAGACGAAGATGAAAATAAGTTTGGCAAAGGTTTTGTAGAAAACCCTAATTATCTCAACTGGTTTGAGAGCGAGGATGAGCAAGAACAAAAAGCCCAAGAATTGCTGGAGTATATTCATTTTTTGGCTAATAAGGAGGGTGCCGGAGGTTCTTTAGGTGAGCTGAGTAATATTTCTGACTTGTGTAGAGACGCAGATGAAGACGAAATAGAAGCACTACTAGATGATCTAGTAGATGATGGTGTATTGGAACTAGATGGAGATGAATACAAGGTTACGGAAAAAGCCAAACTATCCGCTGAAAAAGAAAGAAGAGATGAGATAGAAAATGCACCTATAGACCCTGATACTTCCCAAATAGATAATTTAGAATTCTCTGGACGAGACGGTGACTTTTTGATCTATGACCTAGATGGAGAAGATTATCAAATAAGAGTAGATATAAATTCTTTAGAAGGTGATATTTTTCCGCCGGCTTTAAAAAATATAGAAGTAGATGTGCTAAGCCATGGCTATGAACCAAGAATATATGAAGAAGAGGCTGATGTTAGTTTTGAAGGAGAGCTGGATGTTGATCCGGACGCTCCTCATATAGGAAATACTTATGATGCAGGTGATGTGGATCTGTTAGGTTTCAGCGATGGGGACCCAAAGATTGAAATCAATGGATACGAGGGGTATATAAAAAATCTAGATGAAGATATCGATGAAAGTGAGATAGAAGAGGACACCCTTTTGGAGAATGTAGAACCTACAGTGTTGAAGTTGACAGTATTTGAGGCAGAAATTCCAGAGGATCACGAATATGCTGAAGGTGAATCTTCTGAGAGCGATACTGAAGATGGAGACGAGGACGATTCTGAGGACGAATCAGATCGTAGTCGGGCAGAAGTAGGTGCGGCTCAAAATGCAACTAATGTAGATATACTGGAAGACCTGCAAGATTTAGCAAAGGATAGGCACTGGAAGCTGGTAAATGATGAATATGACAACCCTCAAAGGAGAGAGAATGCCAAGGAATTTATAGAAGATATCATTGGTCAGGAGTGGAGTGAAGAATTAAACTTAGATGAGTTTTTCAGGGAGCAGAGAAGAAGGATAGAAGAAGAACAACTCGAAGGTGAAGGAGAAGTGGTAGAGTACAGACGCAGAGAGATGGAAAATAATATAAACTCGCTAAAAAACCAGGCTGAAGAAATCTCTAACTTATCTGATGAAGTTATAGATACTGCTGCCGATCATGAGGTAGTTATTTTTGTAAACCGAGTACAATCTGCAGCGGACTCACAACAAGGAGTAGAAGATGCCATGGAAGACCTAGTAGAAAATATACTAAACAGAGAAGAATATCAAGGTGACTGGATGACATCGACACAAGCAGCTCTCAATCTTTCTGATAAAATTGTAGATAGAGTAAATGCTCTTATTGATAAAAATGATGTAGAAAATTATGATCAAGCTTATCAAGAGCACATTGATAACCTCACAGAAGAGATTGCTGAATTGAAGGCGGAGTATGAGGAAAACTATAAGTTTATGAGTGGCGGTCAGTTTAATATTACTTCTGGCTTTAGAGGCTTGTTTAGCTCCCGTCCTGATGAGATACAAGAGCAAATTCAGGCAAAAAGAGAAGAAATCGAACAAAAACAACAAAGACTAAAAGAGATAAAAGAGGAAAGAGATTCCGGCTTTTTGGCTCTACAAGAGTTGGACCGTATGGAGGACGAGGTAAACAAAGAGATAGATGAAAGATCAGATCAAATCGAAGGCACCATGTACGGTACTGCTAAAAAGATAAAAGATTGGTTCTACGGTGTGTGGTCAGCTATGGGTCAGGTCAATCTGTATAATATCGGTATGGCAGCAGAAAAAGGTGTTACCGGAGAAAGTGAGAGGGAACGTACTCGCAGATATCAACAAGAAGTAAGAGAAGAAGAAACTGCGGCGGGAACCGCAGCCGGAGGAATAGCTAAGGTTGGAGGTAGAATGGTTAATCTGAGATCAGTAGGTGCGGCGACACTTCTGGGAGGAGCCGGATTGACCGGCTATCGTACCGCTGTGGGGGTAGGTGCGGGAATCGGTTTTTATGAATCATTCAAAGGTGCGAATCTGGATAGATTAAAATCACAAGTTCACTCTACCATTGATAAAGCAGGGGAAGATCTGGATGAAGTTTCAGTGGAGGAGGTCAAACAAACAATTTCCACGGTGATGGCGAAAGCCAGATTCGACGGGGAGAGATTGGACAGTGAAGATTTTGTTTTTAACCGAGAATATGAAGTTCTAAAAGCAATTCAAGAGCAAAAGATTGAAGCTGAACGGGAAGCGGCAGCTGCAGTCGATGAAACATTGGATGATTTAGAGCATGAGCTGTATGAAGATGTAGCGAAAGAGTCTTTTGAATTGAAAAAGGATAAAGTAAAAAATGTCGGAAAAGGTGTTGGTGCCGGTACAGCTACAGCCGTAGCGGGCTATGCGATAGGAGAATGGATGGCCGGAGAAGGAGCGGAGGAAGCAGCGAAAGAAGGTGCCGGCGCCGGAGACGTCGAAGGCACCGCACAAGAACCTCAACCCTCCGAACCCGGTGGAGCAGGAGCTGAAGAAGGTGCTGTAGGAGAAACCACCGAGGACGCACAACCCGAAACAACGGCGGGACCCGAAGCAGATCCGAGTTATGTGGACCAAGAAGGCAATCAACTAATAGAAGGTGGAGAGCATTCAGCGGGTGCCGGCGATTTCTATACCATCGAGCAGGGAGAAGGACCTCTGCATATGCTGGATGATATGTGGGCGGATCATCAGGATACGATCATTGAAAACAGCGACCAATTGGACCCCGATACTATGAGCTCCACCGAAATGGAGCATCAGTGGAAGGTAAATACTTTGGAAAAAGCCGGTTTTGAGCATGAAAATGGAGCTTGGCAGTGGCCGATAATGGTGCACGAAGGAGCTAAGGGTGAGTTGTTTATGCCCGAAGGTGGCGGTACTCCTGAGGTAAGATTCACCGGAGAAAATGTGGATACACTGGACACTTACTGGCAGAGAACCGCAGAACAAACTGCAGAAGCTACTGAGGAAACAACAGAAGCAGGAGAAGGGTCTGAAGATGTGATAAAAAGGTTCGATGAAGGTGAATCTGCTACAATGCCGGGAGACAATGAGATAGATCTATTTGAACAAGATCAAGACCTAATTACAGAGGAGACAGCCGAGAGCATTGCTGAGAACACCAGTGATACAGCAGAAACCACAGCTCAAGAAGCCTCAGAAGCGGCTGAAGGCGGTGAAGCTACTTATACCTTCGAAAATACCGGAGATGAGGTAAATCCTGCAGATATAGCCTACAGCGAGGAGTCAACTTTCCATGCAAATAACCCGGATGCTCCGCAAGGAGATGTGGGCGGTGCTGAAGGTAGTGCTGGTGAAGCTGGA
>JBDGRL010000024.1:0-13482 GCA_042218065.1 Candidatus Magasanikiibacteriota bacterium | reverse complement strand
GTGGGCAATCCTGGATTTGAACCAGGGACCTCATCATTATCAGTGATGCGCTCTAACCAAACTGAGCTAATTGCCCGTTGTGGGCTCACCTGGATTTGAACCAGGGGCCTTCTGCGTGTCGGGCAGACGCTCTAACCGGACTGAGCTACGAGCCCTGCAGGTCGGCGTATATTTATGCAACATTATTATAAATGAATAAGCAACTTTTGACAAGCTTCCGCTTTTATGTTTATATTGTAGCTCCGTTTTGGTATAATAAATTTGTATAAATAAATAAATTGCATGGAAGAAGAACAACAAAGCGAATCACAAGATAATACTACACGAAACAAACCTTTCATTAAGAAATTGGGGCTTTTTTCTCTTGAGGCTATTAAAATTATAGTACTAGCTGGTGTAACTGTATTTGTGGTTCGTAGTTTTATTTTTAAACCTTTTTATGTGAAAGGCAGCTCAATGGAGCCGAACTTTCATGAACATGATTATTTGATAGTAGATCAGGTTACTTATCAGTTTAGGGAACCAAAACGAGGGGAGGTGGTAGTATTTAAACCACCTACAGGAAGGAAGGATTTTTATCTGAAAAGAATAATAGGGCTTCCAGGGGAGAGAATCAGGATAGAAAATGGAAAAGTTATTATTTGTGATATTTCTTGTGAGAGATTGAAAGAAGGTTATATAGAAAAATCCGACTTAAAAATTGAAGGTACTTACAGTGTGACATTAGGCAAAGAACAATATTTTGTGCTAGGCGATAATAGAGATAATAGCTCTGATTCGAGGATATTTGGCCCGGTAGATCGCGATGCTATTGTAGGTAAGGTATGGTTTCGAGGTTACCCTATACCACGTATAGATGAATTTGATCCACCACCTTACAACTTAGATAAATTAAACAGTTAATAATAATAAAATTTTTATGTCAGATGGAGAGTTTTCTACGCAAAAAGGAATGGAGGATATTTTACCTAAGGATGAAAAATATTGGCGAAAAATGTATGAACTTGCTCAAGATTTAGCCGATACTTACGAGTTTGGACGTATAGAAACGCCAGTTTTAGAAGATAAGAGCTTGTTTGTTCGTTCTGTAGGCGAAGACTCCGATATTGTCAATAAGGAGATGTACGAGTTTGAAGATAAAGGGGAAAATGAAGTGGTTTTGAAGCCTGAGAATACTGCTTCTATAGCTAGGTCATATATCGAAAACGGCATGAGAGTAGACCCAAAACCGGTAAAGCTCTGGTATTGGGATCAGTTTTATCGTTATGAACAACCTCAAAAAGGCAGATATAGGCGCTTTCACCAGTTCGGGTGTGAATCTTTAGGAACTAAACTTCCTATTGTAGAGGCGGAACTTATAAATATTTGTTATACCTTCTTTTCTGAATTAGGTTTGGATGTGCAGGTAAATATAAACAGTATCGGCTCTCCTGAAGACAGAGAAAATTATTTGGTAGAGTTGAAAGGGTATCTAAACAGCAAAAAAAGTTATCTTTCCGACAAATCTAAAAAGAAGTTAGAAGAAAACCCATTGCGAGTGTTAGATTCGAAAAAAGAAGAAGATCAACCGATCTTGGAAGAAGCACCTCAGATTATAGATTGGATCTCAGAAGATTCTAAGCAATATTTGATGACAGTAATAGAGTATATGGATGAGATGGAGATTCCTTATGAGTTGGATTCTACTTTGGTTAGAGGTTTAGATTATTATACTGATACTGTCTTTGAGATTTTTGAGCGAGGCGAAGAAGTAAAGAAAAAGAACTCCTTAGGCGGGGGCGGAAGGTATGATAATTTAATCACCGAACTAGGAGGAAAAGAAGAAACACCGGCAGCCGGGTTCTCGATTGGATTAGAAAGGGTTGTTACAGCTATGAGAAGAAAAGAGCAAGAAACAGATGATTATGAAGTGGAAGAGGTAAACAGGCATGATATCTTTTTTGCTCAACTTGGGGAGGATGCGCGTCGACAAGCTTTACAAATACTAGAAGAGTTGCGAAGTGCAGGTATTAAAGTGCATAATAATTTAGCTAAGGAAGCACTAAGAGATCAGTTAGAGATAGCAGATGACTTGGATGTGCCTTATTCTTTGATCTTAGGACAGAAAGAAGCAGGTAATGAGGAAATAATCATACGAGATATGGAAAGTGGTAACCAAGAAACGGTCGATCAGGATGATATTGTAGAGGAGGTCAGAGACTTGATTGACTAAAATTAAAAAATATCTTACAATTAACTTGTTAATAATTAATTCGGAGGTGATTTTCTATCGCTAGACAAGAACGTTCCGATGATGAATCCTTTTCGGCCTTTATGAGACGAGTTAAAAACCACTGGCAGAACTGTGGTATCGTCCAAGAGGTTAGACGCCGTCAGTATTTTACTGACGAGATGAGTGAAAATATGAAGCACAGAAGAAAGATAAGGGAACTAAAAGAGAAGAAACGAGAGGAATACTTAAGAAAAATTGGCAAACTAAAACGGAAAGGGTTCGATAAATTTGGGCGTAGAATCGATTAAGAAAAATCCGGGGTTGGTCCCCGGATTTTTTTATTGCGATTTTGTTTATGATATAATTATATTAGTTTTTATATCGATTTTAAACTCTGTGTCCAATTTTTCTTTTTTGAAAAAAAATAAACTTAGATATTTAGCCTTTTTCTTGTTTTCTGCTTTTTTAACTTTTCAAGCTGATCTAGCTTATGCTCAGACTGATACAGACTTAGGAGTTGGAGTGGTAGACGAAACTATTGCTTTAGGTGATAAGCCCCTGGTTGAGGTTATAGGCAATATTATTAATATCTTTTTGGGACTGCTGGGAATCATAGCTTTGGTTATGATTGTATATGGCGGGTATAAGATAATGACCAGCGGAGGTAATGAAGAGAAGGTTGAAGAAGGCAAAAGAACACTTATAAATGCTACAATAGGATTGATAATAATCATGGCTTCTTTTGCTATCGTAAACTTTGTGGTAAATGCCTTAGTGGATGCAACTACACAAGGTGATGGTGGTGCTGGCAGCCGAGGAGGCGCTCCGGCGTTTCAGACTTTTTCGGGTAGTGGAGCTTTAGGCGATGTGATTCAGGATCATTATCCTGGTAGAGATGTTACAGGGATCAAAAGAAATACTAAGATTTCAGTCACTTTCAACTTTCCTGTTGCTCCTGAAACTGTGTTGAAAAATACTAATGATACTTGTTGGACTAAAAATGGGGGGTCTACTACGACACCAAATCAAGCCTGTATTCGTGATCAAGGTAATATTATTCCCTATTATGGCGATTGTCTGAAAAATGGAGGAAAAGACGGTAATTTTCAGTGGGGGCAGGACTGTGACCAGATCCGAACCAGCTCTGTAAGAATCTCAAAAACCACCTCTACAGATATTATGGAAGGAGCAGGTATGATTTCTTATGAAGGTGGTGTAAATAGAAAAGATGCGCAAGCTAAAACCTTTGTGTTCAAGACGAATGACTTTCTTGGCAGTAATCAAGAGAAAAAGTGGCATACTGTGGAGCTAACCGATGAGATTAAAAGAAAAAAGAAGGATAGCCAAGGAAACCATAAAGAATTATTTAAGGGGGTGGATAATAATTATGAGTGGAAATTCCAAACTGATACTAATTTTGACTTTGATCCTCCTGAAGTAGTTAATGTTTATCCCCCGAAGAGAAAACCAAATAACCGTGCTACGATTCATAAGAACTCTATAATACAGATTACATTTTCTGAACCAATGGATCCGACAACGGTTCAAGGTCTTGTAAGTAGTTCTCCTTCAGGTATTAGTCCGTTTGAAAATATTATCTTTGACACTTCAACTATGAAGGGGGACTTCGAAGGAAGATGGAAGATAACCAATGGTTATAGGACAGTCGAGTTTATACCATCAAATAAATGTGGAACCAACAGTTGTGGGGATCCGATGTATTGCTTGAACTTAAACTGTGTAAAAGGTAATAAGAGCTGTACACAAAAGCTTACAACTTTGATTAGAACAGCTAAATTAACCAATCCTAATGCCAGTTGGCAGGCTCAGCCATTTACAGGTGTAGTTGACATGTCCGGTAATGCCTTGGATGGTAACAGGGATGGTAATCGCGACCAAAAGCCTGTAGCTGCAAAAGGAAATATTGATCCTTGGTCAGGGTATTCTAATAATGAGAAAAGTGCAGATAACTTCTTTTGGAGTTATGGTGTAATGAATAAAATTGATCGTAGAATTCCGTATATACAAAGAACTCAGCCGGTGGTAGATGAAGATAATATACCGGGAAATACTTCGTTGGAAATAGCTTTCAGTATGCCGATGATGTATAGTAGTTTGACGGGAATAGATTTAGATGAGTACTCTACCTCTACAGCGAAAAAAGGTGGAAGACCAGTCATACCAGGTAGCGGAAGACAAAAACTGCCTGCAATTTCTTTTAGTATTGATGCAAAAACCACCTCCACTGGAGTAAGTATACCGTGGAACAAGTCTCCTAACACTACTGGTACTATAGCTACTGTAAACCATAGAGAATTTGGTCCAAATGGAATGAATTTATTCTATACTACTTCAGTATCAACTTCAGTAAAAGGTATAAATCAGAACTGTATGTACCCCGGCTTTGGACCTAAACAAGGTAACCAAAAATGTAAGGTTCAAAGAGGGAAAAATGGTGCTATTAAACAAAACCCTGGTTGCGTCGGTGTAAAGATAAATGCAAAAAAAGATGCAGGGTGCCCTTATAATTGGGCAGGTGTAAAAGGAAATCAAGAAGTAACATCTACACTAAGTAAATGTAAGCGAAAATTAAGAAATCAAACCGCTGGATTCTAATATGAATAATTCTAAAATAACCAAAATTATATTATCAGTGGTACCAGCTTCTATTCTAGTTTCTATTTTAGCTGCTCCGATAGCAGCTTCGGCTCAAACTACTACTGACTTTGGTTTTGGTGCAATTGGAAATGCTACTAACTTAGGTGATGCCGGTCTAATAACTGTGGTTACCAGAATTATAAATGTGTTTTTGGGGCTGTTGGGTATTATAGCTTTGGTATTGATTATATATGGCGGCTACAAATGGATGACAGCAGGAGGCAATGAGGAGGATGTACAACAAGCAAAAGATATTTTGACCAATGCCACTATAGGTCTTGTAATTATTATGTCTTCTTTTGCTATCGCAAACTTTATCTTAGAGCAGTTTCAACAGGCTACCACAGTCAATCAGATTTCTACTAAAACCGGTGGTGACTTAGATTTAAATTATGGTTCAGGCTCTCAGTGTGATCCAAATGAGAAGTTTTATGTTCAAAGTATAACGCCTAGTACGGAAAAGGGTAAAAAATCAACCCATATGAAGAATGTAAAAATAAGAGCAGTATTTAGCCAACCTGTAAACAAAGATAGTCTGCCTACGTCTTCTAAGAATTGGATGACAATAGAAAAAGATGGTTTAGAAATTACCGGTAATTTCAAGTTTTCAATGAAACATAACCTTCATGTAATGGTAGCGAAGGGTAAACTGTTGGAAGAAGGAAATTATAGTGTCAGTATAAATAAAGATATTAAGGGTTCAAATAATAAGGCAATGAATGCTGGTTGTGGGGATACTCAAGCAAGTTTCAATGTCAGAGAAAACCCGGCAGACAATGATGATGAAATAGAGATTGACAAGACTAAGCCTAAGCTCAGAAATATTACCATAGGAGGAAGCGCACCAACGAATAAAAACCCGGTTTATTTTGGAGACAGGTTGAAGCTGAATCTAACAATGGATGATAGGACCTCTACTCCTAAAAACTTTGGTGGAAACTCCTTTGTTCAGCTGAAACTTATAGATACAGATACGGGTCAACCAATAAAATCCTCTAAGCTACAGCCAATATATATCGGACCCAGCGTCAGTCATGGATCCTCTGATCCGTTTAATTTCCATTTTGAGACATGGTTGAGAAAGGGTAAAAATCTCTTCCGTACTAGTACAAAATATAGAGCTGAATTTATAGCTCATGATATTGATAAGAATACAGCTAACACTTCCACTCATTTTACAGTTTACCCCAGTCAATGTAAAAATGATGATTTTGCAGATGATAATCCTGGCATCTGTGGAGCTGGTTTAGGTGCTTCTTGTAACAGAGATGCCGATTGTAGAGGGGCCCTTCAATGCAGGCTCGGTACTTGTAGTGCTAGACCGATAATTACAAGTATTAGTCCTACTAGTGGAACTAAAGGAACTTGGGTTACAATAAAAGGTAAGTATTTTGGTGAGGATAGAAATGGAACCAAAGTAGAAATGTCTACTTCGAGCAAAAATTCTAATCAGGTAAGTTGGCGCAAAGGATCGGTGATAATGCCTGCGCCGCAATGTTCGACCGATACTTGGAATTCAAGTTGGATACTAGCAAAAGTGCCAAAAAAGAAGAAGATCCAAAAAGGGGAGGATTATGCAATTCGGATAAATCAAAATCCTTTACAAGACTTTAGAAGCAAATTTAGTAAAGAGTACGACGAAGGGTTGATGTATCAAAATAAAAATAATTATATAAGATGGGCACAAGATGGTAAAGGGGGTAGGATGAAATACTCTACCACCTCTATAAGTGGTTTACAAAAGGTGCAAGTAAAACTTAAGGCTAAAGCTAAATCCTTTGAAGCTTCAAATATTGAGTTTTTAATTAAAGATAAAGATGGAACAGTTCATGAGTTGGCAAGTTATAAATGGGGAGGTTCAGGCAGTAAAGATAAAAATATTGAAGTTAATAGAACGGTTCAAAGTGCAAATAATACTAGTTTGGATAAGTTTATAATAAAAAGTAAAGTTAGGAATGTAAATGGAAAGTGGTATGATGGAGCAAGGTTGTATTACATCAATATAAAAGGCAATGGAGAGACGATTTTAAACTGGGATGCATTCGGTGCCACTGAATCTACTATAGATGACTTTTGTTCAAATAGTACCAGCTCAGATAAGGGCTTGAACGCTACTTGTGAAACTTGGTTTAGAGTAAACAACACTTCTAGACCTGGATTATGTAAGGTCACTGAGAAAAATAGTGGTAAGAATACAGCGGCACCAGGAGCAGACCTACAGGCATCGGGTCGTGGGTTTAAGCCCGGTGCAACCAACGTATTTTTCAGCACTTCTTCTATTCAGGGCAGTGTAAGTAATTTGTCATCAGGTCAATTTGACACCACTCTTCCCAGGCTGAAACCCGGTGCTATAGATATCTATACGAGGGTAAATGGAAAAAAGAGTAATGCTGTACCATTTAGAGTAGCGGCAACCAGCTCTTTGAAAGCTCCTACTTTAGAATCTATAGACCCGACCAGTACTACAAAAGGCAGTCTTGTCACTATTTATGGTAGCAACTTTGGTCCGAAGAAAACTGAAGTTTGGATGCACTCTGATGTATCTAAAGTACAGCAATGCTTTAACAATAATAGACCAAAAGAGTGTATACGCTTGAGGAGCCCCAATCTGAAAAGATGTGGGGATACCTGGCAGGATGATCAGATTATAGTAAAAGTTCCGAAAGAAGATTACAACGGTGATGATGATAATGATAATAATGTTAAGGGGGATGGTGATGATGAGGATTACCCAGCACAAGCTTATAACGTAGCGGTAGAAGATGCATTTGGAAATGTTACTGATGGTCAGGATACTCTTGAGATTGTTCAAGGAAAACCGAAACCGGGCTTGTGTAATATTCAACCGGATAGCGGTCCAGCTCCTTTAGTTGATACTGCCCCACCTCTTGCTATATATGGAACTAATATCAAACCCTCTCCAACACCTACTTTGTACTTCTGGAAGAGTGGAGCTAATGCCTCTAATACAAGCACCTGGATAGCTAGAGAAAATACAAAATCGTCAAATACTATTGTTACAGGCTCTATTACTAGTAAAAAAATAAGCACTAGACTTCCGACTACGACAGGCGGTAAATCAATGCAGTCCGGACCTATAAAATTAGAGAATAAAGGCGGTGATCTCAGCAATAGTGTAAAATACTCTGTTCGAGATTGCAGAAAAGCAGCTCAGTCAACGAAACAAAGTATGAACAATCAAGGGTATAGATGTTGTAAAACAGGCCCGGAGGCTGGAACTTGGAAGACTAAAAATTTGCTGTGTGAAGGTCAGTCTAGAAATGCAGGTTATGCTTGGCGTTTTGCTACCGCTGATATTCCCAAGTTGCCTGTCGTAGAAGAGCAATGTGACTTACAAACTTATCGGGGCAATAAGCAAGCAGCAACCCTGCCTTCACCTACGCCTAGACCTCCGACAAGCTCGATTAGGACTCTTGAGCAAGGCAGAGATGATGTGTGTACAAATGCTAATGTGCAAGTTGGGTTCAATGTATCGATGGATCCGGAGACTATAAACTCTTCTACTGTTGAGATACTAGAGTGTGGTGGCGGTGGTGAAATAGATTGTACAAACTCAACCTCTTCTAGAAAAAGATTAGATAAGATATTTGATCTAACTGCTCAACAGAAGAAAAATATGAGCGAGCAAGGAAAAGGGGTAAAGCTTGAATTAAAACCAGAACTTACAAAAGGGAAAAATAGATTAAAGATACTTAAAAACTCGAATAAAAATCCTAAGTTAAAACCCGGTAGTTGGTATAGAGTAAAACTTTCAGATGATATAAGATCATTGGTAGTAGAGAAAAAAGCTGGGCGTGATGTAACCTCAAGCTACCCACTCCAGGCTACTCGACCTTGTGGTGACGGTACGGCTTATTGTTTTGATTTTAGAGTCAGTCCGAATGGCAATACTTGTAACCTTGAAAATGCGGCGGTAGATCCGACTCAATATAGCACAGGAGAGCTCGGCGCTCTGAAAGGTCCGTTTGGGTCAAGATTGTGGTATGAGGTGATAGGTAAAGGTAATCAGGCTTGTAGTTTGATTAGCGTTCTTGGGTATGACTGGGGCTGGACCCAACTATTTGCCGGTACCGGTAATTCAGCGGATACCTATGTAAGTACTACTGCTTCTAGTAGCATCAAAAGAGGGGAAGTAATGGACCATTATGCAAAAGCATTTGTACATAGAAATACCCCGGCAACAATTGATATAACAGCTACTACCAGCGTTACTACTTCTGATCCCGGCCAACCTGTAAAGAAGGATACTGTGACGGGTACTTCCAAATTGAATATTGACCTAGGTGTTCCTCGAGCTACTAGAGTTTTTCCTTCCCGGAGCTGTATAGCCGCTTGTCCAAATGGCAGAGTCGCAGCTGAGTTTAATAGAAAAATAAAAAAAGATACTTACATTGCAGCAAAAGGAAAGAAAGATGGCAATATAGTGGTTCAAAAGTGCAAAGGTGAACTTTGCAGGAACACCAGTAAAATTGATATGAAGCTTTATAAAAAGTTTGGATATACATCTAACGAGCAAGTTACTGCTTATCCAGCAAAGAAGAGCGGAGGAAACTGGATCAGAGACAAGTTCGCAACCGGTACTTGGTATCAGGTTACATTAGAAGGAGGAGATGATGGTATTAAGGCTATTGGTGGATGGAAGACCAAAAAGAAAAAACGAGTACCAATAGCAGGCAGAAGCTTGGTAACTACTACATGGAAGTTTAAGACTAAAAACTCAATGGAAGGTTGTAGGCTCAACACTGCAAAAGTGAAACCTTCTCCATACTTTGAGAATACCGTCGGTGACAAGCAGGCTTTCAGGGTAATCCCTCGAGGTTCTCCCAATGAGTGTAACCCGCAGGGTCAGATTTTGAACCCTTCTGCTTATGATTGGAACTGGAAGAGTGGAGATACTCAAGTAGTATCGACCACTAATTTCCATATTGCAGATGAAGTTAAGCCACAGTGTGATTCTAATACCTGCCTGTTAGCTGGCAGCCAAATTACAAGCACTTCTACTCCCACTTGTGGTAACGGAAAGGTAGAGCTGGGAGAAGATTGTGATATCGCTGATAAAAATGAAGTACCTGGTAAGAGCTGTAATTTCAACTGTTTGCGGCCCGGTAATACTGCTACTGGAACTCGGGGTACCTCCAATGTTTGTGGTAATGAAAAGATAGATTGGCAAGAAGGTGAAGAGTGCGAATTAATCCCTTACTCTAAGAATAATGCAGCAACATCTACAAAAAAGATAAAATATTTGGATAAGCAGGGAAATACGGTCACTTCTCCGCCAATTGAAAATGCTGCCCGATACTGTGATCCTGCAACTTGTGTAAATCTAGGCTCTCCTACTAAGCGCCCTGCAGATTCTGATGCACCTAAATGTTTAAGTGGTAGTGTCACCGGCGGAGAAGATTGTGATCCTTCTACTGATCCTCAAGGAAACGATCGGTGTAGCAGTGAGTGTCTTAATACCGGTGCTCAATTAACCAGTGAATGGTGTAGTAGTAATAGTATATTTAAGAGCTCAACTTCTTCTTTGAAGAACTCGGGCATTAACCAACCTAGCCAAGCCAAAAATGCTTGCGGCAATTCGGTAAGTATTTGCGGAAATGAGCAATTAGAGCCGAGCGAGGAGTGCGAGATAAATTATCGCAACAATAAAGATAATGAATTAATATTTAGGCTTGACAAAAATAATACCGATAGGGTGACCGTAAGCTCAACCGGTCGTGCGGTCTGTAGTAGAAGCTGTAAGCTTAGAGATATCTGTGCTAAGAAATTTAAAAATCTATCAAGTCAAAACGGCTCAGGAAATTTTAAAGGAAAAGTAAAAGATGACTTTGCTATCAGGTGTAATCCTAGCGACCCCGGATGCAGTTCCGACTGTACTTTGGCAGGTTCTTCTGTGAGATATCAGAAATCTTCCGTTTGTGGAAATGCAATGGCAGGTGTTGGTGAGTATCCTCAATGTGAAATTTCCCAGAAAACACTGAATCGACAAGCAGTATTCGGGAACCCGGTTCAGATCGCGACAGCAATTGGTCAAGGTGATGTCGCGTCCATTACACCTAATGTTATAGGTCAGAC
The DNA here is from genome assembly GCA_042218065.1 of Candidatus Magasanikiibacteriota bacterium. Lineage (GTDB taxonomy): Bacteria > Patescibacteriota > Patescibacteriia > Magasanikbacterales > UBA922 > JBDGRJ01. The sequence continues at coordinate 2,516 of JBDGRL010000024.1, read as the reverse complement.
CACTACTATAATGGCTACTACCAGCAAAAAGAAAGTATTAGGTACCACCGATACAAGCACTTTACCTAATACAGCAGGTGGCAGAGGAGGTTATGGTTTACTTTGTGGATTTAAGGCATTCGATGAACCAAAGTCAGCCAGCAAAGTTTCAGGAGTACCGGGAAGCGATAAAGTATATAATAACTGTTCGGTTGATTCCAATAAAAATAGATATAACTATGGAGTAGCCAACAATTCTTGTTGTTATCTTCGGCATAAGCCAGCAGAAAAGTACCCTGCTGAGGAAGCTGGGTTTGAAAGATCTGATTTTGGTCAAAAAAACCCCAGAGGTCTTTCGAATAATCAAATAATAAATAATAAGGGTAAAAAAGTAAATGATAATAACACAAAATTTGACGGAGTATGCAGGAATTCCCAAATTTATGCCAAATTTAATACAAATATAAAAGACGCCAGCATAAAAGAGAATGTAATGATCGCCAGAAAATCCAAGACAGGAAAGTGCAACAACAATGAAATAGAAGTTTCGACCACTACTAATAAAGCCCTGGCTCTTAAAGGTTTTGCTCCGAAAAATAAAAAACCACAACCAAAAGGTTTCTGGCACAGTATGTGGGTGAAAATAAAGAACTTCTTTACTAAAACTATACCAAATGTTTTTGCTTCTAAGCACAACAAACCTACATGGTGCGCTAAGCAGGAAATGGTTACAGCCAAAGAAGTGACCTTCTTTTCGGTTTTAGGTAGCAATGTTACAAGTAGTGTCAAAGCCCAGCTGCGAGAACCTATGGAGGCGACCAGCACTTATGCAGTAATAATGAACAGCGGCAAAGATGGGATAAAGGACTACAGAGATGTAGGAATCAGAGGTGATAAAAAGAAGTCAAAACTGAAAGACAGTCTAGATGTAGCTTGGAAATTTAAGACCGGAAAAGAAATATGCAAGATAGATGAGGTAAACGTAACACCTGATTCTTACCTTTATAAGCAACCAAATACCAGCACCAAGTTTACTGCAACACCTAGAAGTGATGACGGACAGAAGATACAAAGAACCAGCTTCTACAACTGGGAGTATGATTGGGGTCCTACAGTTAACCCTGCTTTTGAGGTGCCGAACTCTACTTCTTCTAGAGTAAGGGTTACATCTACCGCAGAAGGTGAGATGAAACTCAAAGGGTCAGCTGAAATTTTGGAGGATAAATCTGCTCAGGGAGCCCAACCTGAAGGAAAAACCTTTAGTGATCAATCTGACCTGGATGCCTGGTTTTGTAGAAATAGTTGGCCCGAAAGAAGTAAAAGAAACTGGGAACCCTATACTAATAAAGCATTACAAGAACCAAAGGATTATAATATTAATTTCCGGTACTGTCGAGATGCTGGAGATAAAAATACTAGCGTTGATGATCTTCCTAAGTTAAATAAAGATCCTGTGAAGAAGGGTAAGTTGCAGTTGTTTAAAGAAGATAAAAAAGGGTATATAAATACAAAAAGCCAAATAGGATTAGTAGAAGTAAGTCAAAATAAGTTATTTGTTATAAACGGAAAAGAGATTACCTATTATAGTCTGCAGGACAAGAGAAATCCAGAGAAGGTTGATAGTGTTAAATATAAAAAAGTTAATATCATAAGAGATTTAGCTTCAATTGGTGACTATTTATACGTTTTTGGTAAGAAGAATGGGGGTAAAGTAGAGATCTATAAGGCTAATGAAAAAAATGGGTTAGTACAAAAGGTTTATACAGAAATTGAGGATAATAAAATAAATAATAATACTTTTTCTTCTCAGACAGATATTAGTTTTGTAAGCAAGAAAGGGGGTAATATTTATGTAGCCACAAATAAAGGGGGAGCAAAGATAAACATATCCACCAGCACAGATCCGGAAGCTGTCTCTTCTTTCTTATCGGGTACTGGGGTAAATAGGATCGATATTCAGGATAATTTACTTGCAGCTAATACAGGTAACAAAGTTACTTTGTTCGATGTAAGAAATTGGAATAAAAAAGATAGTGTAAAGACTAATGCTGGCATTAGGGATGTTGAAATTACAGGAGATGCACTTGCTGTTTTAGGAGCAAAGAAGAATATTCGTCTATTTGATATAACTAACCCTACGAAGATAAAACCGACTAACGAAAAAATAAAAAATGTATTTTATAATGAATCAATTGGAAGTTATTTAATAGTAAATACTTTGGTTAATAATCCGAGAGAAAAAAATAGAGTATATGATCTTTCAGACCCTAATAATTCTAGGTTAATTTCGGAAAGAAAAATTGATAAAAAATTCAGTGGTTTTATAAACATGGAGTCTTTTGAAGATTATATTTACTTACATAGTGGACCTCACATACAAATCTTGAATCTAAAAGACAAAAGCAATCCACAAGTCCCTCTCCCAAAGGTCCGAACAGCCATTCTAGAAAAACAATTATTCTTAAATAATGAAAACGATGACGCAATAGGGCTTCAAATCTTCCGAAATCCTAAAAAGAAAGAGGTGCGAAACTGGT